>NZ_JCARSY010000028.1:0-49424 GCF_059641415.1 Vibrio rubrogenes
GTCTTTTAAAAATGGACAATATGCAAAATATTCCTCAACATCAAGACAGGTTAAATCTTATGTTAAGCGTTGTGAAGAAAACAACCATCGCGTTGCACAAGTACTCATTATAGCACCATCCTTTTCAGACGATTTTATTGATGCTGCTGATATGGATACTGAAATTAATATATCTCTACTGGAAGCTGAAGGGCTACAGAAAATTTACACCGCATTCAAACAAAGAAAAAAACCTAATTTTACAGCAAAACTCCTAACAAAAGGTGGCTTACTAAAAGCTGATTTAATCTCTAAATCGATATAGTTGACCTCCGACACTATCCTGAACAACGTATATACTTCAGGTAAGTGAACGCAGTGAAGGAGGCAGACTATGGGAATATCTCAACACGACATGACGGATCTATTCGAACATCTGTTTGGTCAATACGTTTCCTGATCTCCAGTTCAAGCTGTAATGCGGAAATCCGAGCTGATGATTTGCAAGTGGTTCGTAGAGAGCGTTTAATTTCTCGTCGGCCCTCGAAAAGACTTCTTTGATGGCTAGGTATTTGATAACGGAACTGCCAAATTCCAGATTTTGAAAGTGATAAGTAGCGCATGTTTAGTACCGTCTTTTAGTACAAACAGCCAAGGAATTGAATGTCCAGATACAAAAATGGCGATAAGTCAGTAACTTATCGCCATTTCCAATCGATTGGTGGAGCTGGCGGGAAGGCCCACCACATTCAAGGACTTAGATATTTTTCATCTAAGTCCTTGATATTTGATTTCTTATAGCATATTTATCGCAAAATCATTGATATCCCCAGCTATAAACACACGTCCCAAACTATCTTTCAGATATGAAAAAAGGCCGGAAATTTCGGCCTTTACATACCTACCGATCCTTGGCTTATTTTGATTCAAACGAGCCTAAATCAGGCGCATTGCCATTGTAATTGAGGCCGACATCTGTTCCGGCATCAATGAGTTCACTTCTCGGTTTTAGATGGAAGAACTGCACTACAGGTAAACTACCATCACTTTGACGCTCAGCCAGTAAGTCATCGATGTTAATACTTGAGAAGTCGGACGATGAAAACGAAATACCATCCTGCCAGCTATTATTGGTTATATTAGTTGAACTCGCACCAAACTTATCACTGTTACCGCTATCCAAAGAGATACTGTTTTTGATGGTCAGATTCTTCAGCTGACGTGAACTGCCATCACCTAAACCAAAGTTACGATCATTGTTATAAGCAATTGCATTGTAGATCGTGACAGTGCCTCGATTACTGTTTTGATCGTAACCATCCGCGGTATTACCAGCAGATATAGTATTAATATAAAGACCGTTATGAGCTAAATCTTTACCATCACTACCGCCGGTTTTAAAACCGTTACCATCACCAGCCCCTTTTACACCATTTTTCTGATAACCATTTCGAATCATCCAAGTGTATTCCAAGGTTGTAGTCACGGAGCTGCCGTTATCACGCAGGTAACCATCAAAACCATCATCCAGGTTGTTCCACGCACGACAACCGTAGAAGTAGTTTCCGGTTCCCACCGTTAGCTTGGCAGCAAACCCATCTGCATTCTCAAGCGTTGAATCCGCATTGTAGTAAGAGTCAGAATTTTTGATGAAGTTGTAAGCGCCCCCACTACTGATTTGCAGACCTGTATCCGAGTTCTCATAAAACTTGATAAACTCAATGGTATTGTGTGACCCGGTCAGGTACATACCATTGTCACCCGCTTTTTTGATATCGAAACCATATAGGTGCCAATAGTCTGCGCTCATCTGGAAACCACGGTTGCTGCTTTTTTCTGACATCGCAGAAAAGTCAAAAACAGGACGCTCATCACCCGGATAAGCACTGAGTACAATCGCTTTTGACGCAGTACCACTGTGTTCAATCTTAATCGTCTCTGAAGGATAGTATGTCCCGCCCCGCATATAGATAACATCCCCGGCTCTTGCATCGTCGATAGCAGCAAGTAAACCAGCCAGTGTGGAAACGACGGTGGCATCAGAGTCAACATTTTTGATAAACGAAGGATAGCCATTCGTTAAAGGTTCACGGTTAGCTCCTGCACTTTGGGCAGCAGCCGCCGTAGGAGCAGCCGAAGAACTTGAAATATCCGCAGTCGCAGCGCTGCCAGAATCCGAACCTGAAGAACCACAAGTTCTTGTCACTGGCTCAAGCCACCAACGTTGAGAGCTAACACCGGCATCTTGGTTTTGATAAATATCAGCACCCTCCGTTGCTCCGGCAACGGTCAGCAACAAGTTTGAATTCGCATTGATGATCTTATAAGTCCCTTGATAAGTCCCGGACGTAACCTGAACCAATTGCCAGTTTTGACTTAGCGAACCGCTGTAGGGATTTTGTTGAATTGTAGCACCGTTATATATTGACCCACCTTCAACAGTTGCAGCATACAATGTATTGGAAGCCTTGATCGACCAATAGCCATTACTTTGCTGATTCAATATAAATCGTTGAGAGTCACTTCCCGTATTTTTTTGGGCTGCGACATTGGCTTTTTGGGCTGTTGATTCCGCAGCGACTAACATGTCAGCACCAGAACTAACAATCTTATACACAACACCATCTACAGGCTCATCAGTACAATAATCTGCCGCATAAATTTGCCCGCTGAGCATCATCGTACCCATCATTCCGGCAAGTAAAACATACCTATTTTTAACATTATCAACTTTCACAGTTATGGTTCCTTCTCTGTTCATATCGGTTTTTTCAAGATAGATGTCAAGCTTTCGGTATATCCATCAGTCACAACGACAGAAACCGTCATGACGGATGCAGGTTGACATATCAAACTGATTGTTTGTCAAAGTAAGAAGTGTATAAGAAACGAATAAAAAAACAACAAAAATGAAATGGTGTTTTATTTTTAAGATTCAATTTATATAGCAAACACAACATATTTATTATTTTTATAGAGTATTGAAATAATTATAATATTTTATTTTGAGCAGAACCTCTCACTTTTCGGGGCAGCGTATATACTTCAGATAAGCGAACATAGTGAAGGAGGCAGACCATGGAAATATCTCAACATGACGTAACGGATCTATTCGAACAGCTTGGTCTAGGGAGTTCACCGGAAGAAATTAAATATTTCGTGAAAAACCATCGACATACACAAGATTCGACATCCATCCACGAAGCTAGCTTTTGGATCGCTTCCCAATCTACTTTTTTAAAACAGGCGATTGAGGAAGATGCCGATTGGGCCGAGTTGGTAGACCAGCTCGATGTGATGCTGCGAGACTAACTGTGAAACACAAAAGAGCCTCGATTAAAAGGCTCTTCCGTGTTTCAGGGCGACACCTCTGTTTTCAGAAAGTTACAGCCGGACACAACTTCAATGCTTCTTGGGCACGAACATACCGAGCTTTCGTTGCGTTTAATTTCTCTCGCGTAAATTTGATATGACCGAGCAGTTGATTGACAGCAGATATCGATTGATTGAGTGTGGGCGTTGAACGACCTTTCTCTTCTCCTGCCGCTGTACTATCGACACTATCTACCGATTGGAAAATAGCATCATACATTCCCTCTTGTGATGCTGATTTACGGATATTGGTCATTTGCGTATTCAGGTTAGCAATGATGGTATTGATATCCGGACGATTGGATAACAGTTGATTTTTTACCGCGAGATTGGCATCTTTTGTTGCAGCAATCACTGCATCAGGCATCGAAGAGAGCAGATATTGCGATTCATGCGCCTCTTGAAACAACCCGGCTCGGTTAGTCAGTAATGTTTGATAAGCCGCCAAGGCAGCCTTCCCTTCTGTGATCATTTCTTTGTCAGTTTCAGCTTTGTTGATGCCTTCTTCAATTATCTTGATATCACGACTTAATTCCGAAGAATCCAGTGTATTCAGGCTATTGATCATATCATCACCAAGTGTTTTCACTTGCTGTTCAGAATTTTCATCCTGTAAGATCAAATGACTGGTTTGGGTAATACATGCCATCTTTTTCTCAGCTGACAAATATAACTCGGTTCTCGATATAGGTTGATGGTAACTCTTCATCCCCGTAACCCCAACGATGAAAACTCCCGCAGATTTGATGGCATCGATATGGGCATTTCCGAGTAATATCACTCCTGACGCTAAAGCCCCAGCCAACAAAGCTGCATCATAAGCTGTATTATATTTGTATTGGGTATTAGCCGCTTTGGCGTATTTAAATTCTAATTGCTCAGCCCAGGCATATGCGCGACAAAGCCTCGTTTCTTTAGCATTTGAATCTTTATCGACACACTGAATACCGTTATAAAAAACCTTCGTTGCGGGTTTAGTCGCGTCAAAGGTCATGAGGAGTGTATTGTTATATTCTTCTTGCGGATTTACAGACGTCATCGAACAGGCGGTTAAAGCCAACGCGGTGATGCCAACTGCCATATATGTTTTCATAAAATAATCCTTTATTTATATTTGTTATATCAATAAATAGAATAGATTATTTTTCAACCAACCGTATAATTACAAGTTCATATGAATGGAAGACTCAGCCGATATATGATTGGATATAACTCCCCCCTCTTCATCAATGAGTTTGGTCATCGTGTCACTTACGGCCAAGCACGTTTTTTACCACCGTTGGCTTTAATCAGTTCAATTGCTTTCTTCGATTTATCTTCAATCGAACGCAAACTACGCGTGACAGTCTCCTGAAATTCAGCTTTATTCTGACCATGTTGCTCAGGCGGGGACGATGATGACTGTAATTGATGGATCATTTGAACCAATTGTTTATTCTGGGCTTCCAGTGACTTCACCTTGGTAGTCAGCTCTCGGAGCATGCTATTCTGCTCTTGGATTCGAGATTCTATGTTATTGAAAGACTGGAGTATTTGTCCGATATTTTGATCTGTCATCGATATATCCAATTAAATCTACATTTCTCAAGTGTAGGTCAAACTAGACGATCTATTGAGACAATATGCATGATCACCGCCATGATGATAGAAAAAACCGTCTATTATCATGGCGACCTATCAATACATTATTTACAGCGTTGTGAAACGGAGCTGCCTGAACAGTCTCCTGAAACAATCAGCCATCGCTGAGACTAGTGATAAACATCTTGCGCCTGATAATAGTTGTCTTGAAAAGCTAGACTCCCCCACATCGCATAGGCGTGAGCCCTTTCTACTACAGACTCAGCTACCGGATGATCGGTTAACGTATTGTGTTTCGGATCATACCGGTAAGTTGTAATCCCCTGCTCAGGACGAATCACCACTACTTGATTATCGGCTGTCATCCAGCCAAAGTTCTTATCCCGTTGCATCAACGCCCGCTGTTTATCAACAGGCACCGTTTTGGTCATATCATTGCCGACCATCGGGTTGATGCTGTTGATCCCGGCCAGAGATAATAGCGTCGGCGGCAGATCGATCTGACTCACTAAACGATCATCCAGTCGGTGTTCAATACCACCACCAAAGATGATCGCCGGAACTTTAAAGTGACCGACGGGCACCGGTAAGTTGCCGCTGGTGCGGGCATCATGGTCAGCAACTGCCACAAAAATTGTGTTATTCCAGTACGCAGACTGCTTTGCCTTCTTTACAAATTGACCCAAGGCATAATCGGCATACTTGACTGCATTTTCTACCGTATTCTTCGGTTGGTTATACAGTTCGAACGGGCTATCCGGAAACTCATAAGGGGTATGATTGGATGAGGAGAAAACTAAACTAAAGAAAGGTTTATGCTGCGCATCCAGTTGGGTGAACTGCTCATCCGCTTTTTTGTACAAATCACTATCCGAAGCTCCCCATGATCCGACGAATTCTGGGGACTGAAAGGTTGGAAAATCCTGCATATCAACAAAGCCATTGCCGAGGAAAAAACTCTTCATATTGTCAAAATGACTCTCTCCGCCGTAAATGAATTGCGTATGATAACCCCGTTTTTTCAGTAGATCAGCAATGGTAAAAAAGTTGGTCTGACTCTTACCTAATTTCACGACCGCACGTGCCGGTGTCGGTGTAAACCCGGTCGTCACAGCTTCGATCCCACGGACAGAGCGGGTTCCCGTGGCGTACATACGGGTAAAAGCCCAGCCCTCATCGATTAAGTGATCAATATTAGGAGAAGCATTAATTCCCCCGAGACGGCTGACAAATTGCGCACCGTGACTCTCTAATAGCAAAATTACAATATTCTTTGGCTTGCCCTGATACTGCGCCTGATGGCGGGCTAATGTCGGTCTGTCACCCGGCACAAAATCTTGCGGATCAACATTCATCGAAGCTTTCACTTCTGCGATAATTTTGTCTTTGGCCATTTGCGGATAAAACTGAAATGCACTCGCTTCAGCGCCCATCTGTTTGGCAGCAAAGATCACCGAGTAAGACGAGTTTAAGGCAAAATCATTCATCAGAGGATCACTGGAAAAAGCCACCATCGCCGGATTCATCGGACGATGCTCAAAGCTCGACCGAGCCCCCATTACTCCCAACGCAACCACGCCAACGGCAATCACCGGACGCCAATACCAACGCGGGAAAGAAAGACCCGCAACCAATTTTTTCGACCAGCGCCAACCGATAAAAATCGTCAGCACCGACGTAATCAGACCAATCAGCAGCTCCAGTTTATAGCCGCTCCAAAGCATCCCAAACACCTCTTTCGGATAGATCAGGTACTCTACAAATAATCGATTCGGACGAAGATCATATTCTTGGATGAACGGAACGGTTGCCGCCTCCATATACACAACCAACCATAATCCGGCAGTCAGCCAGATGCGGAGAATCACATGCCAGCAGCGTCCAATCAGATGATCCCCTGAAAACAGAGCAGAAAGAAGTGCAGGTAAGATCAACAAGTAACAGATCGATGACACATCAACCCGTAAGCCTCCAAAGAAAATATTTCCCCATCCTTGGGCATCATTGACGCGTTCAATCTGCCACAACGACAGCCCCAAACGGGAAAGCGTAAAAAGAACAATAAAAACAACCGCGGCGCTAACAATCGGATATAACGGACCCAGCAGAACTTTTACTTTATACAATGTCTATTTCCTTAAAATATACCGATGCTATCTTCCGACAAAATGACCATCACACCTTCATCTGAATCATTTCAAGAACAGAATACAACACCTTGTTGTTATTCAAACAATAAATATCAAATAATTTAAGGTAAATAACACATATAAAACTAAGGTGGTATGTAATTTTAGAGACGAAATTGGTCAAACACCACTTATCACAACATTCACTGAATATATAGATCATCCCTAAATATAGAAAAGCCTGAGCAAAACACAAAGGTACAATCGATGTGTATGATCGATTTTAGCAGTAGCATCACACGGCAGACCGTGCAATGGCCTGCCGTGTCAATCAACCCGGTAATTTTTCCATGCCATATGTCTGGTATCAATCGGGCACATCACACTATCAATTCCGACGAAAGTCACGCCCTGTAAAATAAACGGGGCCCCACCCCGGCTGAGCCAGCCCGCAAGCATCAAATCATCTCTTCTTTGCAATAAATCAAACTGTCTTCATCATCTTGCAACAACAAGGTCATCAGAACGTCACCGGCATGACATGAAAGCCTCATAAAACTGAAGCGCATCTGCAACAAATCCTCCCTAGCATGGAGATTATCGTCATGATTCGAGGTTGATATGCTAGCGAACAGTCCTTTTAAGCTACCCAAAAAGACACCATTCGGTGTCGGAGAACACATTGCGGAATGGGCAACAGGCTTAACCAAATTAGATAAGTTTTATGCGCAGCGTCCGGCAAACTGTGATACTCAAACCTTTTTAAGATTCACTCTGGAAATTCTAGGTATCGATTATCGGGTGATTAAAGGGGACTTCAATCATATTCCAGCTTCCGGCCCTACCGTTGTGGTCGCTAACCATCCGCTCGGATGTGTTGAGGGCGTCATTTTAGCTGAAATGCTGTTACAAATTCGTTCTGATGTACAGATTCTCGCCAATCACTATCTGAAAACGGTTCCCGAGTTAGATTCGCTGTTTATCGGGGTCGATGTCTTCAACACCAGTCAGACACAGCAGGCAAACCTGAAGGCGATGCGTACAGCACATCGTCATCTGGAACAAGGCGGCTTACTGCTGATTTTCCCGGCAGGAGAAGTGTCTCACCTGGTCGATATCAAACAACAACGGCTACAGGATAAAGCGTGGAGCACGTCTGTCAGCCGCTTAATTAAAAAACACCACGCAACGTCAGTGCCCATCTTTATTAACGGGCAAAACTCCAAGCGTTTCTATATGGCAGGTAAAATTCATCCACTATTGAGAACGCTGATGCTCGGGCGGGAACTCCTCAATAAAAAATCCCACGCCATCGAGATCGCCATCGGTCAGCCAATTCAGTATAAAGAAATCACACCACTGAATGATGAACAGTTAGTCCATTATCTGCGCTTTAATACCTATCTGCTCAATCCGGCGACCCAAAAACAACGCAATAAGCAAGATGGTGATCTCACCCTCCCTCCTGTCGCCCCCCGCTTACCACTTGATGATCTGAAAAGTGATCTGGCTCGGTTATCCGCTGAAGAGCACATATTGCAATATAATGAATTTGATGTGTACTGTGCCAAAGCAGCATCCATTCCATGCATCATGCACGAAATTGGTCGCGTCCGGGAGATCAACTTCCGTCAGGTTGGTGAAGGTACGGGGCTGGCACTGGATATTGATAAGTTTGATCGTCATTACTTCCACTTGTTTATCTGGGATCGGGAAGCCGATGAGCTGGTTGGTGCCTATCGCTTGGGTCTGGTTGATCAACTGATGGCGGAGCATGGTCTGGCCGGGCTATATTCCAGCACCCTGTTCAACTACGATCCTCAGTTTATTCAACAAATGGGTAAATCAATAGAGATGGGACGCTCCGTTGTCGCACAATCTTATCAGAAAAGTATGTCATCGCTGCTACTCCTCTGGAAAGGGATCGCCACGTTCGTGACCCGACATCCACAGTATACGCACCTGTTTGGTCCGGTCAGTATCAGTAATGAATATAGTGATGACGCCCGCCAATTACTGGCACAAACCATGACTTTAAATTACTACGATCCTGAACAGGCTCAATTAGTCAAACCTACCAACCCACTGCCGATACACAAATACCATGACTGGAGTATTCATCTGCTCAGTGCACTGGCGGACTTACAACTTCTGTCCAAAGTCATTGCCCGAATTGATGAAGGGAAAGGTGTACCGGTGCTATTGCGTCAATATTTAGGACTGAACGGCAAATTTGCCTGCTTCAATGTTGATCCGGATTTTAATGATTCGCTGGACGGTCTGATTGTGGTTGATCTCCGTCAGGTTTCAGAAAAAACCTTAACCCGCTATATGGGCAGTGCTCCGACCAAAGCTTATCTGGCATATCACGCGGTATAAAATACAATGCTCCCCAGAGTCAGTCTGTCTCTGGGGATGGCACTGCGGGCAGGATGTCATCACTCTCGATAGAGATACTGTGCCCCGATGATTCCGAAAACTGTAGTGATATTTTGACCGGTGTATTGTTAGACCACCAGCCGGATTTCTTAGAGAGCGTCACCTGCGGCACAACCTCTGTGGTATCCTGCCGATCGCTCTGTTCAAGGTAGGCGTTCAACTCAAGCGACACGCTCTCAACTTTGAAAAAACAACACGGACACAACATGTATAACGGTATCCATTGAATCTGATAACAGATCCCTTCATCAGTGATACAGGGCATTTTGATTCCGACAGGCTTAGCCGTCATCATCGCCTCATCATCAACGGAAAAATAATCCTGAAGTGGTGAAAATTTTTCTTCTTCCGTACGTGCTTTGGCCCGGAGAATATCTCGCATCAGCCATTCAGCCAGTGCACCGGGAGAGCGGGACTCCGCCTTCACAGACTTTCTCTTCATCATTCGCACCTTCATTACGGTTAGCCACGATTGAGTTTCGGCCGCTCGCCTTCAGCTTTCAGCCCATTGGTCACCATTTGATACTGACGATACTTATCTAACCCCTGACGATAAACAGGATAACTACTGATCGACAGCGCCACCGAGCTATGGCAAACCGGACACGAAAAATGCGCACCGGATAACAGCAGTTCAGGCTCAATGTAGATGATGCTCTTCTTACCGTTTTCAAGACAAGTCGGACAAGGCAATTGCGTATTCATACTGTCACCTCTGTACATAAAAAAGAAAAAGAAATTATGACGCGGAAAAAAGGGCCAGCCCCAGGGCATAGACTAGACAGACTGGCCAAGTGAAGTTGCGTAATCACGACGTCGACGAACCTTCGTTTTGAGTCACCATAATCGGCGCGATATTGTCGGTATAAGCCTTAATGATCACCCCTACGCCTTCAGGTAGCGGCAACTGACCGGCATGCACTTTAACGTCATAACTCGCCTTATTACTCTTTTCATATTTTTCCGTATTACTGTTGCTCTTTTCAGAAGATTTCGACACGCTGCCACTCACACTGGCAGAGAAAGGACCATAGCCGATCTTCGCTTCAAAACTGCCCTGAGCACTCATATTCTCTTTCTCTTGCTGGCTTTGCTCATTCGCGAAGCTGGATTTCACCTCCATATTGAATTCAATACTGATATCATCGACAGCCAGTGCATTGAGAGGCAGCAGCGTCAGCAACGGAATCGAAATCGATGATTCCGCCGTATCGGTACTGACGGTCGAATCACCTTCATTCTGCCCTTTGGTGGTCGTAATGACCGGACGTTTGAGTTTAAGATCAACCATCACCGGTTGATATTCGGAACTTTGCGACTGATTGTCACTGCCACCGCCACTTCCCCCCTGTGCGACCTGTTTACTGAAGCAGGTATCAAGCATGAACTTCACCTGCGTCATCGCCATTTTATTGTTCGCCTCGGCCGCTGCCATCAATGGCCCACCGATCAAGTCTCCCATCGGAAGACCGCTGAATTGTTGTGCCATTGAGACCAAACCCGGCCCTGAAGTGACTGCCATAAAGACTCCTTATCTGTATGTAAACGCCTGCGCCTCAGTCATCACAGAGAACGCATCATCGACTTTCGCAGAGATAACTGCCAGTGACAGCTAAATCACTGTTTTAGTTAGTTAATTAATAAAATAAACAATTGATTAATCATGAATTTATAGCTGATTAACCCGGGACCTGTGCTCTTAACGCTCTTTCATAACCATCGACGATATATTTCAGCCCGTCCGGGGTCTCCATTGCTGCAATTTTCACGTCCAACTTGGCTTTACCGCCATGGCCCTGATTGGCCCCTTCTTCTGCCATCTCTTTTGCTTTGAGGGTCCGTTTAGGAAATGAAACTTGCAGCGCATCACCATTAACACTGAGCTCCAATTCGGTAGAGAAACTCATTTCCTGCAGTTCAACCTGAGATAATGGGATCAGGGTGATCAACGGGACGTTAACTGTCTGTACACTCGGCCCGTTGCGAGTCACCGTCGGATACTGCATCGCCACCATTTTCGGCTTAAGAATCGGAATGTCGCTCCCATATTCACCATGCATAAACCGCTTCGGTACGTCATCTGACGGAGGTGGATTTTTGCCGGTACGTTTCGGTGTTTTGCCCTCAACTTTAGCGTCGGAACGACCGACATCTGCCATATGTGTGATGTCTTCATCATCTTCATCCGCCGGTTCAAAAAAACGCTCCAGCAAATCGAGATTTTTCTGGATGAGCGCCTCTCCGGCTGAAGCTGTCGCCACATGAATCGAATGGACAAACTCTTCTAAGTTGATCATGCATCTCAGTTCCGTTAGTTCACATGGACTCAGTATTGTTGACCGCTCCCAAAAGTTATCGGCTTAATGCAGGGACTTTCAGGTCAAATCGATGCATGGCTGTCTTCTCAAATTCAGTGGTGAGCGATTCAGTGATCGTGAGTCATTTCACCGTCAAAAAAACGATTTTCGCCAAGCTGTTACATCGCTAATACGATGTGATCAATCAAGCGATTGAGGGGAAAATGCCAATGAAACCATTACTGGAAAAATTAAAAGCAAAGAGTCGGCCGATCCTGTTAGGACTGGCCGGCATAGCATCAGCATCGGTGATCCCGGTCTGGCAAATTTATTTTGTCGAAACCTCAGATGTCACACTCGAAATCACCGGCATTCAACGCATTGAATCGGATCATCTCAAAACTACACTCGACACCGATGAACTCAAGTTGCTTGAACCTTATATTCCTGAACACCTGCGCTATGAATACAATCCTCAAGGGGAAAAGGGCGATAAAATCGACTACCCCGAATTCACCGTATCCACCTTGATCAATGCGTATGATGCAGCCCGTCAGGATCTGAAAAATATTGCAGAAACCCGCGCCAAGCTGGAACAATACATTGCGACCATCAATGCCTACCTAGACCCGAAAGATCACGAACATCAGCTCAGTGAATTTAGGGTCGGCGAGATGAAACAGTGGACACTTAGCAATTATATGGACGACTCAGAAGCCCACTACTACGAAAAACAAGTGCTCACCATCACCCGCAACTATGCCGAATTGAAATTTACCGGTAAACAGACGCCCCAGTTTAACCTCCCGGCGCTGAAGTTTTTGCTGTCCGATGTGAGAGATGATCTCAGCGAAGTCATCGAACAAAATAATCACCGGCTGGAACAGCTACGGGATAATATCCGGGGTATCGAGGCCCAGCTCAACAAATTGAAAGCCGAAAAATATCACCAATATAGTTATTTCACCCTCGACGTTGTAGCCGGTAATGTTGGCCGGGTCAGTACTTCACTCCGTCCAGTGGCCTTAATGCGGGTGCAAATCAGTGACAATAATTATGTCGATGTGCGTTTATTGATGGAGGATTATCAGAATAACGCGGAGTTGCCGCCGGCATCGACCAAAGTCCTCCATTATCGTTCTGCTGAATTAAATCATCTGCCCAATGATGATCGCACGCTGGTGAATACGTTTTGGGGAAGTACCGGTCTTGCCAGAATACTGACGCTCGATACCAGCGAGCATATTTATGCCTCAAACACTATCGCTTTTGCCGATAATCAGAACCAGAAAGTGATGGTTGATAAGCTGAAAAAAGCCGCTGGATATTTTTAAACAGATTCCCCCGAATCCTTCCCCGCTTTCCCCAATATTTCAGCAGTGTTGTCCATTACTGTGACCTTGTATTCATCCATATTATACAAGGAGCGAACCATGCAAGAGCTGGAACTGACGGCATCAGTCGGCAACGGTGCAGACAATACCCCGGAAGATGTGTTGAATATCCAGAAAGCGCTGAATCGAATTGCCGGTAAAATCGGTCTTTCAACACCGTTAGCCGAAGACGGACAAATTATTGATGCCCACGATCAATCCCCGACCTGTCAGGCCATCGGGCTGTTACAGACCACCCTGTTAGGCTATCGCCACCCCGATAACCGTATCGACTGTGGCGGTAAAAGTGAACAAGCACTCAAACAGGCACTCCTGCCGACTCCGGCTTATATCCCCGATCTGGCGCTACCGGAATCAGCCCCCCAAAGAGGACTCAGCGAACAGGATTATCAGGATGCTAGCGCAACCCTCTCATGTGAGGTAGCCGCGATCAAAGCCGTCTCGGATGTCGAATCCTCCGGCAGTGGATTCTTTGCATCCGGTGCACCTTGCCTATTGTTTGAAGCACATCAGTTCTCCAAATACAGTGACCATCGCTTTGATGACTCCCATCCGAATATTTCTTCTCAAAAATGGAATCGCTCACTGTATACAGGTGGCGAAAAAGAGTATGAGCGATTGCAACAAGCCCTGACGCTGGACCGGGAAGCCGCTTTGAAATCCGCGTCTTACGGTCGCTATCAGATCATGGGGTTCAACCATCAAAGTGCCGGTTATGATGATGTCGAAAGTTTTGTCCGGGATATGTTTTTGGCAGAACGCCATCATCTGATGGCCTTTGTCCATTTTATTCAGTCCAATTCGAAACTGCTCAGTGCTATTCAATCTCTCGACTGGGCAACCTTTGCCCGTTACTACAACGGTCCGGGTTATGCTGAAAACCACTATGATGAAAAGTTACAACAGGCTTATGAACATCATCAAAGAAATAATACAGCACAGTGATATTCTCTCTGAATATATGGATATCACCGCATATCAGTCGATATGAATAAACCATCGGTGATAGATTCGCCATATTCCGGCAAAAGCGACCCGCTTGCCATCACGGACCGAACAACAAAGGAGAACACCCGTGTCATCAGATATCATTTTGAAAACACAGCAGCTCAGTCAAGAGATTGCGTCAACCTACCCTTTGGACGCAATGAAGATGGATGCCTTCTGGGCAGCACTGAACGATTTACAAGTGAAGTTTTATCTCCAGATCACCGGGCTGGATTTTCTCGGGGAGCCCGATGGAGATGAGTCCATCACCATCACCAACCGGGGCCATGTCATTTGCGATATCAGTCAGTGGCAGATCAATGCCGGAAGCCCTCATCAAGACTATATTTTCCCCGAGGACACCCTGCTCCGAGGCGGTGAATCTGTCACGGTTTATACCCGGCCCGGTGCCCGACATAGTTTTAATTCAAACCGCTCGATCTGGAACAATCATGGTGATACAGCCACGCTGTTCAATCAGAGCGGCGAAGTCATCTCAACCTGGCTTTACGGGAAAGCGGCTCATATGCATGTGCTGATATCTAACGTGCACTATAAAGGCGATGAATTCAGAACTGAGGGTGACGAATATGTTGAATTAACTAACATCTCCGAGCATCGTATTGATATCACCGGGTGGCAGCTCACCTCTGAGAGCAATACGCACAGCTTTACCTTCCCGTCGGGTGCGATTATTGAACCCTCGGGGACGGTCCGGGTCTATACCAATCGTCCCCCCAGTGCTGCCAATGAATATAGTGCCAATAGCCCGAAAGCGATCTGGAACAATCGCGGAGGGATGTGCGCGCTGTCCGATCATCTTGGATGTGAGATAGCTTTTTTTGCGTATTAATCATGCAAAAAACATCATTCAGCAGCATTGTTACAGACACAGATGAGTGATCATCAATATGGTTATTCGCGCATTCAGTCGTCGCTCCCCCGGGAGCGCGGCTACAGAACCGCCATCGAGTTCTGATAAAACAGTACCAACGTCTGCCCTGCTCGAGACACAAACGCTGATCAACGACGGCATTCGACTGTTACATTATGTTGCCCGTTCGGGGAACTTGAATGTTGAGCCGGAAATCGCAGCAGGCATTATCAACGCGCAAAGCAACCTGCACAGCCGCAATTGGGGGGAAGAAGATGAAGGCCGCTTATTAAGTTGCTATGACAAACTCGCCAGTCAGGTCTGGCCGGTGACCGTCGAAAGTATTAAAGCCGTTGTCCCCAATGCCGTCAACGGACAAATCGAGTCCCCTCGCGCCAATCGCACCATTATCTGGTATCGCCGTTATACCGTCTTTACTCTGATCATTCTACTCAGCGTCCAGATCTATTACCTGTTCGGTTACGGACTAACCCAAACCCTGTTGCAGTATACCCATTTGCCCCTGTCATCAACTCCGGTCACGCAAGAGCAACCAGCGACTTCTTCTCCTCAAAAAGCTGAGCTCTACGAAAATCATCTCCGCGCCAGTTATCAGTTGTTACAATATTGGAACCAAGTCTGGATGCTCGGCAATGATTTTCAACTGGCACCGGCCGATCAGCAGATCCCGCCCGGTCAGGAAGAACGGACCATCCACTTTGCCACCCATTTGATTGCAGCCCAGTCCGTACTCCAAATGTTACAAAACTATATCCTGCCTTTAATGTATGGTTTGTTGGGTGCCTTTATTTTTGTCCTGCGTAGCCTGTTACAACAAATCAGAACCCTGACCTATACCGCGAGTCGTGAAATCGGCTATCGCCTGCGACTGACTCTTGGTTGTCTGGCCGGGATGATCACCGGTTGGCTGCTCAAACCAGAAATGGGCACCATGACGCTTTCGCCAATGGCATTGGCCTTTATCGCCGGCTACAGCATTGAAGTACTCTTTAGCGCACTCGATATGATCATCGACAATATTCGTAAGAAAACACCTGAAACCAAAGATTCAACCCCACCTTAGTCTTCACCAGTCCGTTTTTTTGATGCGCTAAAGTCATGATGCCTCCAAGCCTCCAAGCCTCCAAGCCTCCAAGCCTCCAAGCCTCCAAGCCTCCAAGCCTCCAAGCCTCCAAGCCTCCAAGCCTCCAACATGTAACAACATAAAAAACCATATAAAAACAATGAAATCAAAAAAATCAGATTAAAACACCACCTAAAACACAAAATTAGATAATTTATCGATAAATAACGATGAACTTGTAAATGATAACAGCTCGTCTAGACTTAAAATCGCCTAAATGTAACAAAATATTTCTTGACTTCTAAATAGAAGCGTATAGTTTATCAAACAAATTGAAATGAACCTGAGTGCATTTAAATGTTGCTTATTTAATGATTACTTTCATCATTAATTGGGTGTTCATCCAATGATGAAAATATGTACACTTTTTATCAATCGAATACGAAATATTTATATTAGTTGTTTATATTATTAATACTCATTTGTGAGTACATATTTATATATATACACTGATTAATAGATATTTGTATAGTTAAATTAATTAAATAAATTAAATTCACGAGAGCTAGTATAAGAATAACCAACACCTCATTGTAATAATTTTTATATCAAATTGATAAATACATCTGCATGTAAAAATATCATTGGTAAATTATTACAATTGAATATATAAAACAATTAGATTTACAGGAATTCGTCAGTATGAATAGTACCGAAGGCTATGTCGTTTCGTGCGCCCAAGAAGCCATGTGGTTCGTGGATGGGTTTAATTCAACCAGCAGGGAGAATGAACTCAGGGTCGCATTTAAACTTGAAAAACAAACAAATATAAAAGATTTGTGTCAAAAACTTATTGATATCATCAATCAGAATGATGAATTAAGAAGTTACTTTAGATCAACCGAATCTGAATTATTAAAATATACTTCCCCATGTTTTAATATTGATGACATCATCAAATATCATCAAGAAATGAATGAAGATGAGTTCATTCATAATGTATTAAAAGAAAAATTTGATTTAAAAATAGATCACTATTTAATCAAGGTTCACCTCAATCAAAACACAGACAAAAATCTCATTGTCATTAGAGTACATCATATTATTTCTGATTTTCATTTTATTGAAACTATCATTAAGCAGCTATTTGGAAGCGATACTCAGCATTCATTCTCACCACGGACACTTAGCGAATTACAATCCGAATATATTGATAGTCAGAAATATCAGGATGATATTCATTTCTGGTCAGAACAATTAAAGCAGAAAAAAAACGCGCTTGAGTTATTACCGAATACGCCATCTCAAAATGAATTTAATGGCAGTATTTGTAAGACCCGAATCAAAGGCAACCTGTATTCGAGCATTAAACAATACTGTAACCACGCCAGTCTCAGCCCTGCACGTTTACTCAGTCAGATATTTGCCATGACATTATATCGTCTGAGTGGGCAAGCCGAGTTTTGCATGGGCTTATCCGTCAGTATGCGGAAAAATTACCCGCAGGTCGGCTTGGGCTATGCAGTAAATGTACTGCCAATCCCCTACCATTTTTCTCCGGAACAGACCGTCAACGACACGCTCTTAACAGGCAATGAGATCATGTTGAACGCGCTGCATCATAGCCGGCTTCCCTTGAAGCGGATCGTTGAATCCTGCGCACCGGAACGCTCACTCAGCGCCAACCCGCTGTTTAATGTGTGCTTCAATTTCCAAACGCTCTCACAACCTTATCAGGGCAGTCTGTCCTCTTTACTTTACGGTTCTCAAGGGCAATCCATCACCGTCGATCAGACGACTCTTGAGCCCTTCAACATCGATCAAATTGATTGCCAGTTTGATTTACTGATGGTGGCGGAAGAAACCACTGACGCATTTGATGTTTTTCTCCTCCATAAAGATAACGTAGTCAGTCATGAGACCGCTGAAGGTATTTTGGCGAACTTTGTCCATTTTTCCGACGTCTGTCTGCAACAACCGGAACGCGCACTCTCCGAATTTAGTTTCACCACTAACAAAGCATTGCGCCCGTTGACAACCCAACCCGGCACCACCAATCGCACACTGGTGGACTGGCTGAATGAAACCGCGGCAAAGTATCCCGATCATCTGGCGATTCGCTACAACGACACCCAACTCACCTATCGATCATTATTCCGTCTGGCCGACAATTTGGCCCACCAGCTGATCGGATATGGCGTGAAGCGCGGTGACAAAATCCCGCTATGCTTCAATCCCGGACCCGACATGATTGTCGCGCTTCTTGCCGTACTGAAATGCGGTGCCTGTTATGTGCCGATTAACCCCGCGTATCCCGATAGTCGCGTTGGTGATATTTTATCCGATATTCAGGCCGTCAACGGCTTGGTGGAAGAGAGCCTCACCGCAAGATTTGAGCCGTTGCTGGAACGGGTCATCGTGCCCGATCTCGATGCTCTGGCACAGCAAACACCAACCGGCTCGCTGATGCCATACTTACCGGACAGTGAAGATCTGGCCTATATCATTTATACCTCCGGCTCAACCGGTAAACCCAAAGGTGTCCAGATTTGTCACCGCAATGTCGTCCGCCTGTTTACCACCAGCGACGATAGTTTCAATTTTTCTGACGCGGACGTCTGGACGCTTTACCACTCATTTGCTTTTGATTTCTCAGTTTGGGAAATCTTTGGTGCTCTGCTCTACGGTGGCCGTCTCGTGATTGTGCCTTATCTGATCTCGCGCAGCCCTGAAGAATTCTCACAGCTGGTCGAACAAGAACAAGTGACCGTCCTCAACCAGACACCGACCGCCTTTTCCCGCTTCAGTGAAAGTTGTATTCGCAATCAACTCTCACTGCATCAGCTACGGGTGGTGGTGTTCGGTGGTGAAGCCCTCAATCTGGCAAGCTTATTACCGTGGTATAACACCTACGGAGAACGCGTCAGACTGATCAACATGTACGGCATTACGGAAACAACGGTTCATGTCACCTATCGTCAGTTAACCCAACAAGATTGCCTTGAAGACCGGGGGAGCCTGATCGGAATGCCCCTGAATGATTTAGGCGTCGTTGTTATGGATGCATTCGGCCATCCGTTACCGATTGGCTGGCCGGGAGAAATGTATGTCGCCGGAGAAGGATTAGCCAAAGGGTATTTCAACCGTCCCGAACTCACGGCAGAAAAATTCATCGAAAAAACACTGGGTGGGGAAACGCTGCGTTTGTATCGCTCCGGTGATCTGGCACGCTTTATCAGTGATCAAGAAATTGACTATCTCGGTCGCATTGACCATCAGGTCAAAATACGCGGATTCCGGATTGAACTGGGTGACATTCAGGCCAAACTATCGCGAATTGAGGCGGTCTCTCACGCATTTGTGACCACCCAAAAAACCGACAATGACACCATTCTCATCGCTTACTTATTGGTGAACGCACCGATTAGCTACGAACAGATTGTTCAGGATATCGCAGCCGATCTACCGGAATATATGATTCCGCAACAATTTTATCTCACCGATGAAATACCACTGACTGTCAATAACAAAGTCGATATGAAGCGGTTGCATGACATTTCAACCCAACTCTTACCGACCGTCCGAAATCAGGTTGCCGAGTCCGAAACAGAAATCACCATTTTGTCGATTTGGCAGAAAATTCTCGGCTTCGATGAAATTGATCTGGAAAGTGATTTCTTCACCATGGGAGGGAACTCCAGCTCTATCTTGAAAGTTTATCAGCAACTGAACCAACGCTACCCCGGTCAGCTGTTAGTCACTGACTTATTTAAATACAGGAATATCCGCAGCTTATCTCGATTTTTATCAGATAAAACCACAACATTATCCGATAAAGCCACAACGGCGCCCGACAAAAAGAACAGTTCGCAAAAAACGGCAAGAGCGCAGAAAAGAATCAATCAATTAAAAACCAGAAGACAACGTCAACCCCAATTAAATGGTGCATAAGATGGAAAAGAATGGCATAGAGGTAGCAATCATCGGGATTGCAGGCAAATACCCACAGGCTGATAATATTCAAGACTTTTTTGACAACCTCAAACACGGCAAAGAGTGTTTAACCACATTCACCGATGAAGAGTTGCAAGAAAGTGACCCTTGGTACAGTCAGGACGCAAACTACGTCAAACGGGCTGGTATCATCAATCATGCAACCGCATTTGATAATAAGTTTTTTAATATCTCGAACCGGGACGCGCTATTAACTGACCCACAACAGCGGATTTTTTTACAAACCGCGTGGCACGCATTGGAAGATGCAGGGTGTGATCCATTCACCTACCAGGGTGACATTGCACTGTATGGCGGCAGCAGTTCAAATACGTATCTGTCTCACCATATTTTTAATTCAGATTATCGCCATGAAATCAATCAATACCCGGTCGTCCTCGGCAATGAGAAAGATTTTCTCTGCACGCGGGTCTCACACGCGCTGAACCTTCGTGGTCCGGCCATGACCGTTCAAACCGGATGCTCAACCTCACTGGTGGCTGTCCATATGGCCTGCCAGAGTCTGCTCAACGGTGAGTGTGATATCGCCATGGCGGGAGGCATTACCATTCGATTCCCCGTCAAAGCCGGTTATAAATACCTTGATGGCGGCATCTTGTCGCCTGACGGTCACTGCCGTCCGTTTGATCAAGACGCCTGTGGTACCGTCGTCAGTGATGGCTGTGGCATTGTTGTTCTGAAATTGCTTGAAGACGCATTACGCGACCGCGACCAGATCTACTGTGTGATCAAAGGATCAGCAATCAATAACGATGGTCAGGATAAAATGGGCTTCACCTCCCCCAGCATTTCCGGACAGTCCCGAGTGATTGAAGATGCGCTGAGTCTATCCGGCCTCGATGCCAGTCAGATCAGTTATGTGGAGACCCACGGCACCGGCACCAAACTGGGTGACCCGATTGAAATCAATGCTCTCAGAGACGTTTATACCGGTCATCAAGGCCAGAAAGTGAAACTGGGCTCCGTCAAAGCCAATATCGGTCATACCGATACCGCTTCAGGGATTACCGGATTGATCAAAGTCGCCCTGATGATGAAAAATCATACCTTGCTGCCTCAGATTCATTTTAATCAACCGAATCCACTGCTTGAACTCGACAACAGTCCGTTGGAAATCAACACGCAACTGGCCGACTGGCATGATGACGCCGCCATACGCTATGCGGCAGTCAGCTCTTTCGGACTAGGTGGCACCAATGCACATATGATTGTTGAGTCGGGAGATATCTATCAGCAACCTTCGTCACATGCACCAACCAAACCACAACACATCTTACTGTCCGGCCGGACAGTACAAGATTTGATTCGTAACGGTCAGCAAATCGTAGCGGCGGCTCAGTATTACACCGATCAAGATTTGGCAGATGTTGCCTATACGCTGGCAGCCGGAAGACATCACTTCCCTCATCGCTATTGGATTGAAGCCGAAAACATTGCAGAGGTACGCCATAACCTCGCTGTACTGACCGAAAGTAACGTGTACCAACCCAGCGGAATTTGTCGGATTAAAATTTACCAAACTCAGGAACTGAGCTTATCGGAAACCTTCATCAACAGTGCCGATTATTTTAACTTCGCTGAACTGTCGGAAAAACACCGTTTTCTGGCGGAATTGTGCGAACAAATGGTCGTTGAGCCGTTAGAAGTTGAAATGATCTATACCAATGAATTGATCGATAAAGTAATGATTCATGCTTACAACGCAGAAAGCAAAAAAGTGGCGGAGACCGACTGCGAAATTTCCTATCTGAGCAACAATGATGTGTTCAATATGCTCTGCTGGTTATGGCAACAGGGGCTGACCATCCGTTGGGAAAAACTCTATGCGACTCAGTCAGTCCGAAAAGTCTCACTGCCGGGCTATGCATTTGAGCAGACCGTGTTTGAAATTGAACCGACTTATGGCCGCAACGCGCTCACCAGCCAACCGGATACTGAGCAGCCCGTTTCTGACGACTCAGCCATCACAGTGGAAAGTATCCAAGACAAAATCCGGCAACTCTGGTTCGATGATTTGGGCGAAGCGATCCCTTGCGCAGAAACCACCGATATTTATGAGTTATGCGGAGATTCCTTTACCGCGTTACAGATGAACGTTGAGTTAGAAGACTTCTATGAGATCTCGCTGTCGAACAAAACATTTATTGAGAACAATACTCTGAATAAACTCTCTGAGGTGATTTATAACCTCAAACATATCGGTGAACATTCTACGCTGGATGAACATATTGTCTGCTTTAACGACCAAGGCAATCTCGCCCCGGTCTTCCTGATTCACCCGGCAGGCGGCACCGTTATGGGCTGTAAAGAATTGGCGCGTCGGCTACCGGAAGGACACCCCGTTTATGGGATTCAGTACCCCTTCCGCGATGAAGGTAATGACATTGTCTCCATGTGTGATTTAGCCCGCCACTATAACGAGAAAATCACCGCACTTTACCCCGGCGGCAATCTGATCCTTGCCGGTCACTCATTCGGTGGCAATGCCGCACTGGAAATGGCGCTTCAGTTCGAACAAGCGGGCAGAACTATCGAGCAAGTGATCATGTTTGACAGCCACCCGCCACAAGCATACTTCTCAAACACGGTCTTCAGCGAACAGCAGTTTCTGGATTCGTTCCCTGTCATCTGCGGCATGTTCTTTAACACCAAAGAACCGCTCAATGATATGAAAAGTGACACACTTGAAGACGTGGTCGATTACCTCAAACAGAAAGGCTGGGTACCTTGGGGATTCAGTACCGAAGAATTCAAACTGTACTACGAATTATGGCGCAGCAATCACAATACCTTAAGAACGCATATGCCATCCGAAAAACTGAAAGCAGATTTAATCTTCTTCAAAGCGGCAGTGTTCCAACCCCAAGAGATACTCGATGTGCTGAACATCTCCTTGGTTGAAGGCACCGAAATCGCCCAATGGCAATGTTTTGCTCAATCCACGATCAAAGAGTTCGTGGTTCCCGGCACCCATTACACCATGCTGGACAAAGAAAATGTCGATGTCATTGCCGACATCCTGCATGAATTGCTCACCGTAACCGTCGCAGCCTAGGAGAAATTATAATGACTCAACCACGCCCATTACCAAAAGGACAAACACCGGCCAGATTAAACGCCCGGGGGATTGATTTTTCTGACTATCAAAAAATTGACTACCGGGTCAATCGTAAAGGTGAAGACTGCGTCGAAGTCTGCCGCTCACTGGCGAACCACCTCGATGAAGTCGCTTTAGAAAAACAGGCGGCAGGACATCAGCTCAGTGCCTGCCAGCTCTCGTATAAAGCGGCCGCGTTATACCGGATCTCCCATTACGGGATTCTGGAGTTTGATGACGAAAAGGCGGAGTTATATCAAAAAGAGTTGGAAATTTTTTCCCGCGCCCTGTCACTCGATACTCGCTTTAGTGCAGAACGAACCGAAATTCCCTACCGGGAAGGAAAACTGGTCGGCTGGCTGATGAAGCCTTTAAATTGCAGCGATGATGTCCCGGTCGTGATTGCGACCGGCGGTATTACCGGCTTTAAAGAAGAAGTTCATTATGTGATTACCCACTTTCTTGAACGGGGAATCGCGGTCTTGAATATCGACGGCCCGGGGCAGGGAGAAACATTCTATCATTATGGCATCGGTGTTGAACCGGAATCAGAACAGGCACATGAGGTGATGATTGACTACTTGCTTAACCGAAATGATGTAAGCAACGATATCGCTTTATATGGTTTATGTATGGGTGGATTACTGGTAGCCAGAACCGCAGCGGCATATCGGGATAAGATCAAAGCGATTGTCTGTATGGGCGGCGGCTACGAGCTGACGAGCAGTGTCAAAGAACACCCTCAGTTTGAAGCTGTATTTGCCTATCGCGGTAAAGTGGCAATTGATGACGTCTACCCATTTGTCGACCGCTTCTCGATGGATACACTGTCCGCCAAAGTTGACCGTCCGCTCTTGATTATTCACAACCGTCCGGACTTTTTAATTCCGTCGTCGAACGTCAAGCGCATTTATGAAGAAGCGACTACAACCGATAAACAGCAAGTATTCTTTAAAGGCGCGGAACACAACGCGCATAATGCCAATGCTGAGGCTTGCGCACTGGCAGCCGACTGGCTGACCGAGCGATTAGTCAATCGCCAAGAGAATGCCAACGCACCAATATCAAGCAAACAAGCCGGTTTAGTGACTGGATAACCGCCGGAAAACAGCATGAGCCTTGCATTCGCAAGGCTCATTTTTATACATGACTGACATGTAATTACACGGTGATGCATGAGCAGGCAAATCTCATCCTCGTTACGATCAAACTGTGCTACGCTATAAGCATTCATTTGCATAAAATTCTGAGTGAAGCTCATCTATTTTCCTTTAGGACGTGTGAATCATGATATGGGTATTTTTACCGCTGATGATTGTACTTTTCCGCTGGAAGTCATTTGATATATCACAATGGCGCTTCACGGCTTACTATGTATTGTATGCCATCATGCTGACGTATTTTTATCATCGCCCCCTTTCACCTGATCTCGGCAGTTTCTATCTGGGTATTCCGGCGATTTGTTATGTCTCTTTTCTGTTTCCCAATTTGCAAAACTATTATCCGGAGTCAGCCGTCAGAATGCTCAGCATCATGGGACTGTCGGTGACTTTTGTAACTTTGCTCTACAGCCTGATCTTCAACGGGACCTGGCGATGAATCATCGGCATCTACAGGTTGTGCGAGTCCGGATGTCGCCTGTTCAATTTGTTTCGGGATCTGTTGAATAAAGGTTTTAATCAGCTCCTGAATCAATTTATCCGACTCATCTTTCACCCGATCAAGAGTCGCCAGTTTCAGCCGGAACAAATGAATGGACGACTTAACCTTCGCCATCTGCGCCAACTGCTTCGGATTCAGTTTCTGCTGTTGTTTCGGTGGCTTCGGTTTGAACGCTTTTTCTACCTGCTGTAAAAGCTTACTCGTATCGGTCATCGGATGCTCCTCAACACAACCTACGATTCATTTTAGCTTTTCCTTTTCACAAACTATCGGTGAAACAACGGATATATTCCCCCATTTCACCGGGTATTTCAGCGCAGAAATAACATAATCAAACCACGTTGTTTATCAGGAAAAACCCTATGTTCAAAATACCTTCACGCTGGCTTTTTACGCTGCTCCTCTTGCTATCGGGATGCTCAGTTCAACTCGTTGCTGAATTTGATCCGCAAACCCTGAATCAACTTCAGCAAATCAATAACCAAATCGACCGGCTGTATTTGCAGATGTCGGCTCTGCCGGCAACGCAGCGTCAGTATCAGCAATTTCAGCCTCAATATTTGGATATTGATGTCACGATTCGCGGATTCGTCCGGCTTCAGGAGTGGCGGCAAATGAATGAAGAAACCTACAAACAAGCACAAATTCTGGCAAAACTCTGGCAACAGGACATGCAGCAACACCGGAAAAGTGGTCATCTCTCTGATTTTCTGCTCAAACGTCACCGCGCGCAGTATCAGCAGTTGATCAACACCATCGCACAGGGTGAGTTAGCGAAAAAAGCTGCCCATCCCTGACATGAATCACGCAGTCTCATCAATCATTGCTCACAAATCATAATTCATCACAAACAAAGGAGTCGCTATGCCTTTTTCTATAGATACCGTCATCGATCAGATTACAGCGCAATTCGGGCAGTCCCCCTTACAATCGACTATCGAAAACGCACTCAAGACGAGTCTGGCCCAAAAGCAGGAAGAATTTGAGGCACTAGAGACCGCACTGCACAATGGCGACCTGACGCCAGAAGAGTTTCAAATCGAAATCGAACGCGAAAAAGCGCTCCTGACCGCAGAGATGGAAACCCTACAAATCATGGCGAAAGCCGAGGTCCAAAAAGTGGTAAATCAGGTATTTCAGGCTATTACCAGCCAGTTGAAATAACCCCGACACAGTAATCTTCACAGGTACGGAAGGAAAGATGATGAGACGCGTTCGAATCACACGCATTATTTGGGTTCCGTCCGGTTTTCACATCGTCCGCCGTACCGCGAGGCGTGCGTCGAAACAGCGCTCACTCGTAAAGACCCCGGCCACTCAAAACACGGTGCCACAACCGCCGCAGATGACTGAAGCCATGACGCGATCAACGAACGCCACGGCACAACAGCCAGAGCAGGATGCAACGCCTGTCACCTCCCCTAGAGCACAAACCACACCGGATGCTCTTGCAAAAGCGGAGACATCTCACTCAGCACCATCCGATCCGGAGCCGGGCGAGATTGCTTCATTTCCCGAACAATGTAATCCCTATCAGGACTTTTTACAGAACTTACCCCATTATTTGCATGCGATGCCGGCAGAAGCGTTTGTAACCCATTCCCCCGTGGAACCGACACTCTCGTCCTCGAAAACATCGTGTTTACCCGGGAATAGCGTCCCTGTCGCCCCGCCGCTCGTTCCTCACTTGCTCGAGCGCCCGAGAGCCCCTCATATCTCTCCGCCACCCGAGGCAGAGCATCATTCAAACGATGATCATGAGGATGACGATGAAGCACATCATCCTTTTATCGAACATGTCTGGCTCATCCCGCATCTACGCCAACTGACCGGTATCCGTCATGTGCTGCGGGCATCCGCGGTTCTCAATCCGGCACCATTACCAACGACAGCCCGAACTTCATCAACACCGGCACTCACAACTTCATCAGAAAACAGTCATTACTCATTCATTCAGCCAAGTTTATCTCCGCCTGAACCTTTAGGATCACCTTGTCATGACTCAACTTGGAGAAAGAGAATGAGACAATTGCTATTTCGCTTATGTGAAGCCGCTGATGGCCGTCACTTTGCTTTCCTCACTGATCAGCCGGACGTAGAGGACTTGTTCGACAACGGCTACAAAGTTGCCTATAAAAACCGCGACAGATCAACCGGTGAGGGTATGCTGGCGCGCTGGAGAAAAGCCTACTCCGTCAAATCGGCAAGTTACCAGCAGCTGCCGGAGCAAGACGGTTTGCCGGACGGTGTCCAAATTGCCTTCGATACCATGATCCGCAACTTAATTCCCGGGGTTGATGTATTCTTCTGTGACTATAACTTAGCCATTGAAGCTGATTTGCCCATCTGTAATCACATGATGGAACAATACCGTTCGACCGACTTTGTGCTTTTTTCGTGCGAAGAATTGATTGGCAATGATCCCACCACACAACCTTACATGGTTTCTTATGCCTCCCCGCGTTATCAGGATGGCGGTAATACCAGCAGCCAGCATCGAATTTATTGCAAAACCGACGCTTTTGCTTTTTGTCAGTCCATTCATGCGATTGTGGTTCAACAAGAAAAAGATGCTCTGAGTGGCGGGCATATTCGCACTGAAGTCGATACATACATCGGTGATCCGCCCGTCGAAGCCGCTGTTGCCGAGCAAGTCATCAATCGATTTGTCGAAGCACTGCCGCAATACAACAGTTCAGTCAAAGCGCTGAAGGCGCCGCAGACAGAATAAGTTCTGGAGGTGGTATGAAAGCAGAACGACTGTATTATGCGGCCTTGAGTGCCGCATTAATGGCAAAGGCTGAACCGGCACTCGCCCAACAACTAGCCTACCAACTCGCTTATCTCACAGCCAATCCGAAGCTGCTGGGATATCCGACGACCACGCCATCAAATGATTCAGCACCTGAGAAGCGGCCAGTCAACGATACAACCCTGACGCAGCAAGCAAGCGAT
Organism: Vibrio rubrogenes; assembly: GCF_059641415.1. Lineage (NCBI taxonomy): Bacteria > Pseudomonadati > Pseudomonadota > Gammaproteobacteria > Vibrionales > Vibrionaceae > Vibrio > Vibrio rubrogenes. Next base: position 27,865 of record NZ_JCARSY010000028.1, read on the forward strand.
TCGGTCTCGTCCTCGCTACAGTCTCATCAGTTACAGACTCACCAAGGACAGGCACATCAAGCATTTGCTCCGCAGGATCAGCACTTACGGCAATCTCCGCAGCGCTGGCCGATTAATCCGCTCAACCACGTCGATTGGCTCGGTGGCGGTCGTCTGAATGAACGTTGGCTCAAACAACAGAAGTTTGCCACGGACAGACAACCACGCACGACCACGCACTCAACCGCCCCCTCGTTTCAACGTGTCCCAGTCCCAGCCTCTCCCGCGGATGAGGAACGAATTTTCAATCGCATCAATGATGCCATCATGCGGGCATTGGTCCACTCGGATCCCGATGCGCAGCGTAAATTTGCCGTCGCGCTATTTGCCTGCCTTCGTCATTACCGCTGGCCTGCGCCTGAGGCTGAACGAGAAATCTATTGGCTGATCATGCATTCAGTCCGCTGCTACCGATACGGCACCCGGCTGCAATGGGGCAAGGCGTTTGCCACCGGTATCGAGGCCAGACAGCAGCGCAATCCAATGTATCGGATCGTGTCAGAGTTCCTCAATCACCCACAGCCAGAACGCGCGCAAATCGCGCTCAAACAAGTGATGATGCAACTGAAACAACTGCCCCCTATTCTTCAGGCACAATGTTTAGAGCTCGGCATTGTTTATCGGGATCCCCATACTCTGGCAACCGACAAGTGTTCTATTTTGTATGATGTCCTCAATCCACCGGCACTGGATAAGGCGGTGACGTGGTTTTGGAATGAATGAGTCATTGGCGGTTTTTATATTTCACGCCATCCTTGGGAGCCGGTGGCTGGGAAGATAAAACTTGTGATGCAGGTGTTTGGTGCGCAATGACTTACCTCGGTTTCATCAACATCACCGGATGCGCCCCAGGTACTTTTTCATGGCCGAAAAAGTACCCAAAAATGCCTGAGGTTTGGGTTCAGCGCACCGAATCAGGGTCGGATTGATTCGCATCCTGCTCAGGCAATCCTGAAAAATCCATCCGGGATTTTTCACCCTGAGAGCATCGATCAATTTGGCTTCGCTTTAAAAATGTTTCACGACAGCAAATCAACCGCTCAACCAAGAAAACCATTCCGGGAGAATGGTTAGGCTTTTCCGGGCAGGACGCCCGTAAAAGCCGGTTCTGGACAACGTGCGACGCCGTCAAACAAAAAAAGATTTTCTGGTTCGTCTTTCATCTCTGAAAGATGAACTGGCGCACTGAACGCCAATGCCTCTGAAATCGAAAAAACCAATTGTGCGTCAAATTTGGGAGCCGGAGGCTGGGAAGGTAAAACGACAGCGCTCAATCCCCTATCCTCTCCTGACAAACCTGCTCCACCAGTGCTTGTAAACGCTGCACTTCAATCGCCAGATAATTCAATTCTTCTTCGGTAATCTCGTAGTGCTCCGAATAACGGGCATCAATATACGCCCGTTGCAGACGACGAAAACTCCGCCGATGGAATTGGCTGTCGAGCAGGAAAATAGTCGTAAACTCAGGATCAATTTGTGCGCACAATTTCCCCAGCTTTTCAATATTGTGAGACTTTGGCAGGTAATTCGTACACACCAATAGTGTACAAGAGAAAAGATGTTCAGTTGCTTGATGAAGCAGAAAAGCCGCCTTTTTCAACCAATTCTTTGCCATGGTAATTTCATATAAAGCAAAAAACTGAGAGGCACTTTCAGACCATTGTTCATAATGCTTACGAGCAATATCTCGCAGTTCTTCCTCGCTCAAATGTCCCGGGATCGCCAGCGGTTTTGGAGTAGCAGCAAACAGCTCGATTCCCTCTTCACGAATATCACTAAAAAAATAATGCCCCTGTTGCAGTCGCTCGTTGACTTCCTGCAAATCGTGGACAATCAAACCAAGCGGGGCTGATTTTACTTTGCGGTCAATTTGCTCTTCAGCCCGTTGCCAGACCACATAGTCCTCGACCAAGGCGGCCTTATTCACAATCACTAAAATATCGTAATCACTGATATAACCATTGGCTGGATCATTGACCCAGCACCCTTTGGCATGGCTGCCAAACAGAATAATTTTCAGGATCCGAAACTCACTCTTACTGCCTTTTTTGCCTTCAAGATAGTCTTCCAGCGTATCGCGCAGAATCGTCGAGATCGTCGCAAGCTCATGCTGTTTGTATTCGGGTAGATGATCGAGTGCAGTTTTCATAATCCGGCATTGGGTTTGCTGTGGATGAATAACGCTAGCATAAAAGAAGGCGGTAACAAAGAATACGACTTCTCCCCGGATTACATCGATCCTTGAGAGAAAATGCGATTCAATTCAAAGCAGTAGCCATTATTCTTTTGATCTCGGTGCTCTGAAATCGAAAAAACTAATTGTGCGTCAAATTTGGGAGCCGGTGGCTGGGAAGATAAAACTTGTGATGCAGGTGTTTGGGACGCAATCACTTTCCTCGATTTCATTAGCATCCTCGAACGCGCCCCAGGTACTTTTTCATGGCCGAAAAAGTACCCAAAAATGCCTGAGGTTTGGGTTCAGCGCACCGAATCAGGGTCGGATTGATTCGCATCCTGCTCAGGCAATCCTGAAAAATCCATCCTTGGATTTTTCACCCTGAGTTCAGAGATAAAATTGGCCTTCTTGATGTTTCACTTTACTCAAATCAACCGCTCAACCAAGAAAACCATTCCGGGAGAATGGTTAGGCTTTTCCGGGCAGGACGCCCGTAAAAGCCGGTTCTGGACAACGTGCGACTAAGTCAAACAAAAAAAGATTTTCTGGTTCGTCTTTCATCTCTGAAAGATGAACTGGCGCACTGAGCACCAATGCCTCTGAAATCGAAAAACCCAATTGTGCGTCAAATCGAGAAGCCGAAGGCTGGATTGCTCCGAGAAAGACAGACGGTTTCTAAGCTGCCTACGCGGCAGCGAATTATACGACATCCCTCTAATTAGCTCCCTATATTCGAAGTCTGGAAAAGTATATACGCATCATGAACACCTTGTATGAACATTTGAGCAGCGATAATTGTGAGAATCAGGCCCATCAATCTTGTTGTAATACTAATTCCCGCTTCTCCTATTTTTTCAACTAATTTGGCACCATACAAAAAGCACACGAAAGTAATCAGGCACAGTAAAGCAAATGAAATTATCGTGATAATAATATGCAGTATTTGTCCGGATGCTGAGTAGTTCATCGCGGTAGCAATGGTACCCGGGCCGGCCAGAATCGGCAGAGCCAAAGGCGAAATTGCAATATCTCTGTCGTCGTCATCTAGTGTGGTATCTGAGTGAGAGTGAAGCTTGGACGCGCTACCATGTAACATATTATAACCGACGATAAAGACTAAAATGCCACCAGAAAGTCTTAATGCCGGTAAGGTAATCCCAAAGACTTCGAAGATACCTTTTCCCAACAGACAGAATGCGGTGATGATAATAAAGGCGGTGAGCAGGGCTTTAATGGTCGTATTTTTTCGCTGTTGCTGATTTTGGTTAGCAGTCAGGCCGATAAATACGGCGGTATTCGCAATAGGATTCATCATGGCAAAAAATCCCATAAAAACCGTAATCGCCATGGTCGTTATATCGTGCATCATAAGGAGGAGCCAGCTTTATCTGATTGAGTAAGAATTAGTTATCATGTTTTATGGCGACGTGTCTATCAATCCATCAACTTTGTAGCGAGATATATCGCTCATACATCACCATATTTTTGAACCGAAGGCTAAACCGAAAGAACTCAGGAAAAAACACCGAGATCCGCCCTCCTCAATCACTTACAGTCCCCCTGTACACCACAACATCACTGATCAATCCATCATGTAAGGAGCACCGATGAATGCCCAACAACTGCTCGGATTCTTTGCCGAGCATTACGATTTTCAGCGTGCCAATCAGTATCTTGCCGATCCGGAGATCCGCGCCTTCGCCAAATCCTGGCTGACGGTCGAGCTGGGGCAAACGCTGCTACAACACGTGCCGAATGCCCGGCTTGCCTATACACCACGCTATGCTGACCATGAGAGTTACCTCCATTACCGGGAAAAGGACGATCAGATTGACATTTGCAATAAACGGGCAGCGTCTTACGCTGATTTCAGCATCGGACAGGCACAGAAATCCGTCTGGTATGAAGTTTTTTTCATCCACGAGCAGCAGTTTCGCCTTGCCCGGGAACGGCAGAAAATGCACATGAATATGGCGCGAGTGACGGCTTTTCAGCGCTATCTGCAAGGGGATCAGGTCTGTTTACTCAGTGTATTGTGGGGCGCTTTTGATACCCGGGATGCAGCATTGCTGGCTGAATTTGATCACCCGTCACTCTGTACCTATGCCTTAGATTCGCTGCGTCAGGGGAGCGGTCAGATTTCGCGGTTATGTCAGATTGATAAGCAAGCCAAACCGAGACTGATTCTGGCGGCCTATATGCCGAAGTCATGAGTGAGACCAATGCGCATCGACTGAAATAATGTGTGCGGCTTCAATCAAATTTCTTCGCGACTTCTGCCGCTTTATTCCCCAATTCAGAAAAATTAGCGGTGCCTTTTTCCATAATTTGCTGGGCTTGTTCAATCACTTTGATATATTTTTCGTCGCCGGTGGCTAACAACTGTGACAGGGCCACCCCAATGGCCGTGGTACTGATGGTATTGAGGTTCCGGAGATTATCGACAGCATCCTGAACGGCAATTGCCGTTGACTGTGCAACGGACTGTTGGGCCTTTTCAGTGGTTGATCCTTTCGACATGGTTCCTCATCAAAGCATCGCGCTGAATTCAGATAGTGTGTCAAACTGCGACGTCATTCGTCATCGCCTAGCCTTGCTGTAAGATCAGGGCGCACGCGGTGGATGTTGCAGCATTACTGACGGCTTGCATCCCCTGTTGAATCGTGACTGCATTTTGCATATGCAGGCCCATGGTATCGGACATAGCTGATTCCGTCAGTTGATTGATCATCTCATCGACCTGCTCCAGATCGGTATTTTCCTGCTTTGCCATGATACATTCTCCGCGGATGAAATCATCTTCGCCGGTTGAAGGGGGATTCGCCATTCACAGCGCTTGAGTTGAATGGCTTTGCCCCTTGTCTGATGGCCAATCCCATCCATTAATCTTTTTCGACAATATCTTCAGCAGCCCGGCCTAAAACCGCCGTGCCGATAGCCGTTAGGGCATTGATCCCCTGTACCGTTGCAGATTGCATCGTGATTCCGGCCTGTTGCTGTGCCGATGTGGCATTATGGTTGAGATTCGACATCGCCAGACTCATTGCAGTATAGAGATTACCCATCGCATTGGCTGGGGAACTCGCCAGTACCTGCGTATTGGTCTGAGTGATTGCATCTGTAATTTGTTCATTCACTTTTTTAGACATAATTTCCTCGTTTATGCGTGCTGCTCAGGCAATACCTGCTGAAGTTGCTGATTGATTTTTTGCATTTCCTGCTCGATCTGGGTGTGAACGTCTTCAAACATCTGGTTCACTTCCTGATGAACCTTTTGAATATTTTCGTCCATCTCCAATGACTTAAATTGATCCTGATTCTGGCGGACCATGTGCCGAATCTCTTGCATCTGGTTTTCCGTCGCTTGCTGAATCTGGTTTAGCCGCTGCTCGATATTGGTAGACGATGATTGCTCACTCATTCTTCTGTTTCCTCCGGCTGTTGTTTATTCCGTTTTAAAAACTTGAATAAGTTAAATCGCTTGGGTTGTTTGGTATCCGCTGTCACCGTGTCTGAGTCATTCGTATCCGGGGACAAACGATCTGATCCATCGACAAAAATAGCGGGCTCTGCATTCGAATCTTTTCGGGACGATGCCGGCATAACCGAGGTCTGCGTTTGCAACAGCCGGGCACAAGCATTGGTCACCGACGCTGCGGTTGTCATTTGTGACTGTTGCTGGCTGGTGATTGCGTTATACATCGACAGCCCTAATGTATCTGCCAATGTGGTTTCTAACAGGCTGGTCGGCTGGGCCGTATAGGCCTGCAAGGTATTAAAATGTTCAATCGTCTGCTGTGGCAACTCTTGCCGCGATTCGTTTTCATAGCGGGGATTCTGCTCTTGCATCATCGTCACTCCTTGATTGTTGCTGATGATCCTGATTTCCGCTGCTGCCGATCAAAGATCATCGTGTGGATTGGATCAGGACCGCTCACTCATCTCTTGTTTTCACTGCGCCTCAATACGGGCTCGTCGTATCGGGCGCTGTGATTATTTGTCAGAGTCGTACAGCACTGTGGCAATTTTTTCCCCGACGACGCCAAAGTTATCCGCACCACTGGTCACGACTTTTTGGGCCTGTTCAATGATATGGGCATACTTTAAATCACCGGTTTCTAACATCTGACTCAGTGCGGTACCAATAGCCGTAGTACTAAGCGTATTGAGGTTACGCAGATTGTCTGTCGCATCCGATAGTGCCAGTGCAGTCGATTGAGCAACCGACTGAAATGCAGCGTTAAATGCACTTTGATCCGGCTCAGGAGGACGTAAGGTATCTTTCATCTTATGCTCCTTTTAAGACCCTTTACCGGACGAGCCGGTAAAGGGAATGAAAGCACTGATTAATCTTTCTCAATAATGCCTTCGGCGCTACGGCCAACTACCGAACCGCCGATGGACATTAAGGAGTTGACGCCCTGCACGGTGGCGGCCTGCATCGTAATTTGCGCTTGCTGCTGGGCAGCAGTCGCATTGTGAGCAGCCGTGCCGAGGGCCTGACCGGTTGACATCAGTAAGTTACCCATTGCCATAGCTGGCGTTTCACCGACGACTTTTGTATTGACTTGTGTGACCGAGTCTGTCACCTGTTCATTCACTGGCATTGTGATTTCCTTTTACGAGTTAATTAATGAAATGGTGTCCTGCTCACGCCACTTCGGATGTCAGACAGGACGCGTTAACACAAACTGGTGTTAACCTTTTTCAATGATGCCTTCAGCACCCCGTCCGATGACGGAAGAACCAATAGCCATCAAAGAGTTGACCCCCTGCACGGTAGCAGCTTGCATGGTGATTTGTGCCTGTTGCTGTGCCGCTGTCGCATTGTGTGCTGCATTACTTAATGCATGGCTGGTTGACATCAGCAAGTTGCCCATAGCCATCGCGGGAGTTTCCCCGACAACTTTTGTATTCACCTGCGTTACTGAATCGGTGATTTGTTCATTCACTGGCATAATATTCTCCTACGTTCACTGAATTAGCTTTTTTTGCTAGGTTCTAGAATCAGCTCGACACTCCGGCCAATAATCGCACTGCCGGTACTGAGCAGGGAATTGACCCCCTGTACTGTCGAGGTCTGGTGGACCAAAGTTGCCTGCTGGTTCGCACTCACACTGCTGTGCGCGGTCAGTCCCATGGCATGGCTGGTGGAAATCATCAGATTCCCAACCGCTGCTGCCGGTGTACTGCCAACGGCTTCCGTGTTGACTTGAGTTACTGAATCAGTAACCGCATCATTTACTGGCATAGATATGCTCCTCTTAGTCATGAAAGATGACGATTCATCTTTCAAAGCAGGTCAGGATGACGAACTTTTCAGTGCAATGGCGTAAATCAAACTCGAACTCAGTGCTGTGTTGGTTACGACTATTGTCTGTATCTGCTGCTGAACCTGAGTTGCATTTTGTGCGGCTCGACCAAGTGAGGCGGCAACCAGATTCATTTGCGTATTTCGTGAAACCTTGGGTGTCAATTCGCTTAACAACTTCTGAACATCAATTTCCATCTTCCGGCTTCCTGACGCCATCCTGTGACTGAGTTTCATATTAGAAGTAAGTCGCTTGAATAACTTGGCTTAACAGATGAATAATCACGACTTATCCGGCAAATAAAAGGTGACTAATGGGTAACGTAATAGTCGTTTTCCCGACGCTGCACCTGCCGATACTCTCTTGGTGTACAGCCGGTATAGCGTTTGAACATCTTTTCAAAATGACTGAGGTCGCCAAACCCGGCATTCATACAAACATCGGTGATCTTGATCAGCGGGTTGGTCGTGATCAGACGCTGCGCTTCACGGATCCGAAGCTGACACAGCATGGTCTTGAATGAACTGCCCAGATGTTCCCGGAACAAGTATGATAAATGGGAGGCACTGGTATAACTGGCGGCGGCAATTTGGCTCAGTGAGATCTCTTCGTGGAAGTGCTCACTTAAAAACAGCAATGCTTTGGATAATGCAGGATGCATATTTGTCCATATGGTTTGATCATGACAGAGTAAATGCTCGATCAAATCCACTTTGGGCGTTGCTTTTTGACAGAGACCTAAATTCGCCAGATCATCGGCAGTGATCTCGGTTTGCTCCAACGAGGTAATTAACAATAATATATTTTGCAACTGGCTAATATTGCCGGGCCACTCATATTTTTTCAGTTGTTCCACTGCATCATCAGAAAATAAAACCGGGCGATTAAAGCGACTCAAAATGAATTGAACATGCTGTTCGATATCTTGTTTTCTTTCTCTCAGTGGCGGCAAATGAAAATTAAACTGAGGCACGGAAGAGCCTAGTATTTTTGCAATAAACTGTTGTTCTGAAGGTAAACTATAAAAAGGTTCTGAACAGGAGACAATCAAGCGAATTTTATTTTTCCTTAATGCTTCCTGAAATGAATCCTGCGTGAACAAAAAAATCAATTCATCTTTGAATGATGGTTCTAATTTATCGACCTCTTCCAGATAAATGGAACCGCTCCCGACTTGCTCAATACAATGACACAGATAGTCGCGATATGTTTGAGCATTATGAAGATTGGCAGGAACACAGGTGAACGGCTCTCGTGAACGAGAGCTGTGATAGTGAATATTACATGCCACATCTTTCTTTTCACAGCCCGGCTCGCCCGAAATGAATACTGGAAAATTAACTTCAGAAGCAAAGCGAATCTGTTGTTTAATCCGCTTCATCAAATTCGAATCACCAAGAATAGGATAGAAAAGGTCCTTGTTGTGATTGAAATTCTCAAGAGATGAATCGTATACGTGGTTTGTCTTATTTATCATTGTTTAATTCCTTTTATTTACCATTGACGTCAACGTTTTATGCTAAACGGGACAATCTGGTTAATATTGGAATTTACAATGATCTTTTCGGTCTAAATGATGTTGATAATATTTATCTATCTCAAGAATTTTCGCCACTTATTATCATAAATAATATTTAAAAATTAGTATTTCTATCAAATTTGTGACTGGTATTTTATCGTTCAGCCCACTCATCATTAAAGATAAAATTATCAATTGAATGTTTCCAAATCCATGCAATGTCTTAAGTCAACACGACAACATTCCCTTTATGACATTGAGTGAAAAGGGGGCATACCTACGCTGCTAGTTCATCTTCAACTCTAACTGCGCCTCATATTCTTGATCTTTCTTGTCTTGGTGCCTGACGTACCGCCTGATGATTTCTTCATTTACACCAACCGTATCAACAAAATACCCTCTCGCCCAAAAATGATTGCCCCATAATTTCTTTCTTATATGCGGAAATTTATTAAACAATCTAATTGCTGAACGACCTTTCAATATCCCCATTAACGTCGATACAGATACTTTGGGTGGAACTATCACTACCAAGTGAACGTGATCCGGCTGAATATTTAACTCCAACACTTCACAATCTTTCATATTGCACAAAATATAGATCGAGCGATAAAGCTCCTTACCTACATTTCCTTTTAAGATCTTAAACCTGGATTTCGGCGTCCAAACTATGTGGTATTTACAACGCCAATAGACATGTGATGAACTTCTATAGTCGCCCATGTTTTTTGTTTCCTCTTACTTGTGGTGAATAAGAGGTTTACTTCTAACATGGGCACTTCTCAATAGCCCAAAGGGACAATCACCACCGCCCAAGGCGGTGGTTTAGGGATGACAATAAAAAAGGATTGAGGCGAATGCGCTCAATCCTATCCCCAAATGATGGCATTGCCGCGAAGAAGGTGCTCGCAGTCAACAACGTTACAACGTCAGCAAAAGGTGAGTCATGCTTTGTGATATTTCAGCCAATTCAATCACGCCATCCATCACATTAAATCGAAAAACACAAATTCATTTTGCCAGACTCACCTCTCTCATCCTATTTTGCAACCGATGCCGAAACTGGGTTAGCAGATTTCGCTTCACGGGGTTCACCGAAGAAGAAAGTCAGCGTCGCAGCAATGGCAATACCGACAACTGAAGCCACGATGGCAGCCCAGACAGATGCGTCCACGCCTGTCGAAGGAATATATTGCGGAAACGCCAGAATACTGGGCAATGCAAATGAGAAGACTTTGGTCTGATACAAACCAATAATCCCGCCACCAATCGCGCCACCGACACAACCGAAAATAAACGGACGCTTACGCGGCAAAGTCACCCCATAAATCGCCGGTTCAGTAATACCGAACAATCCGGTAGTAAATGCAGAACTTGCCAGCGCTCTGGTTTTCGGATCCCGGGATCTGAGGAAAACACCTAATGCTGCCCCGGCTTGTGCCAGTACCGCAGCCAGACAAAGTGGTCCAATGGTATCAGCGCCAAACACACTGAGGTTGTTGATCATAATGGGTACGAAGCCCCAATGCAGGCCAAAAATCACGAATACTTGCCAGAAAGCACCGATCACCACCCCGGCAATCATTGGACTGGCGCTGTAAATGAATTCGAATCCGCTCGCCAGTAGATGACTTACCCAAGTTGCAGCCGGACCGATGAGCAAGAAGGTCAGAGGCGTCGTAATCATGATACACAACAGGGGCGTAAACAGATTTGTGACGGCACTGGGCATATACTTTTTGAAGAATTTCTCTAGTTTACAACTCACAAACGCTGCAAAAATAATCGGCATGACCGAAGAAGCATAATTCATGAATGTGACCGATATACCGAGGAATTCGATGCCGGCAGCATCGGGTAATTGCTGAGCATGAAAAGCTGCAATCATCGACGGATGGACCAACGCACCGCCAATCGCCATGGTGACAAATGGATTCCCGCCGAATTTCACACCGGAGGTATACCCGAGAGCGACAGGGAAAAAGAAGAACAGCGCATCACTGGCTGCATTGAAGATCTGGTAAGTTCCGCTACTTGTCGTCAGGACCTGCGTCGCAACCCCCAGAGCCAGCAAACCTTTCAGGATCCCCGAAGCCGCCATAATGCCCAGTAACGGTGTAAAGATACCGGAAACAATATCAATAAACGTACTCAGGATACCTTGTTTTTCTTTTCCTGCCGCTTTAGCCCTCTCTGGATGCTCACTTGGCAAAAAACCACCATGTTGCAAAAAAGACTGGATCGCGCTGAACACATCACCGACATGATTGCCGATCACCACTTGAAATTGCCCTCCGCTTTCCACCACGGCGATCACTGCCGGATTTTCTTGCAACGATTCCCGTTTCGCAGCCGACATATCAAGCAACTTGAATCTCAACCGAGTCGCACAATGGACCAAACTATCAATATTCGCAGCCCCGCCTACAGCCTCAACGATCTCGGCAGCAAGTTTTTCATAAGCCATAAAGTAAGCCTCACATCATTTATCATTCACATACCGGAAGCAAAAAAAAACCTGAAAGAGTTCGTTCACATTTCAATGAACCGACCCTTTCAGGTTTTGCCCGCTTTTCACGGTAACAATCCTAAAATTCAAAAACCGATAATAAAAAAACCTGACCACCCGAAGTTACTTGAAAGAGATCTCTCACTTCGTTTGTGTCAGGTTTTGCCTGCATGAAATACAGTAACAATCCGATATAAACACGTTTTACCTTCTCTGATTCAATCAAACAATCAAGAACTATTGCGATTGTGATATGGATCAGGTAATTGATTTAAGTATCGAAACCAATTACATGAGACTGTTCGTGTGACGCTGAAGTAATCTGCAACATTATCTAACTCATTTCACCGACCGATACATTAATCAGCTCAAGGTATTTGCTCGCCGAAACCACATCTTCAACACATTTTCCCGATCAAGTCGTAACTGTTTTGCATGTACAAATTAAGGGCGAGCCCTCATAAAGCGTTCCTCTTTCATTGTTTTCCCCCATTGCTCACCAATATATTGTTCTATACATGAAAAACCATATTTCTCGTAGAGATGGTGCGCAGCTTCCAGCCCTTCAACGGTGTACAGATGCGTTTCATCAAAACCCGATGCATCCACGAATGCTAAAGCAGCCGTCAGAAGTTTGATGGCCGACACCGGTTCCTCTGGCTTTGTCATCAACAATAAACCGGCGTAAGTGGGCTTTCCCCGGACCTAAATCTTCTCCGTCAATGGCAATTGAACCCACAATCTCTTCGCCCAGTTTGGCGACCCATATTTCATTGTGAGCATGATCTAAACGGCCACAAAACTCCGCGAGCCCGCTTGCGACCGCAGATTCAAATGGCTGCCCAAAGCCAATTTCTCTTGAATAATATAAGCTATGCATTGCCGTTATTTGGGCGATCAGGCCATGACAATAACCCGTGGATATTGTCATTTCAGGACAGCGATTTACTTCACTCAAAGGAAATTGATATGTTTACAATTGCAGCAGATGTCACTGGGAGAATGCCCGCTCTAGTGTGCAAACACACGCAGCCTGTACTGGACAGATATAAAAGGCAGTGAACTGCTTGCTATGCAGGTAGATAATCATGTTGTCAGGCGCTGGCCGTTACCGGAAAAACTCGGCTCGTTTGTACTCACCGAACCATGCGACGATCATCGCCGGAGCGGAAAAAATGATGGATTCGTGAGGTCTTGTGGCCGAAAACACAGAGAGAACAGCCTTCGGATAGAACGATATTCAGCCCCCGGCAACGACTAATTCCGTGCCAGCCTTTTTAAACAACGCTTGATAATCAGGCTCTGGCCAGATATCAGTAATACAAAGATCAAATTCAGAAAGATTAGCGACTTTTAAAGCACCACGTTTACGAAATTTTGATGAATCAAGCAACAAAATACTGCGTGTTGCGGATGACATCATGGCCTTTTTCACAGCGACCTTCTCCATATCGAAATCTAATATATTCCCCAATGAATCCAGACCGGAAGCACAAATCAACGCACAGTCTGCGAAATAACTTCTAATTTCATCGCAGGTTTTCGCGCCTGTCAGAGAGCCATCAGCACCTCGCAAAGTGCCGCCGGTCACAATCACATTATGTTCACTACCATGCGCTGCAAAAATCATGGCCGCAGATAAGTTATGAGTCATAATCTGTCGCCCGGGCAACAGCGCCATCGCCGATGCCACCCGGTCACAAGTCGTGCCCGTATCAATAAAACAGCTCTCCGTCGGTTCCAGACATGCTAACGCTGCTTTAGCAATGACCGATTTAGCGTCCGTCATCATTTCAGATTTAAATCGATACCCCAACCGCACGTCGGTATCCGCCTCAGTAACCCCGCCATGAAAACGCTGCAAGAGATTTTCATCACACAATTTTTTCAGATCGCGCCGAATGGTGGGCTGCGAACAGTCCAGCTTTTTGGCTAAAAACTCGATCGAGGCATACCCCTGCTGACGAACAATTTCTAATAATTTCTGGTGTCGGACTTGGGACAAGTGATGATCTCCAAATTGTCATAATGAACATTTATGCTCAAATCTACCAAAATTCACTCCCTTTGTGATTTATTCTGCTTAAGAGTCATAAAAAATTCATGAATACATTGTTTTCACTCGAAATAAAAACCAACCGTCTTTACTGTAATGGTAAAGCGACACTGATTCGTCTTATCGATGCTGATAGCGCATTCGCCCTTGCGCTTAAAGACTGCCTGAGCCGACAAGATGTCCTAAAGCTCATCCGCGACTTTCCCAATGAAGTTCAGATACCACCGGTCGGTGTGATTGGCCCCAAAGAGGCGACAGACGCTCAGTATCAATGTGCACAAGCTCTTGGGAACAAGCTTGCCAATCTTGGGCTTTGTGTCGTTTGTGGCGGACGAAACGGTTCAATGGAAGCCGTTTGTAAAGGCGTCTATCAGGCAGGCGGGAAATCGATCGCTCTGCTTCCCGGAGATAATTGGCTGGAAGCGAACCCTTACGTGACCATCCCTGTCGTCACCAATATGGGGCCAACCAGAAACTCATTAATCGCTCAGACAGCTTTTGCCCTGATTGCGGTTGGCGGCGGTTACGGCACCCTGACGGAAATGGCCTATGGCCTGCATTATGGTAAAGCGGTATTTGCCACCTGCGACGCACCTCAAATTAAAGGCGCCCGATACGACACAGATCTTGAGACCATTGTGACCAATATATGCAACATCTTATTTGGTGACCTGTCATTCAATGAACCCGCGATCGCGTCATAAACAAACCTTAAACAATACGTAATCAAAATGTCATCGCACAGCATCATGATCACAAACAATCAAATTGAACGATTGTTGTCATGAAAAAGATTACGTCTATTTACATTATTTATTTGTTGCTACCAATTCTCCTTTTGGCAGTCGGCTCCTTTGGACAAAGTTGGGTCAATACCCTGCTGCCAAACGGATTTACCTTCGACTGGTATATTCAGATATTGCAGTCAACCGCTTATCGTAATGCGTTATTGATGAGCCTGCAGGTCTGTATCGCCGTCTGTCTGGTCAATTTACTGGTGGTGACGCCTGTGGTGTACTTACTCCAGTTAACGGATAGTTTGCGATTAAATAAGCTCTCTCGCATGTCAGCACTCATGCCGATAGCGGTACCGGAACTCGTGATAGGTTTTGGTTTCATCCTTGCTTTCACCTCAGATGCGCTGCCCTGGCTAGGCACCACGTGGGTCCTGATTCTTGGCCACTGGGTACTGACATTCCCTTATTTTTTCTTCAGCCTGTCGGCGGATATTGAGAAATCACCACTCAAAAGTCTGGATCGAGTCGCGCAGTCTTTCGGCGCATCATCTGCCCGGCGTTTTGTCACCGTATTTTTGCCTCTGGCATCGCAATCGTTACTGACCGGCCTTTTGACGGTAGCAGCGATTTCATTGGGTGAATTTCAACTCAGCAACCTCATCGCCGGATTTATGAACCGGACTTACCCCACCTTGTTACTGCAGGCTTTCTATGGCGCGACGGGGCTTGCTTGTGCCGCCACAATGATTTTACTGGTGCTGGCAATAGCCATGTCACTACTCTCCAGTCTTCCTCACTGGTCAGATACAAGGAGTCACAGCTAATGATTGAATTTCGCTCGGTCTCTTTTACTTATCCCGACAGTGATGTCGGTGTACATGATATTTCGTTATCGGTTAACAATGGTGAATTACTGGCTATCCTTGGTAAAAGTGGCTGTGGAAAAACCACGTTACTCAAACTTCTGGCCGGATTTGAACAGCCAAATTCAGGACAAGTTATCATTCATCACCAAGATCAATCGGGCATTCCGTGTTCGCAACGTCGTCTTGGCATTGTATTTCAGGACTATGCACTCTTTCCGCATTACAATGTCTTAAAGAATGTCATGTACCCGCTCAAAATCAATAAAACGGCCAATGCCCGAGAGAAAGCAATGGCGATGATCGAGCTGGTTGGTCTTGGGGGGATGGAAAACCGAATGCCTCACCAGCTTTCCGGAGGACAAAAACAACGTGTGGCACTGGCTCGCGCTTTGGTTTTTGAACCGCAAGCCTTGCTACTGGATGAACCCCTGTCGGCACTTGATGCTTCCCTCCGTCAGGAAATGCGCGACGAAATTGTCAAAATCCAAAAAACACTCAATATCACGACCTTTTTGATTACGCATGATCAGGAAGAAGCCATGAGCATGGCCGATCAGGTTGCGGTGATGGAAAATGGTCAAATTCAGCAATGTGGTCAGCCGTTGACGATTTATCACCGCCCCAATTCCGTCGCAGTTGCTCGCTTTGTCGGTAAAGCCAATATTCTATCTGGCACAACAGCACAAAACGGCCTGATCAAAACTTCGTTGGGTGATATTCGCTTACCACAAACAGATTTGATGGCAGATCAGTCCGTTCAGTTAGTGATCCGACCGGAACAAATTATTGCGGCACCGGATATAACAGCACCCAACCAATTTGCTGTAGAGGCGATCGAACAACAGCAATTTCTCGGCCATACCATGGCTTACCGACTACGCGTCAGTGGTCAACCTCTTGATGTATATACCCCTTATTTAACGACACCCTTAACCCGAATCGCCATTCCTGCCGAATCGGTTCATGTGATTGAAAACGGAGACTTTTGATGAAATCTTTCAAGACTACGCTCGCGGCAACCTTACTGGCACTATTACCAGTGTGCAGCAGTATGGCTCAAGCACTAAAGAGTCCGGAATTGTACCCGGGGGAACAAGCTCAATACGACAAAGCCACCAAAGAAGGCATGGTGGTTTCATTTGATACCGGCCCGACTTGGGCGAACTGGGGCTCGATGTTTAAAGCATTCAAAAAGCGCTATCCGGGGATGGAAATTGTTTACAATGATTTAGGGTCGGCAGCAACGGTTGTTGCGCTGGAGAAATCTAAACATCGCCCTCAAGCCGATACTGCATACTACTTTGGCGCGTCAGCGATTGATGCGAGTAAGCGAAATCTTCTGAGTGGATTCAAACCCGTTAACTTCAATAAAATTCCTCAGGTTTTTAAAGATCCGGATGGCAAATGGTTCACCATTCATACTTTAAATGTGGCGTTTCTGGTGAATAAAAAACTGGTTAAACACGTGCCGACCTCTTGGGCCGACTTACAGAAATCCGAATACAAGAACAGCATCGTATATCAAGATCCCCGAACGACTGGTCAGGGGCAAGTTGTTGTTTTAGCGGCGAATGACGCTCAAGGCGGTGATATGTCCAATGTTGCTCCTGGCGCGAAGTACTTCGGCCATTTAAAAACCATGGGTAATACTTTGCGAGTGGTAGGAACCACACCATACGCACAGTTCGTTAAAGGTGAAATTCCGATTTGGATTGGTTATGAAAACGATGGCCTGAAAGCAATGATTAAAGATGGTATGGGCGAGAACGTCGCAGTCATCATTCCCAAAGAGGCCTCGCTTGCCGCACCATACGCCATCTCAATGGTAAAAAATGGTCCTAACCCTGAATCGGCAAAATTATGGCTGAATTTTGTGATGTCTGAAAAGGGACAATCAATTTTTGCAGAGGGATTTGTTCGCCCGGTACTGACAGAGATGACCCTGCCAAAATCAGTGCAAGATAAGTTAGTGAAAGCGCCCCAGATTCACCCTCTGGACCTTGAAGCCGCGGCTAAAATCAAACCACAACTTGATAAGCTGTGGGCGAAAGCTGTCCTCACTCACTAATCATAACTAAGGATAAAACTGTGAAATTTGTAAAATGGGTTCGTTGGCTCACCGTCACTCCCGGATTGCTTGGTTACGGCCTGTTTTTCATTTTTCCTGTGATGTTAGTCTTTTCTGAGGCGCTTTCCGCGCCTCTCGAAACCTTCAATCGCATGATTTCTGATAGCTACCTCGTGGGAAGTATCCAAGGGAGTCTCTTACTTGCACTAACTACATCAGCAGGCTCACTCACCGTTGCTCTGTGTATCGCCCGATTTTTAAGCCAGTGCCACCCTGTCGTCCGGCAGTGGTTAAGCGTGGGTATCGCTCTCCCATTAGTCTTTAGCGGGTTGATCGTCGCCTATGGTTTTATTCTCACTTTTGGAAGAGCTGGTTTTGTAACGCAATTACTCGGGCATGTCGGTGTCCCGGAATCCGTGTTCGGTAATCTGATTTTTACGCCCTTTGGTCTGGGGCTGGCATATTGCTACTACCTGATCCCCAGAGCCGTATTTATTTTGCTCCCCGTCATGTTAAATTTTGACTGGCAGCAAATTAAGGTTTCCGAAAGTTTCGGCGCTTCAAAATGGCAAAGCTACCGTTACATATTTATCCCTCAGCTTTACCCGGCGATGATCACTTCACTATGTGTCATGGTCTCGGTGGCACTCGGAGCATATGGTACGGCATTAGCGCTGTCCGGCACCCAACTGAATATATTACCTCTCACGCTTTACAGTAAAATATCTGATGGCGGGGCCGATTTTCCGGTCGTAGGCATGTTATCTATCGTTTTGGTCGCCCTGTGTATTGCGTTTACTTATCTGGCAGAATGGTTCAAACGTCGCTATGAATTCGCAGGCTCATCATAGGTTCATATAAATCAAATCGTTAAAAATCCATTGACCCTATTGTTTGAATGACGATGTTGTTTGAATAACGATATAGTTTGAATGACGATATGGTTTGAATCACAACGGCTCCTGTGAATTGGTACTAATTCAGGCATTGCTGATCTTTAATCCAATGAGCCATTATATTGAAAGCATTGGGTGAATACGAGTAACGACCTAATAACACAAACAGGTATTCCTTCCATACAGGCCATTGAGATGACAATTGATAGTCAAAAAGTTCGCTACGGAGAAGACCGTGAGTGGCGTTAGGTAACTGTTTTATACATCGAGATACATCACGGGGAAGCAGTCTGTGCCAAACGTCAACCGTCTCAGTGTGATCGACATTTCTATCCTGTTCTCCCATCAGCAACAAGGTAGCAGTATGCATCTCAGATATATCTTTCCTTGAATCAGACTGTGAATTACGTCGTTCAAAATCTGCTCTGGTACAAATTGAGGCACAAGGTTCGCTAGCCTTTGCGATGCTGAATTGTTCGTTAAATTCCAGTTCAGCTCTTTTCTGAGCTTCCTTTATAGCGTCAACAGAGTAATGCTCTAGTTTAAGTCGTTCTCCGGTGTAGTAAATACTTTGACTTCGCCAGTTGATTGCGGCACCGACAAGAACAGCAAAATCAGTTTTGGTGAACTGACTAGCCTTAGGGACAACCCAACCCGCCTGAGAAAAACCAAGATACCCTCCACGACTATTTCTCAGTTCAGGCAGTTCTCTAAGTTGTTTCATCGCTGTGGCTGCCTCAATCGAACGATCGAACATAGTCTGAGCGAACCAATTGCCAGAGCTAAGGCCAACGCCAGGTTTATCCCAAGAATAAACTGCAACACCGTTTGATACGAGAAAACGAACCAATGGGACATAGCCTCCGTTTGACCAGCGATCCTGTGGTCCATCTCCGTGAATTAAGACAACAAATGGAGGAGAAACAACATGAGGAGGAAGGATCAGTGTTCCACTTAAAACGTCACTGCCATGAGTAAAAGATAACGTTCTCTGAGTACCAGTGTTTTCTAATCCAAAATTCAAAAAACGAAACACCATGAAAAGAAAGATTAAAACCACCAACAATAAAAGAGATTTTTGCGACTTATATTTAATCATCAGATTACTCGACCTCTTTTCATCTCATTGCACTCACTCAAACCTGAAATATACATCAGGACACGAAGCAACTAATTACGGGATGTTTACGGTCCACTCCTTGAGGTGCGTGTCCTGCTTATTTTAAAACGTGAATTAACCTGTCTTTCCGGTCTATTTTAACAGAATCTGACCCTTAAGATCTGATTCACCAAGGTCAGCTCTACCCTCCTAACCACAATCGTATGATCGCAATATTATTTACTCAGTTTCACCAAGTTTTCCCCATAAATCACCACTACCATGACGCTCAAACCGAAAGCTTTTATCAACCCATTGTGCCACCTCTCATTGTAACGATCCTGAGCGGGTAGCCACCAACAATTGGAGGTAGCAACCATGACCGCCAAAAGCGCAGGAAAACAATCAGGCATCGACAACCCCTTGTTGCAGAGTCGAACCAATCTTGGCTCCAAACAAGAGTCGCCATCCAAAGGAAGAAAATCACAATATGTTGCCGAAAATCTCAAAGAAGACTTTTGGCAACCCGTGAAGAACAGCCAATAGCCCAAAACAAGGAGATAACAATGATAGCGGAGTCAGAAAACAACTTTGTCCAACTGCTGTTGGATGGCGATGAATTCTTTGATGCCTTTCACACCCAGTTGACAGCCGTACAAAACGCCGCACCAGCCAACAATACCTATGTCAGGCTGGCATACTGGTGGGCCAGTCCAACATTTACCGTTGACGGCAATAATGGTGCGGTGACACTGCCACAAGCCTTATACAACGTTGCCAATGCAGGCCATAAGGTAGACGTTATTTTATGGAACCCCAACAAAGTCGATAAAAAATTTGATCCGACAGGAATGA
Source organism: Vibrio rubrogenes (assembly GCF_059641415.1). Taxonomy (NCBI): domain Bacteria; kingdom Pseudomonadati; phylum Pseudomonadota; class Gammaproteobacteria; order Vibrionales; family Vibrionaceae; genus Vibrio; species Vibrio rubrogenes. The sequence goes on from NZ_JCARSY010000028.1 coordinate 47,997, forward strand.
CGATAGACAACTACAACGACCACAGCAGTTTAAAAAACCTCTGCACCACAACAACCGGTGCCAACTACCATGCCAATATTTCGGTTTACCTTGAAACCTACGATGGTTGGTGGGGCGCTTCTACCCATCAAAAAATAGCGATATTTTCAATTGCGGGCAGGTTGACCGTACTGGTTGGGGGGTTAAACCTGGCAAACGATTATTATGCTGATATACCGCACGATGTCGAAACCTGGCACGACACAGGAATACAGATAAATGGACCGGCAGCGTGTGATGTGGAAGGGGAATGGATCCGACGCTGGAACAAAGGGTTTACCCAACTGAAGTATTTGGAATCACAGGTCCCCGTGCTCGGTGGCGTATTGAAATCAGTGTTCAATACCGTTTACTCACCGGTATGTGCCCAAAGAAATCAACAGCTGGTTGCATTGGTGCGACCACTGACTGATGTAACAGTAGCAACAACCAACGCTGAGGGCTATCTGTACCGAGAAACCAATATTCAGGCAAAATTGCTCCAGGAGATCGGGCGGGCGAACAACTATATTTATCTGGAAAACTTCACATTGAGCGACCCTTCTGTCGTGCGGGCGATACATGATCGACTTCAAGCTGTCCCCACGTTAAAAGTGATCGTTATGTTGCCAGAGAACCCGAGCTATCTTGATCGCATGTCATTTTTGAAGATTGCCATGCAGTCAATTACTGATTTTACCTACACAACCAATGCAGGAAACGTAACAGTCACCAGAGCCAATTGTGATATTTGGTCACTGTCTGAGAGCTATAATTTCTCCAATACAGCACGAAGTTATACATCAACCTTCAAAAATCCCTGGATGGCAAATGATGGTATAAAATACCGCCTCACTGTCGGTGATCGTACTGAAAAACTGGCAAAATTCGTCAATATCACGGCAATAAACGGGGGATTACGGTTTTACAAAGTAAACAACGCTGCCGGCCAAAATATCTACATCCATTCAAAACTGGTATTGATTGATGACAGAGTTGCTTTGATAGGCTCAGCCAACTTTAATTTCCGCTCAATGGTATACGATGGCGAATTGTCTTGTTTTATCTACGATCGTACAGTCGGACAGGTCAGGAATATCCGAAGCCGACTATTTGCCCATTATGATATTGACTTTGATGCCAACTGGAATATTCAAAACCTCAATACCCCGAACACCACCACTGTCTTGCCAATACCATTGAACGAGTACAATACTGACCACGGAGAAGCCCCCAACTTTACTTGGGAATAGCAAGATCAGGTAGAACTAGCAGGATTGCGTTTGCTAGTTCTACCAAATCGGAGCTATAAAAAGGTCCAATTCCGTTTTAGCTTTCGTAAAGTGTTTAAATCATTCGGTTACAAAAGTAACGCTGGTAACATAAAAGGCTATTTTCAGAAACTTTGAA
>NZ_JCARSY010000029.1:0-47829 GCF_059641415.1 Vibrio rubrogenes
ATATTATTGCCTTTATGATAAATGCTGACCCACAGACTAATATGTACGGCCAGCAGTTTATGAATATATAAATATCCGCACATTAGTGACCTTCAGCTGCTTTATATTGCTTAACGAAATAATTAAAGGTTTCCAGAAATTCAGGATTTTCAGCTAAATAAGTATTTGACCAATAAATACCAAGGGGCTTATCCATATTGGGATAAATCTTAAATAACTCTGGTGATAAATCCATTTTCTCCAAATAATTATTAATGGCCAGTTCATTAGCCAACATCGCATCACAACGCTTAGCCAAAAGAGCTTTGATTAAGGCCTCTGTATTTTTGAAACTACCAATGGCTTTATAATGATTAGCGCTCAGCCAATACTGCATATTGGAGCCGAATCTCACCAATATACATGCATTTTCTTTAAATGATTCATCAGCAGGATTGAGCGGGTTATTTCGCAACAGATACCAATTCCACTTTTGCGGGAAAATAGCTTCTGAAAATGTAGCATAGGCATCACGCTTACTGTTTTCTGAAGCAAGGAAAAAGCCTTGTGCTGCACCAGTTTTCACCATGAACTGTGCTCTTTCCCATGGATAGACATGAATCTCATAGGGCACGCCCATTTTTTCAAGTATGCTTTTAACCACTGTCACCGCAGTGCCTTCTAAAAGATGATCGTGGTATACCTGATAAGGTGGCCAGATTTGTGTAGTAAGTAATATCTTTTCTGCTGCATATAGCTTTGCACAAGTTATCAATGATAGTATGCAAATAAACACACTTGAGATACATTTTCTCATTAAATAGTCCAAATATTTATATTTACAACATCAACCGCTTGGATTCTTTATAACGATCCATTTATTTTTTGCGATTTAATATAATATTTAGCATAGTCTATCCTCATTGATATTATCCAGAGTACAGCTAAAAATAGAATGTAATTTTATATTACATAACATAAAAATATTAAACAAATTGCTTAATTATAAAAAGATGTCCAATACCACAGCACCATACATGCTTCCTGTGTGGTGCCATATCCAACAACTAACCTATACAATATTTTCGTCTGATTTGGTTACTTCAAACCTGGACCAAAATAACTCTGGCATTTCAGGTGTCATTTCGTATGAATGCTCACCAAAGAGAGGGATCATCCATTTATCAACATTAAACCTAAATGCCTTTTTCTCGTTTTCAAGCTTTCTAAATAACTGTTCCTAAATGTAGATCACCGGAGAATAAAAAAGAAAGGAACTCGGTAGCGTTTGTGCGATCTGATAAGTCGCCAAACCAACAAAACGAACAAAACAGTACCGAGTGCCATGATTCTAACATTACCTGACCGTGCAGAGCGACGCCGAATTATCAAAAAAATGCATAAGACAAAGGATAAAGACCATTATCGCCGTTTGAATGCCATATTACTTCTGGCTGACGGACAGACTGTCACAAAAGTTTCTCTGCTACTTGCTGCCGCCCGTTCATCAGTCAACCGATGGATTCACTGGTACACCGAATACGGACTCAAAGGGTTAGAAAGTCTCAGCCTTGGCAGGACGAGGGTATTACCTTTTGTTCAGATAGCCGCGATCTTGAAGACATTGATTGAAATAAACCCCCAGCACCTTGGCTACCAGCGCTCCCGCTGGAGTACAGAGTTGATGGCCATGGAAGTGAACCGAATTTTTGACCTGAAGGTCCACGCATCAACGATTCGTCGCTGGTTGCCAAAACTTGGGATCGTCTGGCGCAGAGCCGCGCCAACACTTCATATCAAAGACCCAGAGAAAGAAGCAAAACTGGCTCGTATCAAACAGGCTTTAGAACAATGTGCTATTGACCATCCGGTCTTTTACGAAGATGAAGTCGATATTCATCTGAACCCGAAAATCGGTGCAGACTGGATGCATCAGGGAAAAGGTCAGCAAAAGAAAGTGGCTACACCGGGGCAAAATGCCAAACATTATCTGGCTGGGGCGCTGCATGCGACAACAGGGAAAGTCACGTATGTTGCCAGCGCCAGTAAGAGTTCAGAGTTGTTTATTGCGATGCTGGAATGCTTGAAACGCCAATATCGTCGGGCAAAAACAATCACGTTGATTGTCGATAATTACATCATTCATAAAAGTAAAAAGACCCAGAGCTGGTTGAAGAAAAATCCAAAATTTATTCTTCTGTTTCAGCCTGTTTATTCTCCGTGGGTGAATAAAATAGAGAAGCTTTGGCACGCTTTGCATGAGACGGTGACCCGGAATCATCAGTGTAAAACGATGTGGCAATTATTGCAGCGGGTGCGTTACTTTCTGGATAACGTTTCACCATTCCCCGGTGGGGGGGCATGGTTCGATGAAAGTGGAGCGTAATTAGGAACAGTTATTTAGAGTAGGCGTTTTGCCTGAGCCAATAAAGCCACATATAATTGCCATATTTTCCTCAAAATGAATCATACTGATTGACAAAAGACCTATAGCCTACACTCAAATAAACCCCTACTCTATTGAAAAACTCTTAAAATTCAAACTGATAACAAGTTGTATGATGGTATGAATCATCCGGCTTGAGAATACAGCTTGGTTGCTGCCATTCAGGATGGTTAGGTGAATCGGGCAAGAACTGCGTTTCTAAAGCAATACCGGCATATTGCGAGTAGATATGGTCACCACGTCCCGGGGTGCCTGTCAGCCAATTACCGGTATACAGCTGAATCGCGGGCATCGTCGTGATGACATGCATCCGAATCCGCTCATCGGCACTGGTTAATGATGCCACAGGGCGTGACACATCACGTTCAGCCCGGAATAAATAGGCATGATCGTAACCCTGTGCGGTCATTTGCTGTTGATCCTGCATTAAATCGGAGCGTACAGGTTTAGTCCGGCGAAAATCAAACCCGGTGCCGGTCACTTCTTGCAGCCCCCCAAGCGGAATCCCGGTATCACTAATCGGCAAAAACGCATCGGCATCGAGCCAAAGCGAATGATCGAGACAAGAATGACCGAGGTCTGCACCGTGCAGGTTAAAATAAGCATGATTGGTCAGACTAACGGGTGTTGGTCGATCTGTCGTGGCATGATATTCAATCAATACCTGATCAGCCTCTGTCACGGTATACGTCACCGAGACCACTAAATCACCGGGAAACCCCATCTCACCATCCGGAGAAGTGGTAGAAAACCGGACTTGATTTTCTGTCTGTTCAACGACGTCCCAGCGACGATTATGGAACGCCTGTTTGCCACTATGCAGGCAATTGCCATTTTCATTGGCATCAAGCACATATTGCTTGCCATCAAGGGTAAAGCTGGCATTGGCAATCCGATTGGCATAAGGCCCGATTGTCATCCCCAGGTAGCTTGTCTGAGTCAGTAACGTCTGTTCAGAATCAACCCCCAGCAAGACTTCCCGCATGTCACCCTGACTGACTGGCAGCTGACAACTGAGCCAAGTGGCTCCCATCGGGGTTAGTTCAACCCGCATTCCCCGCGAGTTCTGCAAAACAATCGAGTCTTTCCATTGCGCTTGATTCTCTGCCGAGGCTTGTCCGGCAAATAGTTGTTGCATGATTATTCCCTCATGATTCGGAAATCAGGCCTGCCCCTTGTGTCGCTTGGCAGACATAGATAGATGCTTGCAGACCAGTCGCGGCGTGATACTGCCTCTCAACGGCTGTCCGGACTCTTTCCACGAATGTCGGCGGCACCAGTGCAACCACACATCCACCGAAACCACCGCCCGTCATCCGTACACCACCCTGTTCACCGATCTCCGTTTTTATCAAATCAACCAGTATATCGATTTCTGGTACTGTTATTTCAAAATCATCTCGCATCGAAATGTGGGACTGTGCCATCAGTTCGGCAACCGTGTAAATATCACCGACAGCAAGGGCTTGAGCCGCTTTGCAAGTCCGGTCATTTTCAGTAATCACATGCCGGGCTCTTCGGGCAACGATCTCATCCAGCTCACTGAACCGGGCGTTTAGCTGCTCCAACGTCACATCCCGCAACGCTTTGACGCCAAACTGACGTGCAGCGGCTTCGCACTGCTCACGACGGGTATTATATTCGCTGTCAACCAAACCTCGCTGTTTATTCGAATTGACGATCATGACAACCATCTCGGCAGGAATCGGCACCGCCTGAGTCGTTAAGTCCCGGCAATCAATCAACAATGCGTGATGTTCATGCCCTTCCGACGAGATGAGTTGGTCCATAATCCCACAGTTACAGCCGACAAACTCATTTTCTGCCTGTTGTGCATTCAACGCAATCTCTTGCTGGCTAATTTCAAGGTTCAGTAACACTTTAAATGTTTGTCCGATCACCACTTCCAGCGCAGCGGAAGAGCTTAACCCCGCACCTTGGGGGACATTGCCACTGACCGTCATATCCAGACCACAGAGCGAATAACCGCGCTCAATTAAGCCCTTTACAACACCACGGATATAATTCGCCCACATTTTATCGGGCTGGAATTCGATCGGGGCATTCAGATCAAATTCATCGACCGCATTCTGGTAATCACAAGCGACGACCCGAATACGGGAATCCTGACGTTTGGCGGCTGCCACCACGGTCTGATAGTTAATCGCACAGGGCAAAACAAACCCATCGTTGTAATCGGTATGTTCACCGATCAAATTGACACGACCGGGAGCCTGAATCAGGTGACTCGGTTGATATCCGAAAATTTCGGAGAATGATGTTGTTACAGTTTGAATTGGATTCGACATCTTGTTTCTCTTTATTGTTCTTTATAATGAATCTCACTGACATCGCGCAAATACTGTGCAGCCTGTTCGGCGGTCAGATCTCGCTGAGTTTCAGCCAGCATTTCATAACCCACCATGAACTTACGTATCGAAGCACTACGCAGTAGCGGTGGATAAAACAACGCGTGCAGCTGCCAGTGGTCAATATCCGTACCTTCCTCAAAAAACGGGGCATAATGCCATCCCATCGAATAAGGGAAGGAACACTGGAACAAATTGTCATATCGACAGGTTAGTTTTTTGATTGCCAGTGCCAGATCATCCCGCTGTTCATCCGTCAGTTCGTTCATGCGACGCACATGCATTTTCGGCAGCAAAAGCGTTTCATACGGCCATACAGCCCAGAAGGGCACGACCGCCAGCCAGTGTTGGGTTTCAACCACCGTTCGGGAGCCATCATTCAACTCGGTCTGAACATAATCGACCAGTAAATTGGAGCCATGTTGCTCAAAATACGCTTTCAGCTGTTGATCTTTACGCTCGATCTCATTCGGCAGAAAGCTGTTGGCCCAAATCTGACCATGGGGATGAGGTTGGGAACAGCCCATCAACTCACCTTTGTTTTCAAAGGCCTGTACCCAGACATATGATTGTCCCAGTGCTTCGATTTGTGTATTCCATGTATCAATCACCTGACGGATCTGTTGCGGCGTAAGCTCCGGTAACGTTTTGCTATGATCGGGAGAAAAGCATATTACCCGGCTTAATCCCTGCACGCCCTGAACTTTCAACAACGGATTGTCGCTTTCAGGTGCTGAAGGAGAATCGGGCATTAACGCTGCAAAGTCGTTTTCAAAGACATAAGTGCCCGCATAATCAGGATTCGCTTCTCCCGAGACCCGCGTGTTGCCCGGACACAAAAAGCAAGATTGATCATAAGAGGGTACATCGCTGTAACTGGGCGGTTCGTTGAGTCCGCTCCATGGACGCTTAGCCCGGTGTGGTGAAACCAATACCCATTGCCCGGTCAGCGGGTTATAACGTCGATGAGGATGAGCACTCGGGTCAAATAATTGATTTGTCATTGTCACTTACTCTTCATGCATAAATGCAAAACAGGAAACTAATTAACCATTTAGGTGAAGGCTGCCAGTGCCAAACGATTGGCTGATCTTTTGCAGCACTCGCTCGGCTTACCAGCCACCGGTCCCAAATAAAATGTGAGTCTAACAGCTCAACTATCTCTGTTTCTGTGATTAAAACCACACTGTGGAAACGTTTACACAACGACTTATCAGTCATGTGAGATTTGCCATTTTTCTCCGTGATCAAGCCGACTCAGGCAATAAAACTGAACTGTTTTTAATACTTTGCTTGTTAATACTTTTCTTGTTAATAGGAATGCGCTAGCATAAATCGATGCAGCCCAAACCGCTTCAGCACAGCATTGGCGCGAGCCACTGGTCAGGATATTATTCAGCACCCTGCTGTCCTTTTCTGCGTGATATAAACGCCATATCATGACTGAGTCCCTGCCCGTGAGGACTCGATACAGTGTCCTGATCTCATCTATCGTATGACTGTCATGAAACTCATGACCGCTTGAATTAAGGGAGCACAGGTGTTACACGAAATTCCGTTTTTGGGGCTTCTCTTTAGCCCGCTGGTGGTTTATATCCCGCTCGCGATTGGGATCACTTATTTCATCCGGATCGTGCTATTTCGCACGGGCATCTATGCAAAAATCTGGAAACCCGCATGGATGTTGGTCAGTCTTTTTGTCTGTATCTTATCTCTTTCTATCACACTCTATGGAGCGTAACGCGATGAAAAAATTTTCCACCATCATCATGGTTCTGATCGCAGTCTGCTCCGGTTACTGGCTCTGGCATCATTATATGCTGACGCCATGGACCAGAGATGCCAGAGTCAACGCCCATATTATTACCATCTCACCGGATGTTTCCGGTTTTGTCACACACGTTGCAGTCAGTGATAACCAGACCGTCCGTCAGGGGCAAGCGCTGTTCCGGATCGATCCGCAACGTTACGAGATCGCGGTCTCTCAGGCCAACGCGACATTGAAAAATCGTCTTGCGGCTTGGGAGTTATCCAAGCACAAATATGAACGGCGTAAAAATCTACCGAGTCAGGATTCGATCAGTAATGAAGATTTGGAAACCGCCCGAATCAACATGGATATCGCCAAAGCAAATTACCAACTGGCTCAGGCCCAGTTAGATGAAGCGAAGCTCAATCTTGCAAGAACCAAGATAACTGCACCAGTTGACGGCACGGTGATTAATTTGAGCCTACGCTCCGGCAATTATGTTCGTCAGGGCACTTCAGTGCTGGCGTTGGTCGAAAAGCATTCGTTTTACATCACCGGTTATTTTGAAGAAACGAAAATAGCCAAAATTCAGCTCGGTCAGCCTGCCTCGATCCAATTGATGAACGGACAGCCGCCGCTGACCGGTAAAGTGCTGAGCATCGGTCGCGCGATTGCCAACAGCAACACCAATACCAACAGTCAGTTGCTGCCGCAAATCCAACAAACCTTTAACTGGGTCAGGCTCGCCCAACGGATTCCGGTCAATATCCGGCTCGATGATCAGGTCGATCAACAACAACTCAGTGCCGGTATGACCGCCTCAATCAACATACAGGAACCAGCCGAGTGAGTGCATCTGTCCTCGCTAAAGCTATTTTTTTCCCGCAGCGTTCGGCAGTGATTTTCGCCACCAAAGGGATTATCGCGATGGCGCTTTCATTGTATGTGGCGATGTACTGTCAGTTAGACCGCCCTTATTGGGCGCTGGTCTCAGCAGTGTTTTTGCAAATCAGGCCCGAAAGCGGGCTAGTGATTGAAAAAGGGATCAGCCAAATCAGCGGCACTTTGGTCGGGGGCTGCATCGGCATTTTGATTCTGAATTGGTTGATGCCATTCCCGGAACTGGCATTACCGGCTCTGGGACTCTGGCTGGGCACGATGGCGTATTTATCTGCTATGGTGCGTAATCCCAATGCCATCTATGCCTACACCATGGCTGGGGTCACCCCGATCCTCATCGTCGTGTTGACCATGACTCAATCGACAGCAGTAATCTCAAGCCATACCGTATTTGATGTCGCTCAGGCTCGTATGAGTGAGCTGATCGTCGGTTCAGTCTGCGCCACGCTGATCAGCCTGTTTTTTTGGCCGACCCATATCAAAGACAGTCTGCACGACCTATCCCGTGTGGTGGTCGATCAAACATTACATTATCTGGTTCATGAGCTGGATGAAAACAAAACGCATCAGGAACGACATCGGGCGCTTGACGCAATTTTAGAAACATTGGCACAACTCAACGAGAGTACCAGCGCTGTTCAGTATGAAGGCCCGCAAGGCCCTAGTATATACAGGGCTATCTCTCTGCTGAATAACAAAATTATGTCGTTACTGGCAGTCATTCAGATCTTTGGTCGGGTCAAACGCTATCACCCCGAGCTGGACAGTCCGTTTCTCAATAGCGTCATCCAGCATATCCGCCAGTCCATCTGCCAAATGAAAGCTGAAACCGACCGACAAGTCTGCTATCAAATTGCGAAAAACCTGCGCCAAAAACTGCTGGACCTCAAACAGTCAACGGAACAACTCAGCCCGATAGAATTACGCTTGATCAAAGTTGCCATGGAGATGGCCGCGGATCTGGTCGTAGTCTTAACTACCTATCAGGCGATTTTCTACCGTGAAGGCACGCAACTTCATGCCCCGAAATTTCGCCCCCACCGTGATCCGTGGATCGGAATTTCCGTTGCGCTGAGAACGGTGAGTGTTTTCGCCATATCTTCCACGCTCTGGATTTTTACTGGCTCATCAGCGGTGGTCATGATGATGATTCTGCCGGTGATCTTTTCGATGATGATGGCTCGTTTACCGCTCAATATCGTGACCATCGTTCTGAAACGACTGACGATCAGCGCCATCGTGGCAGTTTGTGTCGCCATTTTTTATGCGCTCAATGTTCTTGCCCAAAGTTCAGCCGATTATATTTTGCTATTCATCGTGCTGGCCGGCCCTTATTTTCTCGGTCTGCTGGCACTGGCAAACCGTCCGACCCTGCCCTACGGACTCGGCTTTTGCATTCCTTTCACCATTTTGACCCGCCCCGGGCCGGATATGAGCCTGTCGTTTTCTATCGACTTCGCGCTCAGTAGTGGGCTGGGTATTATCTGCGGCAGTTACCTGTTGTATTGGTTATTCCAAATTATCACCGGCCCGAGTCTGAGACTGATTCAAAAAGGCGTCTTAAAAACGACAGTGAACGATTTGAAGTCTCTTTCATGCCATCGGGAAAATGAAGAAACCCGCTTTAACGCCCGGATGACAGATCGATTACTCCGCTCGATTACCGGAGAACCGACACCTGAACGACAGAGAATGACGGATATTGTTCTGACAGGACTCAATCTCGGCCACATTATTTTGCGGTTCAGCCGGATGTTAAACACGCTCGGACTGAATCAACAATCCTCATCGTACCAACATTGGCAGACAGTTTTGGCCGAAGCTTATGGGCTGGCCGCCCAAGGCAGGTATAGTGAGCCATTTCAAATGGCTTCCGAACAATTATTGGCCGATCTGCAAACCGCAGGGGTCAGCGAAGTACAACTACGGATGATTGAGGGGATGATCCAACGGATCGGCTTAACGTTCGAGAGGACAGCAAAGAGTATCAATGAGTGAACACTCAGCTACATCGTTGACGGTATTCAGATCGCATTCTGCTCTTTCTTCATTTGTAACAAGGATTTCCAATTTTGAATATCTGGTGGCAACTCCGGCGTATGATGCAATTCGAAGTCAGCCACCCGGAGTAACTCAGCCATCGCCACTTTGTGCCCTTTACAGACAAACAAGGCGCGGATATTCGCAATCGCATGTAATCCGACTTGACTGATAAATCGTTGTTCCAGATAAAAATATTTTTCATCCCAACCTAAAATCCGGCTCTCGATAGAGAATTTTTGCAACGGTTTAATCGCACGTATAAACGTGAATTCAGAAGCATTGACGACTGGTAACCAACTTCGCTTCAGAAATGGTTTCAACAATCCCATTTCAGCGAGCAGATAGGTTCGGCCTAAATCCATCAATGCCGGATAACGTGCATTGGTCAGATGCAAATTGATATCACAATCCGTCGGCCAGGCACGAAATTCTAACCGGGATTTATCCAACAAACCAAGACGTCGGCAAAAACGCATTCGCCAAATCAACAGCCATATAAAACGGAAGTAAAGGTTCATGCCCTTCCCCTTATTCTCTGGATTGAATCCATTCATTCGATAAAAACCAGCGTAATCCAAAACTGGTCATACCACAATAAATATACGTGTTACAACATGATTGCATCCCGCTTCACTTTGACCCGATCTGCTTTGAGGTCATGGTCTGTGACGTAAAAAGTGCAACCCAAAGGTTGCACTTTACAGAGTCAAAACTCATATTTGTCGCGATAAACCGGTCTTTATAGATTAACGCTAATCGTTTTGGTTGTGACGTTCCCATCATTATCTGTAATCGTCAGTAGCACATCATACTGACCACGTTTGGGAAACGTGTGGATCAGCGACAAACCATGCTTCTCTTCACCACTGGGAAGGGTCCATTTGGTATCAACAATATGTCCGTCTTCATCCCAACTTGTCGACCACATCACCACCGTGCGGATGAAATTAAAATGCCAGACGCGTGCAATCGGTGCCTGACTCGGTTCAAGCACAACGACCCATTTACTGACACTATCCGTTGCACCCTGATCATCGGTAACCGTGAGGGAAACTTGATAAGTACCTTGCTTCTGATATGTCCATGTCGGTGCAGCAGCAGTACTCGTCTGACCGTCACCGAAGTCCCAGAGATAGCTGACAATACGGCCATCGGTATCTTGACTACGATTGACGGTTGAGACTGTCAGTTCATTCACGGTGAAATCAAAATCCGCTTGGGGCGTGGCATTGGGTGTCGATGCTTTGGCGATCTTAATCAAACCATATTGATTATTCTCTCCATGCTCTAACACATCAATTTGTAACCCCAGTTCAGTCAATAACCGTCCTGCATCAGGTTGACCGGGATTGCTATAATCCTGATCATCGGCAAAATTCGCATTGGCAACCAGACTACTGTCTTCCAATACATCCCCATCATTGTTGACTAAACGCAACGGTGCCTGATCTTGCAATGAGAATGCTGCATCACGGACTTGAAAACGCGTTTGTGCCGCTTGAGCAGTGTTCGCCCACACCAGTGTATTTTGGTCGGCATCAACCACACCGAGCCAGCCTTGACCGGGGTGATTACCAACCCAGTTATCGGTTAATGATTCATCAACATACCAAACCAGCAGACCCGGTTCGAATGACATCAAACCGTTGAAACGCCGTAAGTGACCTAAACCGACATCGACACCATCATGGCTGCGCCACTGGAGCAGATAATAATGGTCGGCAGTGTGGAAACCATTATTGAGACGGAATCCATCAAAAGTGAACGTCGGTGTGCTTTCCGCATCATCAATGAGTGTCGTCACCCCATCCGCTTCAAGCTGCAAATTATCCAGATAGAGGCCAGCCATTGTCAGACCACCGTCGGTGATGTATTCAAATCCTAAGTCAATGTCCTGACCGGCCCACTTCGACAGATCAAATTCAGCATCGACCCACCCATCTGATTCACCTGAGATCGCCGGTACCAACCCGGTGTTTTGCGGATCGTCCATCGTCGTGATATTCCCGGCAATCGACTCACCATTGACCGTGACTCGCGCAAAATCATAATCCTTCTCGATTTGATACCAAGCTTTAAATTTCAACGTCACACTGGATGCATCCGGTACCGTTAAAGTGCGATGCATTTTATTCTTCAGACTATCTCCTTTATCAGAATAAAAATCATAACTGCCTTCATACGGCGGCAGATCTTCAACTTGTTTCTGAGGTAAAGGAATTTTGACCAGATTTTGTTGCTCAGTGTCGGTTGTCTGGCGCAGCTTAATCACTTGGGCATGTTGCGCCAGCTCATCGAGCGTTACTTCGGTTGCGTCGACCCACTTGCCGCCGACCGCATCTTGCAAGAACTGTTTCGACCAAGCTGAAAATGCGGTCGGTTCTGTCCCCGGAACCTTCCCTGCCCAACTGCCTGAAGACATAATTGACCAGTAAGAAACCGGCTCACCTTTACCGGTATACTGAGTGTCATATTCATCAGGCAGTCCCAAATCGTGCCCATATTCATGCGCACAAACCCCTGCGGCCGCATCAATCGGCTGCATGGTATAATCATAGGCTGCATACTGGCCGTTGAACCGACCCGGTACATTACTCTGCGTACCTTTCAGGACATAGAATTGCCCCAGATTATGGCGGTGCGACCATATAGCATCATCACCCAGCACCCCACCGCCAGCTTCTTCACCAACCGATGAGTGGAAAACCATCAGGTGATCGATCACACCATCAGGTTCACGGTAATCGCCATCATTGTCGTAGTCATAGCGGTCTTCAATATCATAATCAGCAAGATTGATATCGGGATCTTTGGCAAGCTGATCGAGCGCTTCGCGGACCAGTTGTTGCGGGTTGATATCATTGCCGCCTGGTTCGGTATGACCACCGTAATAAGCGGCTTCATGTTGAGCGTGATACCAGCCCATAACTTTACCGGAAACGCCGTAACTATCACCGGATTCCTGATGATAGTATTGACGCATTGAAATCAGATTCTGCCCGCTGGGACCGTCATAGCCGGTATCAGAGAATAATAACGACTGATAATGTTCGGGCGTATAATTGGCATAGAACATATCTGTCAGTTCCGGTGTCAGCCGGTTGTCATCCCACGGCAGATCAGGGAAATCAATTAACAGTGCGAGAATTTTATCATTCCGTTTCTGGCTGACATCCAGCGCGAAGACATTGTGTTGTTGGCTCCCTTTCCCTGCTTTCATGGCTTTCAGCACTTTTGCCCGGTTGAGCAGTGCTTTCTTACCGAGCTGATCATCGCCGCTAAAGCCATGATCGATTTTTTTCGCCAAATAGGCTTTGAGCGCACGATGCTTAGCCTCTTCAGATGCGTCACGATCAACGACGCCCTTGCGAATCAGCATTTCAATCAGTTTTTCTTCATTCACAACCCCCATATCGACCGGGGCATGTGCATGAGCATAACTGCTGATACCAATACAGCTCATCACTGCTGTTGCAAGCAAGGTTTTCCTCATTTTTATCATTGGATAATCCTTTTTATTTTTTATGTTACAAATAGCCAACTATTCCTGAATTTTGATGAAGGATAAAAATCAAAATGAACAGGTTTGTTGCGAGTGAGATTATTGTTTAGGTGGTGCGATACACGACTGAGAAGACGGTGTTTCTGACGCTTCTGATGATTTATCCGGATATTTTTTTGCTTTCTTGTTCAGATAAATACGAAGTGCTTCTTGCTGTTCTTCGTAGGTTAAACCTTGACAGATAACACCACGTTGAATCAGTGACTGAAGTAATTTTTCATCCTGAGGCGGAGAGCCGGAATAAACCTGAGCTGAGAAGCCCAACGTCAATAAAAACGCGATCCTTGCTTTCATATTGAGTCTGTTTTCCTGTAATTGATTTTTACAAAATAGATTTATATTTACATTATTTCAACAAATAATTTTTAATTTCAATCATTCAGATAGTGCTTTGAAAATATAATGAACAGTAATCATAGGATAACCGCTATTAATTGATAAAAAAGCAGATATGGCGCAGCCCAGAGAATACTTACTTATCATTTACGAATAGCATCAGCCAGTTAAACATCTCTATTATTGATATTTGTCTTTATGATAATAATAATAAAATAATTTATATTGAGACGTATTGGAGTGAATATCACAAACAATCCAATCAGCATATCTGGTTACATTGTTCATGAAACACAAAATTACATTGATTGACCTCGCATTCGTCTTGATTGTCTCACCATCAAAAATGGTAAAATTAAATACATGGCAGTGGTCATATTTTTTCCATTTCATCTTCATCAAATATTTACTCGCCATGTTATTTGATCAATTATCTATCTTTTCATGATTCAACCAAACGAATCATTGATATCTTTACAACGATTACGTTTTTTTATTCTTTATTTCTTCTATTGTTTAATTGTGCTTCGCGTCGCAAATATCATAAAAAATCAGCCAAATAATAAACGTAACCAATTGAATTTAAATATTTTTTATATTTGATAAAATACTTTTTTTGCAATATTTGTCACATTAATAAAATATCATAAATCCATTATTAATTTAGACAAATTGATTATATTCCACGACCCAACACAATGATATTGGTAAACCTGTACCCTGGAGAATAAATAAAATGACTACGACGACTACCAATAAATTGTCGGTCAAAGAGAAAGTCGCGTATGGCTTAGGCGATACCGGCTGTAACTTTGTCTGGCAGACCGTCATGCTTTTTTTAGCTTACTTTTATACGGACATTTATGGGCTCTCTCCCGCACACATGGGAACCATGTTTTTACTTGTCCGTTTTATTGATGCCGTGACAGACCCGATCATGGGTTCAATTGTCGATAGAACACGTTCAAAACATGGTCGCTACCGACCTTACCTGCTGTGGATCGCGATCCCTTTCGGGGTTGCATGTATGCTTGCTTTTTTCACGCCGAATTTTGGCACAACCGGAAAACTTATCTACGCCTATGCGTCTTATATTTTCTTAACGCTCATGTATACCGCCATCAATGTCCCTTACTGTGCGATGGCCAATGCACTCACCAATGATTCAAGTGAGCGGACGTCACTCCAATCCTATCGTTTTGCACTCAGTACCGCCGGAGGACTCATTGTCGCCATGGTTGCACTCCCGCTGGTGGATGTTATTGGTCAGGGAAATACACAAAAAGGCTATTTGGGCGCAATGGCGGTGATGGGGCTTGGTGCTATTGCATTATTCTTTTTCAGTTTTGCGAATACCAAAGAGCGTTATGTCCCAACAGAAGAGAGGCAATCTGCGCTGCAAGACTTAAAGCGACTCATGAAAAATAGTCAGTGGCGAATATTATTCACCGTAAATGTCGTGCTTCTCACGGGCGTGGTTTTTAAAGGGGCATCCACAATGTACTACGTCAAAGTCGTGATGGGCCGGGCAGACCTTGCGACTATCTTTATGGTTGCCGGGATGCTGGCGAATATTGTCGGCGCGATGTTATCTTCACCTTTATTCGGCAAATATAACAAACCAACCATGTACCGGATTCTGACGGTGATCTCCGGGATTCTCGCAGCCTTGCTCTATCTGGTCGATCCCATGAACGTCCCTGCGGTCTTTGCATTGGTCGTGCTGCTGGGCGTGGTGCAAATGAGTACTACCCCGATTCTATGGAGTATGATGTCCGATGTGGTTGACTACGAAAAAACCCGCAGTAACCGTTCACTGAGCGGCATGGTATTTTCAACCAATCTGTTTGCCATCAAACTGGGGATAGCCATTGGTGGTGCTGGTGTCGGTTGGATCTTGGCATGGGCTGGATATGAGGGTGGCGCAGCGGTGCAAACACCACAAGCAATCAATGCGATCAACTTACTGTTTACCGTGATCCCCGGATTGTTTTTTGCCTCATTAGCGATATTTATGCTGTTCTATAAACTTGATAACCACAAACTGGCTCAAATCAAATCTGACTTGACTGAGCTTGAACTGTCTGACCCCCTGTCGGCAGAGCCAGTTCAGACCCAGAAAGATCGCGAGGCGTTAATATAAAAAGTACTGATTTGACTGAAGATGTTCGGGTTAAATCGGGAGGACGTTTGGTGAGACAGGCTGGTATCAACTGTTGGTTGCTTCATGCAACCAACAGCGTTTAACTTCTCACCCCTACCTCAGAATTGATAATTCCTTCATTTTTCAGTCAACAATGCGGACTAAATCCTTCCATCATACTTCATCCGTTTGATAGGCAGCCCCCTGAGCACATAGCCAGCGGAAAATCGCGAGTTGCGTGGGTAAGTAAAAGAGGTATTCGGGATGCCACTGCACACCGAGTATGGGGGCATGATCGGTGCTTTCCACCGCCTGAGTAAACTGGTCTAAATCCGTACCAACCACTTGTAAATCCTGCCCCACATTTTTGACGGCCTGATGATGCAAACTATTCACGCGTAAATGTGTCTTTCTACAGACTGCGGCCAGTTTTGAGTTCGCACTGAGCTTGACCTGTTTGGTCGGGAGTAATCCTGAACGGTTATACGTCTGTTGGCGCAGCTCGCGAATATCGGCATATAAAGAGCCGCCTTTGACCACATTAATCAATTGTAATCCGCGGCATATGCCAAGCAGCGGTTTACGATGTTCAAGTGCCCATTCGATCCAATCAATTTCCAGTTGATCGCGTTCGGGGTCGAGCCTCACCTGTTGATTGACATCGCCACCATAATGTTCGGGGCTGATGTCGTCACCGCCCCCAATAATCAAAGCATCCAACGATTCACCCGACCATGAATGGCGGACACTTAAGCGGATTGCCCGCGCGCCGACCAGCCATAATGCAATCCGTGTACACCACCACGAAGGTGACCAGCGCTTGCCGTTGCCCGTTACGCCCACCCTCGGTCGTTGAGCCATTGTGAAATCTCCTTTACCCAAACTTTGCGATCAACACCAATCAATGGACGTTCTAATTTCAGAAAACGCATTGTCAGCGTCTTGATAGCCTGCGGATCTGCCGCGAGCTTTTCGACAACACACCATAAATCCCAACTCTTGGTCAGATCCCAGTTGGCATCTTCAATACGACAATCAGGCAGGCGATAGTGAAATGTGGGGCGCGCTTTGATTTTCGGATCATCGACGACCTGACGAACACGGTCAGCATCGATTTCGGCCAGTAATGGTAATAAGTCCAGAGCACGATTACGCGTGGCATTATGTTTGAGATAACAATCAAACAGATGATCTAAATCCGCCGAAGTATCGTTGAGCAGCGCTTTCACATAAGCATCAGGATAGAGTGCAATATAGGGACTGAGCCGACGGGTTGGATCGACGTCATGCGCCTCGACTAGCCACCACTGGAGTAAAGCAAACGCTTTGAGATAGTTGTTGATCGTTGTGGCAGTCAAATCTGGTAGTTCAGGATTGATATGTACACCAAAAGCGGCAATCACGGAGTCTTCTGTCCCTTTTGCACCTGCTTTACGTAGGGCCGGAATCAGTTGATTGAGGGGTTCAAGTTGGTCCAGAGGGATCGGGGGGCTGACAATTTCAAGTGGTACAATCGGCAAAGCGGCCTGATGTAATAGATCGACCAGTTGATGACCATCGTCTTCCTGCCAGGCCGTTTTGGCTTTACGTTTGAGAAAATCCCAGTCTAATTCGATATTGAACGTCCCTAAATCGTCGGTACGCACACCAAACTCAACCGCAGACTGCTGCTCGACTTTACCGCCCAAGATCGAACACAAGGGTTCAATCGCTTGCTCAAGCGTCAAACCGGTAAATTCCAATTCAAATCCTACCTTTCTGATATCACCATTTTGGGTAGCAGTGATAGGTGGCATCTTAAATGACATTGATAAATCACCATTTTTGTAGGTTATCTTATCAGTCTAGCATATTAACCTCTGGCTTTTACAAGATGACTAGAAGTCTAACGGGTGGTTCTGACATATGCCTGACTATCTGTTGATGCCAAACAGAGAGCAATCTGTAGAACAACCATGCCAAAAAAAGGACGCAGTGGCGTCCTCTATCGGATAGTCACGATAGTTGCATCAATTCGATATCAGCTATCGAACATATCAAACTATCGAGACTTTCTAAAAAATTATCGTCGCGACAAGGATTAAGATGAACGAGCCGCTAATGATACTTCCGGATCCGGTTCATGCGTGATGCGATTGCGTAAATCACGGCGAATAATTTCAATCGACCAGAACCAGATTAAATGCCCGACGATTTCAGAAACATGCTCATACCAAGGCAAGTCAAACACCGGCGGTGTCAATCCCATCAATGGGAAAGAGATCATATGGACAAACAGTTGTGCCAATGCTCCGGCAAGCAGCCCCTGCCATAGTTTAAAGATCGGGAATCGCTCGGTGACCACGCAATAACCAACGGCAAACACAATTGAGAAAATAATGTGTGTTACACCAACCCAGTTGAAGGCATGTCCTGCAAAGGTATACACCGCACTGTTCGGATCAACCATCCCCAACCAATCACGCAGAAAGACATAAGGCGGATTCAAAAAGTTACGTGAGCAGTCGATCTGTTCAGCGACACGATTGAGTAATTCCGGTGCGCAAGCGGCACTGAAAATATCATCGGGACTACGAGGCGGCAGCGGGTGTTCAGCCCCCCATTTGACAAACGCAGAAACAATACCTGCGATAAGGCCAATGAATGCAGCGAGACCATAACGCCGGCGGGCTGGATCAGATTGTTGAAGAATATTCATAACACCATCTCAAATTTTATTTACAAAATAATAATTAAAAAACAACAAGTTAAAATAAAAAATGCAATAATGGTTATAGCATCGACACACATAAATGTACATCACAATTCTGATATAAGGATGTGGCAGGATAAATGATGAGCAATGCATACCAAATTACAGGGACAGGCACTATAACCATCATTAATATTTTCTTCTTGAGATCACTTGGTCTATATACAATAAGTGATATATTAATTAAAGTTAGAGTCTGATTTTAAATATAAAAAAATCAACGTTCTGATTTAATTCTACGAATAAAACCAGATGACTTGGATCACCAATACAACAATCAAAATAGAGAAAAGCAATATGAAAAAATTTATTATTTCAAGTATCTTATCTTGTATCGCACTTCCGGCTTTCGCAGGTACAGCCAATATTACAGGTTGGTATGCCGATGCAAGCCCTTCTGTGGGCCATTCTTGTTTTACAGTTTCAAATACTTCCGGTGTACCTGCTGATGTGACAGTTCATTTATATAATCAAAACGGTGAAGAATATACAGAAAAACTATCATCAACGATTTACATTACTGCAGTTGGAGAGACATATACCTTACCTGCACTGGCAACAAGTCGGTTTTGTACACCACCAACTTCTCAAGGCGGTCTGGGATTCGGAACAATAGAAGCACATGCTGCGAGTGGCTATCAGGGGCAAGTCAAAGTCGTTGCTAATGGTTGGTACCATAACAACGCTGTTGGTTTCTCAATTCCGGTCAACAATGGTCAGCCTTTCTAATCATTTTCTTCAATAAAATCCGCAAGCATATGAGACCCACCTCATTCACTGCTAGCCTCTGGTAGACAAGCAAGTCTAACACCGTAAAAAAGCGCCTCTGAAATCAGAGGCGCTGCGTAAGCGTGCCAAACCTTCCTTAGATCAGCACAATAAGCTTCACAACTTCTTTTTTGTGAAGCGGGGAGACAAAACCCTAGAAGAATCCCAGTGGGTTAGTGCTGTAACTCACCAATATATTCTTCGTATTCTGATAGTGGCCGAGCATCATCTTATGCGTTTCCCGGCCAATCCCTGATTTTTTGTAGCCACCGAAAGCCGCGTGTGCCGGGTAAGCATGATAACAGTTGACCCAAACCCGACCGGCTTCGATATTTCTTGCCATGCGGTATGCGAGATTCGTATCGCGCGTCCATACTCCGGCGCCCAATCCGTACTCAGTGTCATTGGCAATCGCCAAGGCTTCAGCTTCATCTTTAAACGTCGTGACAGCAATCACCGGGCCAAAAATCTCTTCCTGAAAAACCCGCATTTTGTTATTACCGAACAACATTGTCGGCTGAATGTAGTATCCATTTTCGATACCGCCACTCTGCTGCGACGCTTCTCCGCCAAACAGGACCTGAGCCCCTTCGTTGCGACCGATTTCAAGATAACTGAGAATCTTGTCGAACTGTTCCTGTGACACCTGTGAACCAACCTGTGTTTCAGTATCAAGCGGATTTCCTTGTTTGATGGTTTTCGCCCGTTCAATCACTTTCTCAATAAACCGCTCATAGACCGATTCATGCACCAATACCCGCGACGGGCAAGTACAGACCTCACCTTGGTTGAAGAATCCCAGCAAAATACCTTCGATACACTTATCCAAATACTCATCTTCGTAATCGAAAATATCAGAGAAATAAATATTGGGTGACTTACCCCCCAGCTCAACGGTCGATGGTATTAAGTTATCTGCCGCGCATTTCAAGATATGGTTACCCACTTGAGTTGAACCGGTAAAGGCCAGTTTGGCAATTCGGTTACTGACTGCCAATGCCTGCCCTGCTTCAGCCCCATATCCGTTGACAACGTTGACGACTCCCGGCGGCAACAGGTCACCAATTTTTTCCATTAATACCAGTATAGACGTTGGTGTCTGTTCTGCTGGTTTTAATACCACACAACAACCGGCAGCCAGTGCCGGAGCCAGTTTCCAGGCCGCCATCAACATCGGGAAGTTCCACGGAATGATCTGCCCGACCACTCCAATCGGTTCAGGGAAATGATAACTGGCCGTGGTGCTGTCCAGTTCTGCCGCCGAACCTTCCTGCGCACGAATACAACCGGCGAAATAGCGGAAGTGATCCACCACCAACGGCAGATCCGCAGCCAGTGTTTCACGCACGGGTTTACCATTTTCCCATGCCTCAGCAACCGCCAGCTCTTCCAGATGCGCTTCGATGCGATCAGCAACTTTGAGGAGAATGTTGGCACGCTCAGCTACAGGTGTCGCAGCCCACTTAGCACGAATCTCATGGGCTGCGTCCAAAGCAAGGTTGATATCCGCTTCCGAAGAACGGGCAACCTGACAGTAAGGTTTACCATTCACCGGAGAAATATTGTCAAAGTAGGTTCCACCAACCGGTTTGACCCACTGACCACCAATATAATTGTCGTAATGGGATTTAAAATTGATGATTGCATCTGCTGTTCCGGGTTGCGCATAAATCATATGTCGTTCCTTCTGGCCTATTTTACTTTCACGTATTGGTTTTCACGTTCATGTCATTGTTTGTTTTGACATTGTTCAGGCGTTATTTTTTGCCTGTAATTTTCTGTGTAACGCAAATCACAGGCCAGTATCGAAAGACTTGCTGTTACCTTTGTGTAACACTATGATTAACAAAAAATAACAATCATAATCTGTTGGCATCGGGGTAACCCGATGATTCTCTCCAAATTGTTCAAGTGTTACAAAATGGAACACAGTGCATGTGAAAGAGTGAAACAATGATGCAACATGTTCAATTTTCTGCCGGAGACTGGCTGACATCATCTTGGGATCGATGCCATCAGGCTGGCTTAAAACAGCGTCGACAGCCTGAAAACATCATCATGTCCAGTACCGAGCTCAAAGAGCGAAAATGGTCGGTCAATCCGCTGATCCAAGCGGTCGAAACTTATGCGCTGCCACTGTTTAATCAGATGTTTGCCCATAGTGATAGTCGCCTGATCCTCACTGATCGGGATGGTGTGATTCTGGCGAGCTGGGGGCAACCGCGTTTTAAGGAACGACTCACCCAAATCGCACTGGATAATGGCGTCTGCTGGCAAGAAAATCTCAAAGGCACCAATGCCATCGGGACTGCCATTGTCGAAGCCAGACCATTGACGATCATCGGCAAGCAACACTACGTTCATCAACATCAGTTTATTAGCTGCTCCGCCAGCCCTGTCTTTAACCATCAGGGGCAACTCATCGGTATTTTAGATATCACCAGTGAACAACAGCAGCATGATCTTTCGACACAAATGCTGGTTCAGAATATGGTTCAACAAGTGGAAAACCATCTGTTATGCGCTATTCCCGACAGTGCGGTTAAAATCAATCTGGCCTGTGAAAAAAAACTACTCAACAGTGGTTGGCAGGGTGTGTTGGTTGCTGACGCATCCGGTAAAGTACTCGCCCATAATCATATTGCCTTTCAGTTACTTGAACGCCCCAACATTATCGGACTTTCAATCGAAAGCCTGTTACAGCAGCAAGACCGTACGCTGGTTTTTGAAAAACATCCCCTCCAATCCTCCGGGAAAAAATCCAGCACCTTTCGCTCGGCCAATGCATTCACCACCTCCTGTGAACTCCATTTTGGTGATGACCGGATTGAGCAAGCCTGGCAGCAGGCTCATAAACTGATCGATAAAGATATCCCCTTGCTGATTCTGGGAGAAACCGGAGTCGGTAAAAATGAATTCGTCAAAGCTTTACATCAGCACAGCTCACGGAAACATCATCCGTTAGTCATCGTTAATTGTGGTGCAATCCCCAGAGATCTGATTGAGTCCGAACTGTTCGGTTACGTTGCCGGTGCCTTCACGGGGGCGAACCCAAAAGGTTATCAGGGGAAAATCCGCCAAGCACATCAGGGCATGCTGTTTCTTGATGAAATCGCGGATATGCCGCTGGACGCACAGTGCCGCCTGCTCCATGTCTTACAAGAAAAAGAAGTGATTCCGGTAGGATCAGGTCAGAGTGAACCGGTTGATATTCAGGTTATTGCGGCCACCCATAAGGATTTAACCGCGGAAGTGGCAGCAGGACGATTCCGTCAGGACCTTTATTATCGTCTCAACGGGCTGGTTCTTGAACTTCCCCCATTGCGGGAGCGGCAAGATAAAGCACAACTGATTGAGCATATTCATCGCCAATATCGTCTCAATCAGCAACAAATCTGTCCGCAACTGCTGCACATTCTGCAAGCTTATCTCTGGCCGGGCAATATTCGCGAACTGGATAATATGCTGAAAGTCACTTGCCTGCTCACCAGCGACGAACCGCTGTTGAAGCTGGCGCATATTCCCGGTCATATTCTGAAATCATTGACCTCGTCTGCACCGACAACCGCAGCCTCATCGATTCAACTGGCAGATACCTCACCAATCGCAGTCAATGATGCACAACAGATGCCGGATTTGAAAACCACGGTAGAAAGTCGCTTACTGCAAACCTATCAGGCAACTCAGGGGAACATCAGTCAGACATCTCGGTTACTCGGTGTCAGCCGTAATACCATTTACCGTAAACTCAAAATGCTCGGTATTTTAAATCAGTAAATCAGCCAGAATTTTATTCGGCGGCTGGTTGGTATGGATACAGGCTGAGACCACCAGCGCACCTCGTCAGACTAGACTGCGGTGTTGGCTTTTAAATAAGAACCGAGACATTTCACTTTACTGATCGCCTCGATTTCGGTCAGAGCCGCTGCGACGGCCGGGTCTTGGTGGTGCCCGTCCAAATCGATAAAAAAGTGATATTTACCGAATTGAGTACAGGTCGGGCGGGAAATAATCGACGTCAGATTGACTTTTCGTCGTGAAAAAGAGGTCAGAATCTCCCCGAGAAAACCGGGATGATCATGCTCATCGACGACAATCAGGCTGGTTTTATAGTCGGCTTCAGCATAATAAATCTCCGGATAATGTTGCGCGGCAAAGACCAAAAACCGAGTCTGATTATTCTCATAGTCATTGACGTTCTCAACCACTGCGGCAAACGTCTCTTGCTGCACGTTATCAGCCGGTACAATTGCAGCACAGGGCTGTGAGGATTGACGCGCCAGTGCCAGTGATTCGGTATTACTCTCGGTCAGAACAATCTGACATGTCCCCAGTGATTCAATAAAACGACTACATTGCCCTTTCGCGACGAACTGAACAAATAATTGTTGAATCTCATGCAACGCCACCGTGCTCACACAAGCAAAACGAATAGGGAGAATCACTTCACCGATAACTTTAAGATCCGCATGGATCAGTTGATCGAGCACAGAGGGAATAAACCCCTCAGAGAAGTTTTCAATCGGCAAAACGCCGACATCACACACCGAACCTATCGCATCCAGTGCCCGTTCGATTGAAGAAAAATATGCCAATTCGTACGGGAACATTGGTGTATCCATGGGCAGAGCTGACTGCTCCGTGATGTAGCGCAGTGTCGCCGTCTCCGAAAATGTTCCCCGTGGCCCTAGTGTTGCAATTTTTCTCATGTCCTTTCCAAACTCGTCGTCTATCGATAGCATTTTTCTGGTGTGTGCGTTTTTATATTAGTGCTGGTTTTTATCCGTGCACGTCGCCGATCAATCACCGACAATGCGCCGGCATTCTAACATAAAATGTATCGGGGCTGTTCATCGCACTATTTTCATCGCACTATTCTCATCGTACTATCCGCTCCCGTCGACACTCCGGTATGATAGGCGCGGTAACCTTTTGACGAGATGGCCTATTTCGATGCTTCAGACACAATTAATCAGCTTATTACCGGATCTGGCAACCTTCATTCTGATTGTCAACGAAGGCAGTTTTACCGCTGCCGCCGCAAAACTCGGGGTCACCCCGTCAGCACTGAGTAAGTTAGTGACCAGACTGGAGCAGTCGCTACACGTCAAATTGTTGGAAAGAACCACCCGTAAACTGATGATTACCCAGTCGGGTCAACAGATTTATGACCAATGTCTGGTGATGATGAAAGCAGCCCAACAGGCTGTTGATCTGTCAACCTCGGAGCATATTCATCCGTCGGGAACGCTGACGGTCGCAGCACCGGAAGCCTTTCTCAATTCAGTCCTGCAACCTTTGGTCGTGCCATTCCTCAAACAGTATCCGGATATTCAGTTACGCTTACGCTCGGTGGACGGACATATTGATCTGTTTAAAAACAATATTGATGTGGCGATTCGTTTAACCGACAAACCTGACGAGAATCTGGTGATGAAAGAAATCGGCAAGACCAATTTAGTGCTGTGCGCCAGCCCGGATTATCTGGCTGAACGAGGACAACCGCACCATCCATTGGACTTAAAACAGCACGACTGTCTCTATCTTGCCGAACATAATAAAGACAATAACTGGACGTTTATGCACATGCAGGAAACCCATACGGTCACCGTCACCGGACGCTATGCCGTCAATCATTCACAGATGCGGCTGAATGGCGTCAAACATGGATTGGGTATCGGCATTTTTCACGACTTTGTGGTTCGGGAAGCATTAGCCAGTGGTGAGATTGTCCGACTATTACCCGACTGGAGCATTAAAAGCAGCTATCACGGTGCGATTGTCATGCAGTACGCACAAACCCAGTACATGCCCGCCCGCGTACGGGTGTTTATCGACGAGATGACACAGCAACTCACCGCAACATTTCGGTTTCATTGAGGATTGATTCGTGCCGGCGGTGCGGACATACATCACCGCCGGCATCAACCTATCGGTCAATCGCGTGATGATTCCGCGGTAAAAATACGATCAAACTGGTTCAGCGCAATCACTTTGGCATTGGCTTTTCTTTGCCATTTCGCCGGACTGGCGACCAGCCATTTTTGCTGTGAGTGATGAATAATGGCCTGACTGACCGCTGCCTCACGGAGTTCGTATTCCATAGCGAATTCCGCCAGTTCAGGATGAGACTGACCGGGCATCGGCGGTTGGGCCAAACGACTGACAGCGGCACAACCAATAATACCAATATCCGCTGAAAAGCGACTAAAAAACTGGCTGACATTTTCACCGACTATATCCCCGTCATGACTGCGGATCCGTCCCTCCGGAAGCCAGATTTCAACCTGCTCATGTTGAGAAAGGATATGCGCCGCTTCAAAATTATTGGTCACAACGCGCAGTTCTTGATGGTGCACCAAACGCTCGGCAATCAACGCGATCGTGGTGCCAATGCCCAGAAAAACAGTACTGCCGTCAGGGATCAGCGGTGCCACTTGTTCGGCAATCAGGCGTTTTTCGGTCTGGTCGGTTGCCTGACGCGCTAAATAACTGCGATTCGACAGCGTCGCCGGCAAACCGACCCCGCCATGATGTCGCCTTGCCAGTCCCATCGCACAGAGTGCATTGATATCCC
This sequence comes from Vibrio rubrogenes, assembly GCF_059641415.1. Taxonomy (NCBI): domain Bacteria; kingdom Pseudomonadati; phylum Pseudomonadota; class Gammaproteobacteria; order Vibrionales; family Vibrionaceae; genus Vibrio; species Vibrio rubrogenes. The sequence continues at coordinate 25,626 of NZ_JCARSY010000029.1, forward strand.
GGCGAATCGTCTGAGTCGTCACCGCAAAATGTTGGGACAACGCCTCAATAGCGCAATATTCATCACGATGAACCAGTGCCAAAATTTGCTCTTGGCGGACAGTTAAATTTTCCATCAATCACCTGTCAACCTTGAAAAAACAGCCGTCACTTTCATGATTTGCAGCAACGGATTCGTTCTTATTTATTGGTTGATACTGTTTTATAAACCTATATTTTATTAAACCTATATTTTATTAAACATAGCAGTGCGGTTTATCTGTGATCATCATATCCACTCCCCACCGCCAATGCGCTTCAACCTCCAGCGGCTGATTCGGGGTGTAACAATAAAGCGCATAACCCCGCTGTTTAATCGCTGCGGCTTGCTGTTCATCCAGATGACGATAATCGCAGTGAACACTAAAGGCATCTAACGTCTTCAGAATCTCAAAAGCATCAACTGGCATGGTTTCCCACAATAGTCCGCGCCGAATCCCGGGCATCACTTGTTGCATGATCGCCAGTGCCGTTATGCTGAAACTGGAAAACAGCAACTGTTCCTTAGCAATCCCGACCGCATCAATCACTGCCGCAACCCGCTGACAGAGCAAGGTTTCGTCATCTTCAGGGTAAAGCTTTAACTCGATATTCAGGTTGATATGGTGCTGTTCGGCGAGTTGTAAGGTCGCTTCTAAGCTTGGCACCGTCTCATCCCTGAATGTTTGATCAAACCAATGACCCGCCGAATATTGGGTCAGCTCACTGAATGTAAGTTCCGCGACCTTACCGACGCCGTCGGTGCAACGTTCTAATGTTTGGTCATGAATCACCACGGGGATTTGATCAGCGGTTAACTGAACATCCAGCTCAATCCATTGACAGCCAAACGCAATGGCCTGTTTAAATGCGGCTAACGTATTTTCCGGGGCCTGACTTGAATACCCTCGGTGCGCCATGACTTGCATAATTATCTTCCCCACGGATGCTTGCTTACTCATATCAATGAAGGAAGAATTTCAAATCAATGTGACGGAAAGATTGCGTTCTGATGACAGTCTTACTGTTCAAATAAATTCATTTACTTGTCATTTTAGCGTCATTTGGCTTGCGTAGCGTTCATATGAACATCAACAGCGTGATTTCACCCTCCGTGAATGTTCGCTTGAATCTTAAAATGAGAATGATAGGGAAAAATAGCATGATGCTTAAAAAACTCATTGGTTTAACGCTCGCAACGACACTGGTCAGCGCACCAGTTTTTGCCAAAACCGAAATTCAATGGTGGCACGCAATGGGCGGTGCTTTAGGGAAAAAAGTTGACCAGATCGCTGCTGATTTTAATGCGAGTCAGGATCAATACGAAATTAAGCCGGTTTACAAAGGGACGTATGCCGAGACGATGACCAGTGCGATTGCCGCTTTCCGGGCCAAAGAGCAGCCAGCGATTGTACAGGTATTCGAAGTCGGGACGGCGACCATGATGGGCGCAAAGCAAGCGATTTATCCGGTTTACAAACTGATGAAAGATACCCAAGAACCGTTTAACCCCAATGATTATCTTTCTGCAGTCACCGGTTACTACACCACCAATGATGGCAAAATGCTCTCGATGCCGTTCAACAGCTCAACCCCAGTGCTTTATTACAACAAAGATATGTTTAAAAAAGCCGGTATTGCTGCACCACCGAAAACATGGGATGAGATGAATGAAGTGTCGCAGAAGCTCCTGCAATCGGGCGCAAAATGTGGTTTCACGACAACCTGGCAATCCTGGACTCAGATCGAGAACTTCGCCGCGCGGAATGACATTCCGATGGCAACGCAAAACAACGGCTTTGGCGGTCTGAACACTAAATTCGAATTCAATACCAAACCTTTCGTCAACCATATCAATCAGATGGCCCAGTGGGCGAAGAACGGTGTATTCAAATACGGCGGCCGTCAGTCTGATGCAATGCCACTATTCTATACCCAAGAGTGTGCGATGAGCATGGGCTCTTCTGCCGGTCTCGCCGGTATTAAAGAAAACATGAAAGGCATCGATGTCGGTGTGGCTCAGCTTCCTTACGACTCGCATGTGATCAAATCACCGCAAAATACCATCATCGGCGGCGCATCGCTATGGGTGCTCAGAGGCCACTCGAAAGCAGAGTACAAAGGGGTCGCGAAGTTCTTTAAATACTTATCCAGTGCCAAAGTTCAGGCAGACTGGCATCAGTTTACCGGTTATCTGCCGATCACCAAACAAGCATATGAGTTAACCAAACAGCAGGGATTCTACGCGAAAAATCCGGGGGCCGAAGTGGCTGTCATTCAGATGACTTCCAAGCAACCGACCGCAAACTCAAAAGGGATCCGCTTCGGTAACTTCCTTCAGACGCGAGACATTATTAACGAGGAACTTGAGGCGGTCTGGGCAGGCAAAGAATCAGCCCAAACAGCGCTCAACAATGCAGTCAAACGTGGTAATGAACAATTACGCCGCTTTGAACGCACGCAAAAATAATGTGTTCCACATAAGCGGATCGGTTCGATCCGCTTTCACCTGAAATAAGTTTACTGATTATGATGTCATCTCAAGTGGTGTTTAAGCATCGTTGGTTACCGCTGATGCTCATGGCACCTCAACTGTTTATTACGTTCGTGTTCTTTCTCTGGCCGGCCGGACAAGCGATTGTCCAGTCTACCCAGCTAGAAGATGCCTTTGGCATATCCACCGAATTTGTCGGAGCCGAAAACTTCCTGCATTTATTCACCGATAGTCATTATCTTGAGTCACTCGGTACCACTTTCGTGTTCAGCAGTGCGGTTGCCGTTTTGGCACTTGTCAGTGCACTGGTGTTAGCGGGAGTGGCAGAAAGTGTTGTCCGTGGGGCGCTGGCCTATCGAACCCTGCTAATCTGGCCGTATGCGGTCGCACCGGTGGTCGCAGGGTCGCTGTGGCTATTTCTGTTCGACCCGACCATCGGGATTGTGAGTGACTGGATCGGTCATCTCGGTATCGACTGGAACCCGAAACTGAATGGTACCCAAGCCTTGATCATGGTGGTGATTGCCGCGACATGGAAACAGGTCAGCTACAACTTTCTGTTTTTTCTTGCCGCATTGCAGTCGGTGCCGAAATCGCTGCATGAAGCGGCTGCCATTGATGGCAGTGGCCCCATCAAACGTTTTCTGACCATCAGTTTCCCGCTGATTACCCCGACCAGTTTCTTTCTTTTGGTGGTGAATTTCGTGTATGCCTTCTTTGATACCTTCGCCATCATTCATGCCATGACTCAGGGTGGCCCGAGCAACAGCACCTCAACGCTGGTGTATAAAGTGTATAACGATGGTTTTATCGGACTGGATATGGGTTCGTCGGCAGCGCAGTCGGTGATTCTGATGATCATTGTCGCCCTGCTCACCGTCATTCAGTTTAAATATGTCGAGAAAAAGGTGACGTACTGATGGTTGAAAAAAGACCCTTATTCAAATTGTTTTGCCACCTGACGCTGATTCTCGGCATTGCTTCGGTAGCATTTCCGGTCTGGCTGGCGATTGTGGCAACCACACACAGCAACAGTGATTTTGCAACTGGCACACCGTTATGGTTCGGTCATCTCGGGCTGGATGTATTTAAAGCGCTGTTTTACTCACACGACAAGGTCAATGGCTCCCGCTTTCCGCTTGCGCTAATGCTGACCAACTCGTTGATCATGGCGCTCTGTATCACCGTCGGCAAGCTGGTCATTTCCATTCTGTCGGCTTATGCCGTGGTATTTTTTCGCTTTCCGGGAAGAATGCTGGCCTTCTGGGTGATCTTTTTCACGCTCATGCTGCCGGTTGAAGTGCGCATTATGCCCACCTTTGAAGTGATTACTGACTTACACATGCTGAATTCGTTTTACGGACTGACGATTCCGCTGATTGCCAGTGCCACCGCGACATTTTTATTCCGTCAGTTTTTCATGACCGTACCGCACGAGTTGGTCGAAGCCGCACGCATCGATGGCGCGGGACCGTGGCGATTTTTCTTTGACATCCTGCTGCCGTTGTCACGTACCAACATTGCAGCCCTGTTTGTCATTACCTTTATCTATGGCTGGAACCAATATCTTTGGCCACTACTGATTACCACAGACATCAAATACTACACCATCGTAATGGGCATCAAGCAGCTATTAAACGTCAATGATGGCATTGTTGAATGGAACAAAATTATGGCGATTACCCTCATTGCAATGCTACCGCCGGTTCTGGTGGTCATCGGTATGCAAAAAGCCTTTGTGAAGGGTTTGGTCGATTCGGAGAAATAAATCATGGCGACGTTAACATTAACAGATATTCAAAAGTCTTATTCAAACGGATTTCAGGCGATACATGGCGTTGACCTAGCCATTGACGACGGTGAAATGGTGGTTTTAGTCGGGCCAAGTGGCTGCGGCAAATCGACCCTGCTCAGAATGATTGCCGGGCTCGAAGAAATCAGTGCCGGACAGTTGATGATCGATGAACAACCGGTCAACAATCTTGAACCGGGGCAGCGAGATATCGCGATGGTATTCCAGAACTATGCGCTCTATCCACATATGTCGGTGTTCGACAATATGGCTTACGGGCTGAAAAACCGCAAAGTTCCCAAAGAGAAAATACGCGAGATGGTGACAGAAACGGCAACCATGTTAGAACTGGATCATCTGCTGGAACGCAAACCCAAACAGCTTTCGGGCGGGCAACGCCAGCGTGTTGCGATGGGACGAGCTATCGTGCGCTCACCCAAGGTGTTTCTATTTGATGAGCCGCTGTCAAACCTTGATGCCAAGCTCCGCGTGCAGATGCGTCTGGAGATCAAAAAGCTCCAGCGCCGTTTACAAACCACCTCGGTTTATGTCACCCACGATCAAGTCGAAGCCATGACATTAGGCGATAAACTGGTAGTGCTCAACAAAGGTAATATCGAACAGGTCGGTACCCCGATGGAAATTTACCAACAACCGGCCTCACTATTTGTTGCAACATTTATCGGAGCCCCGGCAATGAACATTCTGAATGGCCTTGTCACGAACAACGGGCTCGAACTGGGGCTGTATGAATTAAAGATGGATACAACATGGTGGGAACAGGGACCAGTTATGCTGGGGATGCGCCCGGAACATATTCAGATCGTTGAGGATCATCCGATGTTTGAGGCGACCATCGAGATGATGGAAGCATTGGGAGCAGACTTATTACTGTACTGTCACATCCGTGGCCGTGAAGACCAAAAGCTGATCATTCGCGTACATGAAGGACGGCAGTTTGACATCGGTGAAACCTTAAGTCTGGCGATTCCGCCCGAACATATCCATCTGTTTGATACGACCAGTGAACAACGATTGCCTTCTCCATTATCAACCACCGTACAGAACGAGGTTATCAATGGTTAGTCTGATCAAGCAACTGACCGCAGAGCGAGCAAAAAAAATAGAATGGTTACTCACGGATGTGGATGACACCTTAACATGGCGCGGACGAATTCCACCGGAGACACTCGCCTCGCTCGAACGATTGCACCGTTCCGGAGTGAAAGTCGTTGCCGTGACCGGCGCTTGTGCCGGCTGGTGCGATCATATCGCCAAACTTTGGCCGCTGTATGGAGTGATTGGGGAAAATGGCGCATTCTGGATGTTCAAAAATCGCCACGGTTTTCAAACCCATTACACCCAACCGATTGAAACGATGCGTTTGCGTCAGGAACAGCTCAGAGAAAAAATCAGTACGATTTTAACGGATTATCCAGACGTCGATTTTGCCGCAGACCAAGGTTACCGAATCTGCGACGTGGCGATTAATTTGAGTCAGGATCGCATTCCGGTGAACAAAGCAATTGCTCAGGAAATTGCCCGGCAGATTCGTGACTTAAATATCGATGGTGAATCGGTCAATGTGATGCTGAGCTCGATCCATATCAATGCGTGGGTGGGAGAACATAGTAAACAACGCAGTGGTCAATCGTTTCTGCACCGAATGACGGAGCAAGATGACATTGATTTGGCAACCGTGACCTACGTCGGGGATTCACATAATGACGAAAGTATGTTCGCATGGCTGCCTCTGACTTTTGGCGTGAATAATATTCTCGCCATCATGGACGATTTAACCCATCAACCCAGTTTTATCACCGAACGCAATGGCGGCTATGGATTCTCTGAGTTGGCCGATAACTTATTGCAACTACGGCAGATGTGACGAAGCCATCACCCCGTATAAAAACAAAGCTAACCCCGGTGTCAGGACGTTAGCTTTGTCATTTGACCGCAAACATTCAGGGATGCCGGGAAAGCGGGGGCTGAATTTCACAAATCGCTTTCACGATAATCTGCAATTCTCTTGCTGAAAAATCCACCACCGGAATCAAGGTTTGCCTCGCTTAAAATCAGCGCGCACACTTTATCTTTCATAACATCGGCTAAGACAATAGAGACAGCACCGCCCATACGATGACCAAAGATAACAATATGACTTACACATAAACAGTTTAATAACTCTTCAAGATATTTCGCATGATTTGCAATGGAATAATCAAATGAATCAGGCATATCGCTGTAACCTGAGCTAATCAAATCAACTTACGATATCGCTCCGCGACAGCAGAAATCTGCCTCACCATCGCCTCAAAACTGGCGCTGGATGCAATATGTGGCGTGACAACGACCTGCTCCATCTGCCAAAGTTTACTGTCCACAGGCAGTGGCTCGGTGGCAAACACATCAAGCAAAGCGCCGCGCAGACGTTTATTGTCAAGCGCTGCAATTAAATCCTCTTCCACCAAATGCGCGCCGCGGCCGCAGTGAATCAGCGCAGCATTGTCTGGCAGTTTGGCGAGTGTTTGTGCATTCAGCAGCCCTTCGGTTTCGGCATTAAGTGGCAGCAGGTTGACCAGCACATCCAGCCCGTCAAGCACATGCTCTAACGCGTCAGCGCCCGCGAAACAAGTCACGCCCTCAAGCGATTTCTCCGAACGCGACCACCCGCGCACCACATAGCCCATCTGCGCCAGATGAGTCGCGACATACGCGCCAATTTCACCAAGCCCCAGAACACCGATGGTGATCTGTCTGGCAGCGCGTTGCGGTAATTCTTGCCAGAGATTCTGACGCTGAAAGCTTTGGTAACGATCCATATCGCGCTGGTAATAAAGGACGCCCCACAATACGTATTCAAACATACCGTGCTTTTGTTCAGCATCGACCATGCGTTCAATCTTCAGCCCCGAGGTCAGCAATGGCCCCAAATTATCGGCACCGGCACCAAGAGAATGCAGGCATTTCAGCGTGGGAAAATCATGCGTCAAAGTCGGGCTTGGATACCAACAAGCCGCGACCTGCGCCGTTGCAGCGCGAGGATCGTCGTGTAGCACCCAGTCCACGTCACTTTGATGCTTAGCTGCGTATTCAAGCAAAATTTTGCTAAAGCCGGGATTGTTGGTTACGACCAAAACCACAGGTTTCACACTCTTAATCCTTATATGAGGGGTCTAAACGTTCAAGTTTACGCAGCCAAGCCTGCCATACAATATGGCGTTCATGAGCGACTTTCTTAAACTGACCGGAAACGTAATCGGCCAGTTTAGCGGGAATCACGTTAATGTCAGAAAGCCCCGCCATTTGCCCTGCTGCAAGCTGAATTTCACAGGCTCTGTTGAGATAGAACATCACCTGAAACGCATCAGCGACCGTTTCGCCGACGCTGAGTAAGCCATGATTACGCAGAATCAGTGCCATATTGTCGCCAAGTGAGGCTTGAATACGACTGCGCTCTTCAAGATTAAATGCCACACCTTCATAGTCATGATAACCGACTTGATTGTGAAATTCGGCGCTGATTTGGTTAAGATTCAGCAAACCTTTATGACACGCCGCTACGGCCATGCCGGCAAGTGTGTGAGTGTGAATGACGCAGTGCGCGTCTTCACGCGCCATATGCACAGCACTGTGAATCGTAAAACCTGCCGGATTATATTTGGCATCACCGCTGATGATTTCGCCGTTAGCATCGACAACAATCAAATTGCTGGCGGTCACTTCATCAAACATCAAACCAAATGGGTTAATCAAAAAGCACGGTTCCCCTGCCCCCGGTAAACGCACCGAGAAATGGGTATAAAGGGTATCTTCCCAACCCAGCATCGCTGCCAAGCGATAGGCGGCGGCTAAGTCTTGGCGCAATTGTCTTTCCCGGCTATCCATCAAGCGGCTCTCCCCATAAATTCTTTAACGCGTTCAAAGTCTTGGCTATCATTTTCTTTATTCAAAATATCACTCGGCGACGCATCAATCGCCACCACGCCGTTCTCCATCATAATCACGCGATCCGACACCGACAGCGCAAAGTCCATCTCGTGAGTAACGATGATCATGGTCATGCCCTCTTTGGCTAAGTCTTGAATCACTTTCAGGACCTCGCCGACCATTTCAGGATCGAGCGCCGAAGTCGGTTCATCAAACAGCATAATATCAGGCGACATTGCCAGCGATCGAGCAATCGCTACGCGCTGCTGCTGACCTCCCGATAACTGATGCGGATATTTGTTGGCATGAGCAAGCAAACCGACCCGGTCGAGCAAAAACAGCGCTTGTTTTCTGGCATCTTCATACGACGCCGCTTTAGCGTGATAGCGCGGCGCCATGATCACATTTTGCAGCGCAGTTTTGTGCGGAAACAAATTAAACGATTGGAACACCATACCAATACGTTTGATGCCTTCACGAATACGGCGTTTGTTGTTGACGGCTCCGCCTTTGATGTAGCCCTCGCCATACAATACAATTTCACCGCCATCGATCTTTTCGAGGTCGTTAATGGTGCGAATCAAGGTCGTTTTGCCCGACCCCGACGGACCGATGATACTCAGCACTTCACCGGGTTTGACTTTGAGATCAATCGATTTCAATACCTGATGACGGCCATAAGATTTGGTAATGCCTTGTAGTTCAATAGCATTCGGGGCGCCTTTTTTGACTTTTGGCAGCACTGCGCTGTTCACCGCAATGGCTTGACTGCGCAGTTTGTCACACTGCTTGGTCGATAGGGTTTCCGGTGCGCGTGATGGAATGTCCATTTTCTTCTCAGCCCAGTGTAGCACTGAGCCAAAGATGGTCACGATCGCCACGTAATACGCAGCAACCGCAAGCAAGGTTTCCATCACCAGAAAGTTTTGTGAATAGAGGCGCTGACCGGTTTGCAGTAGCTCCGGAAGTGAGATAGCTGACACCAGCGAGCTGAGTTTGATGATGGTGACGAACTCATTGATCATCGCTGGCATCGACACACGAATCGCCTGAGGAATCACGATCATACGCTGCACGCCTAAAAATCCGATGCTGAGCGCATGACCCGCTTCACGCTGACCTTTGGCCACCGATAGCAAGCCGCTACGATGAATTTCCGCCATGTAGGCAGCTTCGGTCACGACCATACTCACCAGCCCGGCGATAAACGGTACTCCAAGGTAGGTACCGGTGGATGGAAACAACTGCGGCATGTTGTAGACAAACACTAACACCACCAAAAGCGGCACACTGCGAAAGAACCATACAAACAGCGAGGTTGGCAAAGATAACCATTTTTTATTTGATAATTTACCGCACGCAACCACAAACCCCAATACGGCACCCAGCGCCCACGACAACGTACTTAACACGATGACGGTCACGCATGCATGGTAAAACGCGGCCATGGTAAATAGCGAAAAGAAATATTCCCAATCTAAACTCATTGTAACTCCGGCGACTTTCTGGCTTCTCAAGCCAAGCTTGAATATGAATCAGCAATACTCACGCCCTGACGCTTACCGTTACCACGATAATGCAAGCCGACCAAGGCGCACAGGATTACTTCTCAATTCTCAACTGGGGTAAGATCGTATTTCTTGATCAAATCGCCATACGACCCGTCGGCCTTAATTTCTGCCATTGCCGTCTCAAGCTGCGCTTTCAGCGGTGCATTGTCTTTCTTGACATAGATACCGAGCGTTTGTGGAAACACTAAGTCGTCTGAACTGATTTGCACGCGACCTTTGGTGCGTTCAACAAACATCTGCGCCGCACCGGCGATTTCAAGCTGTGCCTGAACGTTACGCGACATCAGCGCTTGGGTGACCTCCGGCGCCGTTGGGAACTCTTGAACGTGAATCGGTTCCAGACCTTTTGGCTCGCAGTAAGATTCGGATAACTCATTCAGCGCTTTAACCCAAGTTGTCCCCTGCTGCAAACCGACTTTCACGCCGCACAAATCATTTTCTGTTTTTGGTGAGATATCGCTGCCTTTGACCACCATGATTGACGCACCAGTGCGCGCATAAGGAATTGCATCGGCTTTTTTCAAGCGGTCAGGAATGATGTACATACCTGAAATGACCGCATCAAATTTATCTGAGTTAAGGCCTAAAATGAGTCCGGTAAACTTGTTATCGCGGAAACTGTAATCAAGGCTCATTTTACCAGCTAACAACGCGGTTAATTCCGGGTCAAAACCGACCACTTTATCGCCATCGTAAGACTCGAACGGTGGGTAGCTAATTTCCATTCCGACGACAAATTTACCATCATTCAGGGTATTGGCCGCCATCGCCGCCGTTGAACTCAACGCGGTCGCCAACATAGCGCCAACCAACAGTGATTTGATTCTTTCCATGATTTATCTTCCTTGTGACTGTAATGTAAAACTGGCTTTATGTGTTGCTTAGTAACGGTGTCCGGACCGGTCAAATAACCCGGCTTGCCCAAAGCCTATCGCTTATGCGTCAGGCTTGCTGAGTTTCAAGCGGTGAGCTTTTATGCTTTTTAAGATGGCCAAACGTCGCAACGCCTGTGGCACGCGGCGGCAAACTCAGTTCGCCTTTGGCGACTTTTTCGCGCAAATAACGATAGGTTTGCAGCGCCTGACTATACATATGCTCACCGATACTGAGTTCCTTGTACTCGCTTTGGCCATCATCAAACTGAGGCAAAGGCTTGACTAACGTGTCGTAATCACAGGCAAAAAACAGTGGGAACGAGTAACGTTCATGCGCCACTTTACGCACTCGGTGCGACGTCGCAACAAACTGGCCTGATGTGAATACTTCTAACATATCGCCAATGTTGATAACCAGCGCTTCTTCATCACCCGCCTGAATGGGTGGCGCATCGATCCAGTCGCCGTGATCGTTCATCACTTCCAAACCGGGTTGATCGGAGAGCAGCATCGTGAAGCACTCGTAATCGGTGTGCGCACCAATGCCCGGGCGATCCTCAGCTTCACCATTGTAGGGATAATGAATCAGGCGCAGTTTGGCGGGCGGGCAAGTCACCATCGCATCGAAGTAGTCTTCACGAAGGCCAAGCGCCAGCGCAAACCCTGAAAACAGTTTGCGTCCCAGCGCAAATACTGTGGTGTAATAATCAAGAATCGGTTCGCGAAACTCGCTTAGTTCCGGCCATTCATTTTCACCAATCAATGGCGTATGACTCAGTACATACGGGTTGTCTTTCGGCGCGGGAAAACCAACATCGTAAGCTTCTTTGTGATCCGGTTTACCACTGCCGTAGATCTCTTCGCCTTCCGGCACAAACCCCTTATGAGTTTTCGAATGACCAATGTAGTAACGCATTTTTTCTTCAAATGACTGCGCAAAAAAACGTTTTGCCGCCCGGCGGAGCCCGGTGATGGTTTCAGCGGGAATGCCGTGACCGGTAACGTATAAAAAACCCACTTCGCGCGCAGCTTTGCCCATTTCAGCAGCGACGCGCCGACGCTCGCTCAGCGCATCGCTAAATAATCCTCGCACGTTAACCACAGGAATTTCGGTAAACGATTTGGCTGTGTCGATCATGATTCAATCCTTTGTTAATCCGCTTATTCTATGGTGCAGAACATGGTTGTCATATCAAACATTAATGTTCTGCAAAACATTGAAAATGCTCGCGTTCTTCCTTAGCAATCCAGTCATTGAGTGACCACAGATCCGCGACCGGCACATTGGTAAACGGCAAATGGTGAAGATAGCCATCCGGGCCAAATTCAGCAGTCATGGTGGTCACAGAGCGTCCGCTGTCCAAATGGTGTTGCCAAACTTGCTGCCACAGGATTTGGTGAAAGGTCAGAGAAGCTTGATATTCAGGTGCACCGGGGTGTGGCACTTGCGCGCCTTGGTCATAGCCAACGCGCGCTTGTACGTGAAATACACGTTGCAAATACTCGCTTAAGTCATCTTCCGGGCGGTCCAGCAAACGTTCACAGACTAAAACCCAGTGGCTGATATCCATGGTAAAAACCATCTCCGGCACACGTGCCATCAGCTCAAGCGTCACCCAAGGGCTATACAGGGATGAGCCGCGATGGGTCTCAAAGCTGCACACAATCCCGGCCTGACTGGCGATGTCGACGGCACGACTGAAAAATCGTACTTGTGTCTCCATCGGCCAACGGTCATTACCGGCCAACACATTGACAAACCTGGCATTGAGCGCTTTGGCGTACTCAAGCTGGATTTCAAGTGTGTTTAAATGCTCATCGGGTGTTTTGCTCTGATCCGGAATCACATCACCACCGGTAAAAATGATCGCAATGTAACTCAGCCCGGTTTGCGCGAGCTGATGTTTAAATGCAGCGCGCTTGTGGTCATCAAGGATCACTCGCCCTTCGACGCCGTCAAAACCGGCTTGTTTGAGTCGGGGGGCAATAGCACTTAACGGCTCGCTCACCCCCCACAATGTTCGGTACAACTCAAGTTCCATCTCGATTTCCCTGTAGCTTGCTGCTCAGCTTATCCCTTTTCTTAAAAATGTTGCTTAACGACGGCGACTATTTTTCGCTGCGTTTGAGTGCCTGACACATACAGTGCACACCGCCGCCACCTTTGGTGATCATCGCGATATCCGGGTCAAACACGGTCAGACCACGCGCATGACACTGCTGTTTGAGTATGAGACTTTCTTCAGGAATCAACACCCGCTCATTGCCCAGCGAAACAATGTTGCAGCCAAGCTCCATGGCCTGTTTATACGGAATATCAATGATGTCGATCTGTTTACTTTTCAGCCATGCGAGCAGTTCATCGGGTACCACAGCGGTGCATACCGCAGCCAGTTTTTCGGCAACCATCACGCACTGCACATCCATATGTAGAAAGTGTGAGTCGAATGGAACAGCGAAAAACTCCCAGCCCTCTTTTTCAAACCAACTTTTCACCTGAGCGAGTCCTGCTTCACTGGTGCGCTCACCGGAGTAACCACACAGCACCACGCCGGGTTCAATCAGCATAAAGTCGCCACCTTCAAAGCAACCGGCAGTCACTACATCATAAATCGGGATCCCCGCTTGCTGGTAAAACGCCAACGCTGTAACCCATTCACTACGACGCCACGGGCTGTACATCTGGCTGATAATCGGTCCCCACGGCGTCATCACCGAAGAGTCACGAGCAAAAAGGCTGTAAGGTTGATCCGCTTTTGCGCCAAGAAAATGGACATTCACATCAGCCTGACGATAAACATCGAGCATCTCGTTGTATTGCGCTTTGGCGACCGCGAGGTCATAGCGTGCGCCCCCATTCATATGGCGGCGCGACGTCGAGTTACCGGTACGCCACTCATAGAAATCAATCGGCCCTACCAACACCTCTTGTAAACGGCCTGTCTCGGAGTAAATTCCCCAATCCGATAACGGCTCCGTACCCCCTTCAAGCTGGCGTCGACGCAATGGAAAAGTCATATTCGATCAATCCTTTTATTCTGAAAGTTGAATTAAACTATGAAGCAGAACATTAGCACCGGCGACCAATTGTGCAGGCTCGGTGTGCTCTTTTTCATTGTGAGAAATACCGTCTCTGCACGGTACGAAAATCATTGCGGTCGGCCCGACGCATGACAAATACACAGAATCGTGTCCGGCACCGGAAACAATCGACATCGAACCGAGTTCCAGCTGATCCGCCGCAGTCTGAATCACATCAATACACTGAGCATCAAATGCCACCGCAGGCGATTGCCATAACACCTCAATGTCAGTGCTCAGGCGAAGTGGTCTTGCCGCACTCTGGCACAGCGCCAAGATTTCTCGAGATAAAGCGTCCAACTCAGCCTGATTCGGATGGCGGACATCCAAGGTAAATGTGACGCGTTCCGGCACGGTGTTGGGCGATGACGGATAAGTGGCGATTTTGCCCACGGTTAGCCGCGCCGCTTCACCATACTCAGCGGTTTTGCTAAACAGTTTGCTCAGCACTCTTGTCATACCTTGCACGGGGTCTTTACGCATCTGCATCGGTGTCGGACCGGCATGAACCGACTCACCGCTGAGCGTGACCTGATACCAGTTCATGCCCTGCACGCCAGACACCACACCGATGGTTTTTCGTTCTGCTTCAAGAATTGGCCCTTGCTCAATATGCAGCTCAAGCGCGGCTTTAAATGGAAAGGCTTGGCAAGGAACGGTGCCAAGCTGCTGACTTCGGGTGAGCGCATCCAAATAACTCACGCCATTGTCGTCTAACGAACGATAGACATCGGCCTGATTCAGCTTGCCGGCAAACACACCCGAGCCAGACATGGCCGGACTGAATCGTGCACCCTCTTCATTGCTCCAGACCACAATCTCGACCGGGTGTGGCAAGGTCATGTTGCTGTCAGCCAGTGTGGTCATCACTTCCAGCGCGGCGAGTACACCATAAACACCATCATACTTGCCGCCGGTAGGCTGCGTGTCTAAATGCGATCCCATCAAAATCGGCTCAAGCGCATCATTGTCGCCGCGAAAACGCACAAACAGATTGCCCATACTATCGAGGCGCGGCTGCCCGCCGATGGCATCACACCAATTGAGAAACAGCGCTCGCCCCTGGCGATCTAAGTCTGTCAGCGCCTGACGGTTACAACCGCCATTTGGTGTTGCGCCGACTTGCGCCATCTCACTGATAAACTGGAGTAATCGGGATGCGTTAATACGCAGTGAATTGGGAGACAAGGTATTCATAGGCGTGTCGCTGTTGTGATCGATTCACTACAGATTAGCGACAAGTGACTTGGCAATGCTATTACCCGATTGAGGTATAGACGCTTAACGAGAGAAGTGCGAAGCTGGTTCGAGGTTGACTAAGTCATCAAAGATCTTGGCCAGCAATTCATGTTGAGAGCTGACTTCGAGTTTGCTGTAGATATTTTTACGGTGCACCCGCTCGGTTTCGTATGAAATTTCCAGCAGCCGTGCGGCCTCTTTGCTGGAATAGCCGCGAATCAACAGTTGCATCACTTGGTTTTCGCGCGGTGTCAGCACTCCGGTGCCAAAATTGTAGATGTACTCTTTTACCTGCATGTTCGAGTCACGTTCCGGCGGCATTTTCTGATTATCATGCATTTTCACCGTCGAACTTAAAATGGGATACAGCGCCCGTAGCCGGGTTAACACCCGCTGATTAAACTTGGCCAGCGTCTCGGTACGGCCGAGCGATAACAAATAGACGTTATTGTTTCGCCCCTGCACGCAAAAACAGGTTTCATCAATCAGCTGCGAGGGGCGAAAATACTCTTCATAGTAGGCACTGTGGTAAAAATCGTCCGGTGCGATCTCATCTAACGTCACTAACCCTTCATTGCCTTGATTGGCACAATAATCGTAAAACGGGCTGAGCAGATACGCCCCCTGTAGATACTTATCCCATACTGCAATTTCATCCACCGCAAATGAAGAGCACAACACAGTCGGCGCTTTCGACGGGTGATAAATCAGCATCACGTAATCATCAAAACTCGCCGCTGTACGCAGCAAATAGGTGAGTTTGTCGAAAAACTCCGGCTCACCAATTGCAAGGATCAGATCGGCAATTCCGTGAATGGTGGCATTATTGGCATCAGAATGGTGATAAAACATGAATCAATCGGCTGTTGTGTTGCTGGTTTTATGTTGTTCAAGGTATCAGATATCATACATGCTGTCTTAGGATTTATAAGGGAGATGTATGATTTACTCAGTTAAAGTGCCTGTCAGGTCATGACTTAAAAATATAGCGAACTTCACCAACGAGATTACCACTGGTGATATAACCCCGATGCCGACTATCGATTGAAAGCTGATACCGCGACGCTGCGTTGCATGATATGTTGCGGGACGACGAGATACAGCTCTCCGGTACCTTCAAAACCACATTTACCGTAACAGTGATAAGCCGCTTTATTTCGTACTCGCCGCCAAGCGCACTCCCAAGGCAACAAACATAGCACCAAGGCTTCTATCTATCCACAAGCCGACTCGCTTATTCTTCCTCAGGAAAGTTCCCAGTTTCGAACCCACAATAATAAGCGGCGGTTCGATAAAAGCTGCAACCACAATAATCAAGCTTCCATGCAATAACAGTTGAGCACTCGCGGGGCCTGCACCTGCAACGACAAACTGCGGCAAGAAAGCAAGGAAAAATACGGCGACTTTCGGATTCAGCGCTGAAACAAGAATCCCCTGCCAATAGACTGACCGGATCCGTACACTGCCGCTTTGGTTGTCACCAGAGATAAAGGAGTCACCTTGCGAAAAAAGCATTTTGATACCCAACCATACCAAATATACCGCTCCAACCCACTTGACCACTGAAAATGCTAAAGCAGATGTCGCAAGGACTGCCGATAACCCCACCCCTGCCATAACGACATGCAATAACGCGCCAGACCATATGCCAAGCATCGCTGCAATGCCGTGTCGACGACCACTACGTAAGGTCTGCCCAAGGATGAATGCCATGTCCGGGCCCGGAGAAAGATTGAGCAACACCGCCGCAGATAAAAATGTTATCCAATGGATAATAGAGTAGTCAAACATACATAACCGTTGTTGTATTGAGTCGATAGTTCAGCAAGCTGAAGTCCATATAATTTCGCTCCTCATTGATTAAGGGGCAATCATTCAATTGAAAAAAGTAGGGATACACAAAATAAACAATGAAATGCGTCATTTTATTCTCCCATCGGTCGGGAAAACAATAGGAGGCATTGATTATGCAAACCGACTCCGAAACATAAAATAGACCGCACCGACAAGACACAGACCCGCCCATAAATAATCGAGTTTGAGCGGCTCTTTGAGATACATGACTGAAAACGGAACAAACACCGATAACGTAATGACCTCTTGAATAATTTTCAGCTGACCGACAGTTAATACAGTGTAACCGATACGGTTGGCCGGAACCTGAAATAAATACTCTAAAAGCGCAATGCCCCAGCTCACTAATGCTGCGATGATCCAAGGCTTATTACTCAGCTCTTTCAGATGTGCATACCAGGCAAATGTCATAAATACATTGCTACAAACCAGTAAACCGATTGAGATTAATATTGGATGCATAGTTTCTCTTATTTTTCATAACGCCTAAATGAGTGCGTTTTTATCTAAACAATTAACAAACAATTTGTGGAAACAAATTTGTGTACCAAAGCAAATATCAATGACATTTAATTATTATCCGGTTATACATCCTCTCTATTCAGCATCTGATATACTCAATAAAAAATTAATTACCTTCTGAGTTGACTGACTATATGGCTCAGTAAAATCCATATGGGCCCCTCTTTTATTCCCACAAGAGAAAACCGGGCATCCAACTGTATGCATCTTTGTCTGATGGTTAATCAATGATACAGATTGCCGATTTTCTTATTTATACGTCATGTCTCTATGACACCAAAATTTCAGTGGTTATGGCCTCTAATTTGACACCGAAGCTCGATATATTAGGCAATGTCGCATTATGATGAGCCCGAATTTGTTCACCGGTCGCGTGCGCTTTGTCATGAGTGGTATGTGCGTTTGCCACCAGAGTGACTGGATAGCCCAGACCCGCGGCCCGCCGGGTCGTTGTATCGACACAGAATTCTGTGGCATAGCCGCAGATATAAAGATGCTCAACACCGAGCTCTTGTAACAACGCCGCCAAGTTTGTACGTAAAAATGAATCCGGCGTGGTTTTGCGTACCAAATGATCACGGTCTTCCACATGTAATGATGACTGCAATTGCCAGCCTTCACAGCCATACTCAATGGGCGTTCCCGCTTGTTCGTGTTGAATGAAAATGACCGGGATATGCTGGTGGCGCGCCCAATCTGTGACTTGATTAATTCGGGTTAAAACTTCATTTTTTTCAAACGGTTGAGGCATTGGGTCAAATAAAAAATTCTGAACATCAATCACAAGTACTGCCGATTTCATAAAATTTCCTTTGTAAGCAGGCTAACGCCCTTCCACACCCGAAAGGTCACTATCAACACCAATAAAACTGGCATTTATTTATAGCAAACTGCGACAGTAATTCCTACTTTCAATCGCTTATCGACCATAAAAATACGGTATGTCCAATCGATGAATTGACAGGCATAAAAAAAGCCAATCACAAGGTCGTGATTGGCTATCAATATGAACAAATTTGGTTCACTAACAACGTCAGTTGGCTAGGTGACCCTCGGCTTAAAAGGGTCAATCTATTATAATGCACAATACGTGCCATTTTTTATTTATTTTTAACATGCTGATTTTGTTTTATTTTTATTTTAACGGATTAGTTTTATTGCATATACAGACATAACTAAAATGCAAAATAAAAATCAATTCCCATTTTGCAAAAAACATTCTGAACGGTCGACACTGATTCAGGATGCCTGATTAGCTCTCACAAATGCACTCAGTTGCAAAACAACTATAATACTTTGATATCACTCAATCATAATCATATATATTTATTTTTGACTATTTTTAAGTTTTTTATTATGTATTCTGATGGAATGCTTTCCTCTGACAAATATATTCTCGTAATATACTGACTCAAAAGGAAATATGCCCGAGTCATTTCAAAGTACGGCATGATAAAACACACTGTATCCGGACCGTGGTCAATATAACCACTCATTACATGGAGCTTGTATGAATATTCAGAGTTTACGCTCACAACTACTGATATTGGCTGTACTCATCAATTTACTCATCAGCTGTTTTTTTACTTATTTCTCTTACAATAATGAAAAAGAGCTTTTACTGAAAAGCATTGACGCTCAACTCACAATCAGCGCAACCGCATTACCGACCATTCTCGGAGCCGACTATCAAGACAGAACCAGCATCAGTGATGATGAATACTTGCAACGTGTGAAAGAGATTTCTGCGTTTGCCAAACGAGCCAACATGACTTACGTGTACACCATGGTCGAAAAAAACGGCAAAATATTTCAGAGCTTTACCAGCGCACCGGATGCAACGATTGCCGATGGCACATACGAGCGTTATATGAGCGAATATGAAGATGCAAGCGATCTGCTGCAAGATGTCTTTCAAACCCCACACCTTGCCTACGAAGATTATGCCGATGACCAAGGCAACTTCCGATCAGTATTTATTCCCTTTCACTCACCGAATGGAAAACTATATATCGCTGGTGCTGATGTACCGATTGACCACATTAATAAAACACTCAATGGGTATTTGATTACCAACGCTGAAATTGCCTTACTGGGCTTTGTATTATCAACCATGGCTTTCTGGTTTTTCTGTACCCCATTACTGCGTCATCTGCAAAAAATTCGCGCACAACTGGCTGCGGCTGCAGAGCATCTCGATTTAACGCAACAGTTTGATAGTAAAATCAAAAATGAACTCGGTGCGATCAGTGAGGATATGAATCGGCTATTCACCCGCTTTGCTGCCGGCATCAATCAGGTCAGTGAAGCCGCGAACCACAACGTGCGGCTCTCTGACCAAGTGTCTGAAAACGCACAAAGTATCCAGCGTAATTTGACCCGTAGTCAGGAACAAGTCGGCAGTACCAACCATCGTAGCCACGCCATGTATGATCAACTGGCAGCCAATGCCGATCAGAGCACTCAGCTTTCGACAGAACTGAGCAACGCTGTCGCGGAACTCAATAATATTGAAGCAACCTTCTCCAATCTCGATCAAGCCGTGAATCGTAATCTCAAAAATGAACTGACCCTGTCAGAACAGCTAACCGCGCTCAGTAAAGACACCAAAGAGATTAATTCGATTCTCGATATGATCCATTCATTGGCCGATCAAACCAACCTGTTAGCGCTGAATGCTGCCATCGAAGCAGCCCGGGCCGGAGAAGCAGGACGCGGGTTCGCCGTGGTCGCAGATGAGGTCCGTTCGCTCTCTGTACATACCGAGAAAAATCTGGGACTGATTCAGGAAACCCTTTCCCGGATCACCACCAGCATCAGCGATGCATGTCATCAGATGGACAACTCCGTGAATGAAATGACGGCTCTGACTGAAGCATCCCAGTCAGGCTATGCGCAGTTAAAGCATTGCGCTAAAACGATTCTCAATCAGCAGGAAAAAATCACCCATTGGGTGCAAGACAGTCAACAGACACAGCAGCAAGCGAATGATATTCAGCAAGAAATGGAGCTGACCGTTACTCAAATCACGCAGGCCTATGACGATACTGAGCGAGTCTCCGGGGCGGCGACAGAACTGGAAAGCAGTGCGAGACAGCTGCTGAATCTGAGCCATCAGTTTAAAACAAACTAACGTGCAACGTGCACGGTGGGCAGGCTTCAAAATGAACGGATGACTTTATCGCGTACGGATAAAATTCACGACGTGACTTTGGCGACAAGTTTACATTTATTTCCTCACGACTATGAGATCAGACTTATAATGAACAGGATGATGTCACGATGACGAAGAAGGAAAAACTATGAATTTCAGGATGTCGGCTTTTATCACTGGTTTTATCCTCACGCTGGTCGTTCCCCCGAGTGCACAATCCGCCCCGGAAGAGAGACAAAATTGTGTCACGGTGATCACATCCGGCAGTACCAACCGGCCATTTTGGTCAAAGGTCATTGAGGGTGCGACCCAAGCAGGCAAAGAATTGGGATTGAAAGTCTACGCCAGAGGAACCGTTGAAGATTCCGATTCTACCGGGCAAAAATTCGTCTTAGAGAATACGATGAAGCTGTTCCACTGCCGCGGTCTCGTGATAGCACCATCAGATGTCAGTCGCAATCAGGACATGGCTCGCTTAAAAGCAGAAGGCATTCCGGTGATTTATATTGATCGGGATACCGGAGGCGAGCGGCTTGCTTCTGTCACCACGGATAACTACGCTGCGGGACAGCTGGCCGCTCAAAAAATGGGGGAAGCATTAGGCTATAAGGGAAATGTCGTGCTTTTCCGCCTCAAGAAAGGAGTTGCATCGACAGATGCAAGAGAACGTGGCTTTGCGGATGAAGCCCAAAAGATTGGGCTGACAATCATTGCCGATACTTATCTGGGCACGCAAGTGGGTGATGCGCGTTCAAAGGCAGCTGCACTGCTGAAACAATTTTCTAATGTCGATGGCATTTTTACCCCGAATGATACCACGACGATTGGCGTGTTGATTGCACGAGAAAACTATCCCAATCAATCTCATGTCATTCACATCGGCTTTGATGAACAAGAAATAATTATTGAAAGCCTCAAGAAGGGAGAACTGTACGGCTATATGATTCAGCTCCCGTTTAAAATGGGTTATCAGGGCGTCTGGCTCATTCATGAAGCGCTTCAGGGAAAAACGGTTCAAGGCCAATTACACACACCAATTGAGTTTATCTCTCGTCCGCAGCCCACCTCGACAGAATCAACGGCTACATCACAACAGCCATAATTCATCATAGGCTGCTGGCAGGGGGGGGATGAACAATCCAATTGCATCGCCCCTGTAAAACCGGCCCCATAAAAAAAGCCAATCACAAAATCGTGACTGGCTATCAATATGAACAAATTTGGTTCACTAACAACGTCAGTTGGCTAGGTGATCCTTCGGCTTAAAAGGGATCACTCTTAATAATGCACTATACATGCCAACTCTTTAATAAAATTTAACTTATTGTTTTTATTAAATATTGTTTATTAAGAAATCAATTTATAGCATATTGACTCATAATAAATTCTCAAAATGAAAAAATTTCTCATTTTGCAAAAAATATTCCTCAAAAGGCATAATCAAAACAATCTCCGACTGTATATGTATTATAATCCGTCTTATTCGTATATCCGTCTCGATGCCAACATCTCGTACACCGCAAATATCAGTAATTTCACATCACTTTATCTTTTATGCTGTAATATCGATGGTGCTGGTGCGATTGAGGCGTCAGAACAGAAAAAGGCAGCCATGATTGCCGTAATGCCGTTCACTTAAGGAGAGCGGCATTGTTTTTTCTAGGGTATCGGCTTG
>NZ_JCARSY010000003.1:0-250965 GCF_059641415.1 Vibrio rubrogenes
TTGTGTATGCTGCGTTTCTCAGCTCAAAATCTGCTGCACACTCCCCAAGATAACCTAAATAAAGCAGTTGTTGGTAAGACTTTATTTAGAGAGAAATATCTAAGTGGAGCTGTTCAGCGTAATACTCTATTTAGCAAATGTCTGTAGAGACAAGCTATTACCCAATTTGCTGATATAGCTCAGGTGGTAGAGCGCATCCTTGGTAAGGATGAGGTCCCCAGTTCGAGTCTGGGTATCAGCACCAGTATATAAACGAATATTAAATTTTGTTTAGCGGCCATAGCGTTTTGGACCCACCTGATTCCATGCCGAACTCAGAAGTGAAACGAAACTGCGCCGATGGTAGTGTGGGGTCTCCCCATGTGAGAGTAGGTCACTGCTAAACACTCATTTTAAAGCCCTGACAATGTCAGGGCTTTTTTCGTCTGGTGAAACAGGATGTAAGAGCGGCAATAAAGAAAAAGCTGATGTATACATCAGCTTTTCATCACTTCCATAAAATGGCTTTGTATTTGGGCTAACTTAAGAAGCTTGGGATTTTCGCTTCATACTCGGCAATTTTATCTTCGTGTTGCAGTGTCAGACCGATATTATCCAGCCCGTTCAGAAGACAGTGGCGACGAAACTCATCAATTTCAAAGCTGTATTCTTGACCATCTGCCGAAACTTTCATTGCTTCCAGATCAACGGTAATCTCAGCACCTTCATTGGCTTCAACATATTTGAAAAGTGCATCGACTTCACTTTCTTTCAGGCGAACCGGCACCATCTGGTTGTTGATTGAGTTGCCGTAAAAAATATCAGCAAAGCTTGGTGCTATCATGACCTGAATACCGTAATCAGCCAAAGCCCATGGCGCATGTTCACGGGATGAACCGCAACCGAAATTTTCACGGGCCAGTAGAATACTTGCTCCCTGATAACGGGGGGCATTCATCACAAAGTCAGGGTTGGGTTGTTGTCCCGCATCATCAAGAAAACGCCAGTCATGGAAAAGGTGCTTACCAAAACCGATACGGTTTACTTTTTGCAGAAACTGCTTCGGAATAATCGCATCAGTATCGACGTTCGCTGCATCCAGCGGAACGACTAAACCTGTATGTTTTTTAAATCCTGACATCATTATTCCCCTTGCTCTAGTGTACGAATATCGACAAAGTGTCCCGCGATTGCTGCCGCTGCTGCCATTGCAGGACTGACAAGGTGCGTGCGGCCATCTCGGCCTTGACGTCCTTCAAAGTTTCGGTTTGATGTGGATGCACAACGTTCCCCCGGCCCTAAACGATCATTATTCATCGCCAGACACATGGAACATCCCGGTAAACGCCATTCAAACCCGGCATCGGTAAAGATTTTATCCAACCCTTCAGATTCTGCTTGTGCTTTAACCTGTTCAGACCCCGGTACAACAATTGCCTGAACGTGCGATGCGACTTGCTTACCTTGAGCAATTTGTGCAGCAGCGCGCATGTCTTCAATTCGGGAATTGGTACAAGAACCGATGAACACTTTATCGACGTTATAGTCAGAAAGGAGTTTGCCACCTTCAAGCCCCATGTAGTTCAGCGCTTTGATCGCGGATGATTGCTCGACTAAATCGGTAAAGCTTTCCGGCGTCGGAATTGGTGCATCAATCGAGATCACTTGTCCCGGATTGGTGCCCCAAGTTACCTGAGGTTTAATCTCTGCTGCATCTAATGTCACCACAGCATCATATTCTGCACCGTCGTCAGACTGTAATGTCTGCCAGTATTCGACAGCTTTGTCCCAGTTTTCACCTGTTGGAGCAAATTTTCGGCCTTTGATGTAGTCAAATGTGGTTTGATCCG
Organism: Vibrio rubrogenes; assembly: GCF_059641415.1. Taxonomy (NCBI): domain Bacteria; kingdom Pseudomonadati; phylum Pseudomonadota; class Gammaproteobacteria; order Vibrionales; family Vibrionaceae; genus Vibrio; species Vibrio rubrogenes. The sequence continues at coordinate 1,830 of NZ_JCARSY010000003.1, forward strand.
GCGCTATTAAGCCAGCTTTGGCACCCAGTTCTATCGCCATATTACAGACAGTCATTCGACCTTCCATTGACAGATCCCGGATCGCCTGGCCACAAAATTCAACAACATATCCAGTTCCGCCTGCGGCCGTGGTTTTACCGATTATCGCCAGCACGATGTCTTTGGCAGTGATGCCCTTCGCAACCTTACCCTGGACTTCAATTTTCATGGTTTTGGCACGAGCTTGCTTGAGTGTTTGCGTGGCAAGTACGTGTTCAACCTCAGAAGTACCAATACCGAAAGCCAGCGAGCCGAATGCACCGTGGGTTGCGGTATGGGAATCACCGCAAACAATGGTCATTCCCGGTAGGGTAATGCCTAACTCTGGGCCCATGACGTGTACGATACCCTGATATTTGTGATTGATATCGTAAAGTGTGACACCGAATTCTTCACAGTTTTTCGACAGTGTTTCCATCTGGATCTGAGCCATCTCACCGGAAGCACTGATATCTTTCGTGGTTGTCGAGACGTTATGATCCATGGTGGCAAAGGTTTTGTTGACCTGACGGACTGAACGGCCTTTTTCCCTGAGTCCGTCGAAAGCTTGTGGTGACGTGACTTCATGAACCAGATGACGATCGATATACAAAATCGGGTTTTCACCTTCAGCGGCAACCACGACATGTGCATCGTAGATTTTTTCGTATAATGTTTTTGCTTTTGACATTGCTTCTACCTTGAACTTGTTCGTGGACCGAGACTCATCTCGGTCACATGCTAATGCACTTAAGCTTTTTCACTTAATATATAGGCAGCAATTTTGTCGCCCATTTCAGAGGTTGTCAGTGCCGGTTTATCGGTTGCCAGATCAGCAGTTAGTTCTCCGGCGGATAATGCCTTGCTGACGGCTTCCTCAATATCCTGAGCTGCCGCTTCTTCACCCAAACTGTAACGGAGCATTAATGCTGCCGATAGGATTTGAGCAACCGGATTGGCAATATTTTTCCCTGCGATATCCGGCGCACTTCCACCTGCGGGTTCATACAGTCCGAAATTGCTTTCATTCAGGCTGGCTGAAGGAAGCATTCCCATTGAACCTGTGATCATGGCACATTCATCAGAGAGAATATCACCAAAAATATTTGAACATAGCATGACATCGAACTGAGCCGGATCTTTAATCAGCTGCATGGTTGCGTTATCGATGTACATATGAGATAGCTCGACATCCGGATAATCTTTGCCGATTTCGCTCACGACTTCTCGCCATAAGATAGAGCTTTGCAGGACATTTGCTTTATCAATTGAGCACACTTTCTTACGACGTAAACGGGCTGATTCAAAAGCAATTTTAGCAATACGTTCAATCTCATAGCGGTGATAGACTTCAGTATCAAATGCTTTCTCATTGGCACCTTCGCCTTCGCGACCTTTGGGTTGACCAAAGTAGATCCCTCCAGTGAGTTCGCGTACAACGACGATGTCAAAACCATTGGCAGAGATGTCGGCACGGAGTGGCGAAAATGCTTCAAGTCCCTGATGGATTTGTGCCGGACGTAAGTTGCAGAACAGTTGAAAATGCTTACGTAATGGTAATAAAGCACCGCGTTCAGGTTGCTCGTTTGGCGGCAGATGTTCCCACTTTGGTCCTCCGACTGAACCAAACAGAACCGCTTGCGCCTGTTCACACCCTTTCAGCGTTTGTTCCGGAAGTGGACTGCCGTGATTGTCGATCGCAATCCCACCAACGTCGTACTCGGTACGGTCAAAAGCGATGTTATGCTTTGTTTGAATCGCATCAAGTACTTTATGAGCCTGTTGCATGACTTCCGGGCCGATGCCGTCACCGGGCAGTACTGCAATTTTATAAGTCTTGTCTGTCATGTGAGTCCTTGTTCACTCTCGTATTTATTGATTTAGTTGCCTACTTCGGTCTGCGTGATACCACGAGACCAACGCATAGGAACCTTATATTGTTGCTATTATACTGTGACTATTTTTTTCTTTTTGATAACTTCGATCTGATCGGCACGTTGAATACTGTTGATTACGTGCAATAGTGCTTCTCCTGAAGCTTCAACGATATCGGTGGATATGCCTGTTCCGTGATATTTTCGGCCTTTGTAGTTGGCGATAATATCTGCCTGTCCCAAACCGTCTTCACCTTCTCCTTTTGCAGTCAGATCGAATTTATCGAGGACGATATCGTAACCGGTAATACGATAAATGCATTGGTACAATGCGTCTACTGGGCCGTTGCCGACAGCAGCCTCGCATTTTTCTTCATCACCACATTGCAGTTTTATTGTGGTGGTTGCCATCACACTGCCCGATTGAACGCTCAGATAGTTTAGTTTGTAGAAATCGTCTTCTTCACGTAAGTTGGAGAAGTACATCAGGGATTCTAAGTCATAATCGAACACTTGCCCCTTGCGGTCAGCAAGTTTCAGGAAATCTTCATAAAGTGCATCCAAATTGTACTCATCGTCCTGATAACCCATGGCATCCATATGACTCTTCACTGCAGCTCTGCCGCTACGGCTAGTCAGATTTAATGCCTGATTTTTCAGACCAATCGACTCTGGGGTCATAATTTCATAGGTATTTTTATTTTTCAGCATACCATCCTGATGGATGCCGGAAGAATGACTGAATGCATTGGCGCCAACGATCGCTTTGTTGCTTTGGATCGGCATATTACAGATCTGGCTGACCATTTTACTTGTCCGGTGAATTTCATCGTGTTTGATACCCGTATGAACGCCTAAAAACTCTTGGCGGGTTTTGATGATCATCGCGATTTCTTCCAGTGCACAGTTTCCAGCACGTTCACCGATCCCGTTGATTGTTCCTTCAACCTGACGGGCTCCGGCTTGAACTGCGGTGATAGAGTTGGCAACAGACATCCCCAAATCATCGTGACAGTGGACAGAAATAATCGCTTTATCAATGTTGGGAACACGATTGAATAATGTCTGAATGATACCACCAAATTCACCCGGAACAGTATAACCAACTGTGTCAGGGATATTAATTGTTCTGGCTCCGGCATCAATTGCTGCTTCAACCATTCGGCATAAATTATCGATTGGTGTGCGTCCGGCATCTTCACAAGAGAACTCAACATCATCCGTATATCGACGAGCATGTTTGATTGCATTTACACCCATCTCTACGACTTGGTCATAGCTACGACGAAGTTTATCCTGAACATGTATGGTTGAGGTTGAAATAAACGTGTGAATACGGAATGCCTCGGCAACTTTCAAGGCTTCAGCCGCAGCATCAATGTCTTTTTCTACTGCGCGGGAAAGGGCACAGATTCGGCTGTTTTTAATGTTCTTGGCGATGGTTTGTACCGATTCGAAATCGCCCGGAGAGGAAACCGGAAACCCTGCTTCGATCACATCCACTCCCAGTCGTTCCAGAGCATAGGCAATTTGTAATTTTTCTCTCACCGTTAAACTGGCAGATAATGCTTGTTCTCCGTCCCGCAAGGTTGTATCGAAGATAATGACCTGATCGTTCATATTGGCTGGCTCCTAGACCGGTAAGTGGTTGTGTTTGCTCACTTAATATTTTCTTTTGTAAAGTGCTTTCAGCTATAAAAAAACCCGCATTTCGATGCGGGTTTTTGTGATTCTTTGTGGTGTCTTCTGTCCACAGGCTACCCGCGCGATTGATACACGATAAGGAGTAGGCCTAGCAGGAGAGAAGTTTTAAATGTCATATTCATTTACTTTCCACAAAATTCAATAACAAATTAGTACCGCACCTGATACATTACGTCAACCCCAAATTGTATATTTATTGGTAGTACCTGTTCGGTCAGCAAGTCATATTCATTGTATCACTATGATCGGATGTGATCTTATATCAAGCGACATTGCCCTGACATGGTCATGAGAGCGCTTACTGACCGCTCAAGAACTGCTTTCCTGTTTTCGTCTCCCGGTATACGGTTCTGACACTTTCCATTCCTTGCTGAACATCGCCTTCCCCCTGAATACTGTCGGGAAGTCCGGCTGGTTCACTAGCTGGGTTTATCCAACAATATTCATGGTTTCGACAACAAATAGTCACACCGCTGTCATCTGGGCTGATTAGTGTCTTGAGTATAAAGGGGTTGAACGATAGGAATGCAGTCATGAGAGTTATTGAACCGATTGTGAAATTTGATCTGGCCTTGTCACTGTTCTGTCTACAACACAGATTCAGTTATCCATTGGCACGTATCAGCCGAGCGGTATCCCATACTGGAGACGGTCATTTATATGTTGTCATCGGTGGCGCTGCTTTTTGGGTTGATGATATTGCAGGACTGGCATTGCTCGTCACAGGGTTGATCTCATTTCTGATTGAGTTGCCGCTTTATTGGTTGTTTAAAAATATTTTTCAACGGCGTCGCCCTCAAGAATTCTCCTCAAGAGTTATTGCTTATATTACACCTTCTGATCGGTTTAGCTTACCCTCTGGACATACGAGTGCCGCATTTCTGATGGCGACACTCATTGCTTCGTTTTATCCATCATTGTCAGTGATGGTGTTTATATGGGCGGGGTGTATTGGTGCCGCTCGTATTTTGCTGGGGGTTCATTTCTTCACGGATGTACTGATTGGTGCTTTATTAGGAACAAGTTGTGCACAAGCTGGTCAACTGGTTACGGAGTGGATGATTTGAAAATTCTCTATGGTGTTCAGGGGACAGGGAACGGTCATACGGCACGAGCCAGAGCAATGAGTCATGCACTCCGGCAATATCATGTTGATGTCGATTTTATTTTCAGCGGCAGAGAGAAAGATAAATATTTTTCAATGGACTGTTTTGGCAATTATCAAACTCGCCGTGGGTTGACGTTTATGACCGAAAAAGGACGGGTCAATTATTTAAAAACAGCCAGAGAGAACCGCTTCGGCCAATTGATTTCTGATATTCGCCAGCTTGATCTCAGCTCTTATGATTTAGTGATCAGCGATTTTGAGCCGATTACGTCATGGGCCGCAAAATTACAGCGCAAGACCTGTATCAGTCTCAGTCATCAGAATGCTTTTCGCTATCCGGTGCCGTTAAAAGGCGCCAACTGGCTCGATAAGAAAATTATTACCAATTTCGCCCCCGCAGATCATTATCTCGGGTTGCACTGGTATCACTTTGAACATCCAATTCTACCGCCGATCATCCATACCGGAGGAGCGGCAGCAGAAAATCAACCTTTCGTTTTAATCTATCTTCCATTCGAATCACTGGAATCGATTATGGATCTGTTCTTTCGTTTCGGTCACTATCAGTTTGTCTGTTATCACCCGATGATTGATGAGATGAAACAGACAGAGAACATGACATTTCATCCGTTATGTCATGAACGCTTCCAAGAGCATTTACGTTGTTGTGCCGGCGTGATTGCCAATGGTGGTTTTGAACTCCCTTCTGAAGCCATGTCATATGGCAAAAAATTACTACTCAAACCTTTGATGGGCCAATTTGAGCAACAGAGTAATGTGGCGACACTTGAAATTCTGGGACTAGCTTCTGCAATGGAATCGCTTGATGTGGCCGTAATTCGGCAGTGGCTCGATGAGCCGAATGCAGAACGAGTCGTCTATCCCGATGTTGCGCAGGCCATTGCTGAATGGGTGGTTCAGGGGCGCTGGGATAGCCATCAGCAATTGTGTCATTCACTCTGGAAACAGGTCAACTTTCCGGATTATGTGATGGTGTAATTCACCTCAATCATTGATCATAATTAATCTATTTCACTTGTTATATATGACGTGAATAGTTATCGATTTTTTGCTGTAAACCTATAACATGCGTCAATTAATTTTGTGAATACTATAAAAACCGCGATTTTATCTTTTTTGATGTTTTTTTAATAATCTGATTTTTAAGGTTATTTTTCAAAATGAGGTAAAATAAACTGACTTTTTATCAATCCAGTTGCCTTTTGTATATCAATTAAAAGATAGTTAATTGCACAGCCTACTTATACGATTTATCAATAGGTTGTTCAAAATAGAATCACGTTGAGTCACTTTATCTGATGTATGTCACTTCACCTGACAAGAGTGCTATCCCGCGAGGGATAACGAAAGTGATGACTGAAGCAAAACAAGAGGCATTCTAATGTTAGAAAAAAAAGAAGTTATCCAACCAGTCGCCAGCTATCGGATGGAAAGTACGCTACGAGGCGTTGATTTGAATTTGCTCACTGTATTTGATGCGGTGATGCAAGAACAAAATATTACTCGGGCAGCACATAATCTAGGGATGTCTCAGCCTGCGGTCAGTAACGCTGTGGCTCGTCTGAAAGTGATGTTTAATGATGAACTCTTCATGCGGCAGGGACGAGGCATTCAGCCTACCCAGCGCGCCCGGCAGCTTTTTGGCCCGGTTCGCCAAGCATTACAGTTAATTCGTAATGAACTGCCAAATTCAGTCTTTACGCCTGAATCTTCAACCAGACAGTTTAATCTGGCTATTTGTAGTCCGAATGATTTGCGCTTCGCGCCGAAGATTTTCTCATCGATTCACGATCAGGCACCTCAGGTGCAATTGCATTTGGAAGCAGACTCGAACCAACAACTTGCTGAGCGGTTACGTTATCAGGAAGTTGATTTTGTCATTGACTATGCTCGTTTTGAAGAATCCGGCTTCTGTAGCACCGAAATATTCCAAGATGAACTGGTGATTGTTGCCTCTAAGCAACACCCTCGTATCCAAGGGACGATTACCCCAGCACAAGTGATTGAAGAGCAACATGCGAAGCTCTCTCAAGCGCATGGTATCCGTAGTTTCAGTGAACAGGCTTACCGGGATATCGATTGCCATTCCCATTATGAAGGGACAAGCTTAAGTAATGTGCTTTATGTTGTGAGCCAGTCAGAATTGATTACCATCGCACCAAGCTGGTTGGTGGAAGCGTCACCGAATAGAGAGCAACTTCAAACTATTGCCTTACCATTTGAACGTAAAAAAATCAGTGGTTACTTGAGCTGGCACGAATCGAATGAAAAAGATAAAGGGCATGGTTGGTTGAGAGGGCAACTCATGATGATTTGTAGTGAAATTGTCGGTAAATCTACGACAAACTAACCTGTATTTGATGTTGCCGGATCGATGAAAATAGAGAAGGCAACATCTGTTTGTTGCTGCCTTTCTTTTTTCTCTCCTCGTCGGACTTTCCCTCTTAAGAACCGTTGAACGTCAGAACACTTACTTTGTATCAACAGATTCGTTTCTTCTTTAGCATCTTGATGACCTTTTTTACATGAAATAAATATTTTATGTCTTTTTTGTTTGTAGGCCTGACATAGTCATCTGATTATGAGAGTGTTTCCCGTAGAGAACTCTTCAAGAATATCCATAAGCAACATTTTCAGTAAAATGCGACGGGAAACCGAATAGACCAATCTTTCTGAAGCGAGTAAAGTTGCTCTAACCCTTGTGGTGTTATGACCCCGCAAGGACATAGCCATTAGCGAATCGATTTCGATTAGGCTACGAATAAGCCCTAGACTATGTAACCAACCAGACTGTTGAACTGACCTCGGGATACAGTGACTGGTAAGGAGAATAATATGGTAATGCTATCCGGTGCAGAGATGGTTGTTCAGTCTCTGATCGAAGAAGGTGTCGAGCAGATTTTTGGTTATCCCGGTGGATCCGTGCTTGATATCTATGATGCCCTTCATGAAAAAACCGACCAAATCAAGCATGTCCTCGTTCGTCATGAACAGGCGGCAACACATATGGCTGACGGTTATGCACGCTCGACCGGTAAACCGGGTGTCGTGCTGGTTTGCTCCGGTCCCGGTGCAACGAATACCGTGACCGGTATTGCGACAGCTTATATGGATTCTATTCCCATGATCGTCATATCAGGCAATGTCCCTAACAGTTTGATTGGCAATGATGCATTTCAGGAGTGTGATATCGTTGGGGTTTCCCGGCCGATTGTGAAACATAGCTTTTTGGTTAAAAAAGCTGAAGATATTCCCGAAACAATTAAAAAAGCATTCTATATTGCTTCGACCGGTCGCCCAGGCCCAGTGGTTATTGATTTGCCGAAAGATGTCATGAATCCTCAGGTCAAATTGCCTTATCAATATCCGAAAACCATCAAGATGCGCTCTTATAATCCGACTACCAGTGGACATAAAGGGCAGATTAAGAAAGCACTTAAAGCGTTGTTAGATGCGAAAAAACCAGTTCTATATGTTGGTGGTGGGGCGGTTATTTCCGGTGCGGATAAGCAAATTCTTCAGTTAGCGGAAACCTTGAATTTGCCGGTGGTCAGTACACTGATGGGGCTGGGGGCTTTCCCCGGCACTCATGCCAATGCGCTGGGAATGTTGGGCATGCATGGTGTTTATGAAGCCAATATGGCGATGCATCATGCCGATTTGATTTTTGGTATTGGTGTCCGGTTTGATGACCGAACCACCAATAATCTGGAAAAATACTGTCCCAACGCCAAAATCATGCATATTGATATTGACCCGTCTTCGATTTCGAAGAATGTCCCGGCGGATTTACCGATTGTCGGCTCAGCAGAGAAGGTTTTAGAAACCATGTTGAAATTGCTGGTTGAGCAGGGGGGCTCGAATGATGCGGAAGCGTTGGCACAATGGTGGAAAGATATTCAAGTTTGGCGGGATCGTCAGTGTCTTGCCTATCAGAAGTCCAGTGAGCGGATCAAACCGCAGCAAGTGATCGAAACACTCCATCGGTTGACCGGAGGAAATGCCTATGTCGCTTCCGATGTCGGCCAACATCAAATGTTTGCGGCACTTTATTACCCGTTTAACAAGCCACGTCGCTGGATCAATTCCGGTGGTTTGGGCACGATGGGATTTGGTTTGCCTGCGGGGATGGGGGTCAAATTCTCTCATCCGGAAGAGGAAGTGGTCGTGGTGACCGGGGACGGAAGTATTCAGATGAATATTCAAGAGCTGTCGACCGCACTTCAATATGATATACCGGTCAAGATCATCAATCTGAATAACCGTTTCTTGGGAATGGTAAAACAGTGGCAGGATATCATTTATCAGGGACGTCACTCGAATTCATATATGAGTTCTGTGCCGGACTTTGCTGCAATCGCCGAAGCTTATGGGCATGTCGGTATTCGTATCTCAACACCGGATGAGCTAGAAGCCGGATTGAAAAAAGCACTGGATCTGAAAGATCGTCTGGTGTTTGTGGATATCAATGTCGATGAAACAGAGCATGTTTATCCGATGCAGATTAAAGGCGAAGGGATGGACAAAATGTGGTTGAGCAAAACGGAGAGAACCTGATGAGACGCATTATTTCAGTATTAATGGAGAACCAACCCGGTGCTTTGTCTCGCGTGGTCGGGCTGTTTTCCCAGCGTGGTTTCAATATTGAAACGTTGAATGTATCCCCCACTGATGATGAGACGTTGTCTCGTCTTAATATCACGACTAAAACCAACGCGATGGAGCTGGAACAGATCCAGAAGCAGCTTCACAAGTTGATTGATGTATTGAAAGTTCAGGAAGTGTCAGAGTTTGAACATATTGAACGGGAATTGATGCTGGTGAAAGTCAGAGCCAGTGGGGCAGCACGGGCAGAAGTGCAACGGACGACGGACATTTTCAGAGGTCAGATCGTCGATGTTACCAGTAGTCAGTATACGGTTCAGATGGCCGGAGCAACCGAAAAACTTGATGCTTTTATTGAAGCTATTTCAGAAGTGACAGAAGTGCTAGAGGTGGCTCGCAGTGGGGTCGTCGGTATCGCTCGCCGTGAACGAGCACTCCGTGCGTAATCTCATTGATGATTGCGGCAAAAACAGAATCAATCCAAACCGGCATTACAGCCGGTTTTTTTATATTTATCTAATCTGATTAGATATCAATTGTGCTTCACCAATAAAGTAGCCATCTTCATCAAATCGTTTCACTTCTCCGTTTTCTACAACGATAGTGATTCTTCGGATATCTGAGAATTGCCAGTTACGCCATTGGTAGACAAACTGATCGTGTTCGACCCACCAATAGCCCTCATCTATGTCATTGGGACGGTCAGAGATACCAGTCATTTTACCATCAGCCTGAAAGGTGATTCGGTAAGGAATATTAAAGCAGTCTTTGGTTAAGAGCGTCTGATTTTTCAGTAGATGACGAATAGCTCTGCCACTGAGCGGAGGCTGCTGACATTCCTGTAGGGTTTCGATCGGCATCACTTGTTTGGCAATTTGGGAAAGCAGAGCAACCCCTTCCCGGATTTGTTCGGTTCTGATGGATTGGAAACATAGCCGGAAGCTATTGGTCCGTTCATCACAGTAATAGTATTTGGCACCATTGTTGATCAAAATACCATGCTGTTCGGCCAGTTGTTCAAATCTCCCGGCATCGAATCCCTGTTTATAGTCGATCCAGAAAGCTGTACCTGCCAATGAAGGCGTCACACCTGACTGGGGGAAATAGTAGTTCAGAGCCTTTTCCATGGTCAGCCATTTTTCCCGATAGCGTTTGAGCATTTTCTGAGCCAATGCATCGTAATATCCAAGGCTCAGAAACAGCGCGAGGGTTTGACAATTATTCTTCGGCGGCAAGCTATGTGTTCTGAACTGAAGTGCTTTGATTTGTGAGATCAAAGGGGCCGGTGCGACGATATATCCCAGTCTTAACCCCGGTGCAATCGTCGAAGAAAAACTGGAGATATAGATAATGCGCTCACTGGATGATTCACTTTTCAGGGGCGGACAGGTGTCTTCAATGAAATTAATATCATGTTCAAAGTCATCTTCAATAATCAATAAGTCATGCTCTTCTGCCAGTGCGAGAAGTTGACGGCGACGAGTGGCAGACAGGCGCACTGTGGTCGGGAATTGATTGCTCGGTGTGGTATAAACCAGTTGGCAGTTGGTGACACGCTCATCAATCACCATGCCTTCTTGATCGACATTGATCGGCACGATCTGAGCACGTCTGGCCTGAAACTGATGCAATGCCTCGGGATAACCGGGATTCTCAACTGCAATTGAGGCGTCAGCAGAGAGGAGCAGTTTTGACAGATAATACAGGCTGTTCTGACATCCGAGCGTGATGGCGATATTATCTCGATTGACAAATATGCCCCGCTTGGTCAACACACGTGTACGGATCTGTTCAATCAGATCATCATAGTCTGAGTCATTCGATGTCCAAGTGCGATGATTGATACGATTGAGTGACTGAATGCTACATTTACGCCATTCAGAAACGGGGAATAAGTCCTCATCAACAACACCACTGACAAAGAGATAAGCATAATTTTTGAGATCTTTGGCTTCGAGTTCAGAGACCCGATTTTCAGAGATTAAATAGCGGCTCCAATCGAGTCGGGTGGATTGCTCTTGTGGCGTTGCCGAAGCGGGCAGTGTGACGGAAATATTCAGTGATGGATTGACAAAATAGCCTTTGCGCTCAATAGAAACGAGGATCCCTTCTTCAGTCAGTTGCTCGTAAACGCGCAAAATGGTGTTTCTGGAAACATGAAGATCTTTTGCTAGCTTTCGTGAAGAGGCAAGGGGAGATTGCTTAGGAATGAAGCCATCGAAGATCGCTTTGGCAAGACTACTTTTTATTTGATCTTGCAGGGTCTTCGAATCTTGCGGGTCAAGGTGGATATACTGGCTTAGCATACGGCTCCTACAACTGTTTCTTGCACCGCTGACTAATCCGAGTGAGACAACGAAGATACGGACATGAAAGTGTGACCGTATCTTCGCTGAATGTATTTAGTGAGCGAGCAACGCTTGTAATTCTGCTTTGATGATTTCAAGGCCTTTGACGATCAGCTCTGGCTCAATCGTCAATGGTGGCAGGAAGCGAATCACATTTCCTTTCACACCACAAGATAACAAAATCACACCAGCATGGTTACTTTTTACCACAAGTTGTTTGGTCAGGTCAGCAAGTGGAGCACCATTGTCAGGATCATTGAACTCGATTGCAATCATCGCGCCGACTTGACGGATATCACCAATTTGAGGAATCTCTTTTTGTAATTCAGTCAATTGTTCCTTAAATAGTAAACCAATATGTTGCGCTGCTTCACAGAGATTTTCTTTCTCAATGATATCGAGTACTTCTAACGCCGCGACACAAGCGAGCGGTGAACCGGCATAGGTTCCGCCGACACCACCGGGATTGGCGGCATCCATAATATCTGCTTTACCGACAACACCGGACAGCGGGAACCCCCCGGCAATACCTTTGGCCATGGTGATCAGGTCTGCCTCAATACCGAGGTATTCTGTCGCAAACATTTTGCCGGTTCGGGCAAAGCCGGTCTGAATTTCGTCACAAATTAAAACGATGTCGTGTTTATCACAAACTTCGCGGATTTTACGTGCCCAGGATGCCGGTGCCTGATAGAAACCACCTTCTCCCTGAATCGGTTCGAAAATGATAGCTGCGATACGGCTCGGTTCGATGTCACAAGCGAATAAATCGTCCAAAGCACTCAGGCTTTGTGCTTCACTTATTCCATGATAGGCATTCGGGAATGGCAAGTGATAGATTTCATTCGGGAATGGCCCAAAACCAGCTTTGTAGGGCGCCACTTTTCCGGTGAGTCCCATACACATGTTTGTCCGTCCATGGAAGCCACCTTTAAAGGCAATGATGCCTGAACGGCCCGTATGTGCCCGCGCAATTTTCACTGCATTTTCTATCGCTTCAGCACCGGTGGTCACGAATGCCGCTTTTTTGTCAAAATTCCCTGGTGTTTTTGCAACGATTTTTTCAGCCAGTTCAACAAAGCTGGTGTAAGGCGTTACCATTGAACAGGTATGACTGAAGTTGTCCAACTGTTTTTTAACGGCTTCAATAATCTGTGGGTGAGAGTGCCCGGTATTATTCACGGCAATCCCAGCGGCAAAGTCGATATAGGTTTTGCCTTCGATATCTGTGATGATCGCATTTTTAGCACTCGCCGCGTAGATCGGTGCCAAATTAGCCATCCCTTTTGCGACTACTTTTTCCTTACGGGCTTGCCATTCCATATTCGTCATGAGTTTTTATTCCTTCACATTCAAACAGTAGTTATTGTGAGATGTCAGAAGCCACCAAAACAGAGATACTTGACATTGAGATATTCATCAATACCTTGTTTGGCACCTTCCCGGCCAAAACCGGATTGTTTTACGCCACCGAATGGTGCGACTTCATTGGAGATAATGCCTTCATTAATTCCAACCATGCCGTATTCAAGCTGTTCGGCAATACGAAATGCACGATTCAATGTCTTGGTGTAGAAGTAACTGGCTAATCCGTAAATCGTATCGTTGGCTTTTTCGACCAGTTCATCGTCGTTGGTAAAGCGAACAATCGGAGCAACCGGACCGAATAATTCGGTGTGTACAATCTCCATATCCTGAGTGACTTCTGTCAAAATGGTCGGTTCCACAAAGAGACCTTCCAGAGAGCGGCCGCCAAATGCGATTTTTGCTCCTTGTTCAACGGCTCTATTGATGTAGCCCAACACACTGTTTTTCGCTTTGATATCGATCAGCGGGCCAATCACTACGCCGGGGTCTACGCCATTACCGACTTTCAGGTCTGCTACGGCTGCGGCAAATTTTTCAACGAATTGATCGTAAACGCTGTCCTGGACATAGAAGCGGTTTGCACACACACAAGTCTGCCCCGCATTACGGAATTTTGAGGCGATCGCTCCTTTGACTGCTTCATCGATATCCGCGTCATCAAACACGATGAATGGTGCGTTGCCACCTAATTCCATCGAGGTGCGCTTAACCGTTTCTGCACACTGTTTGATGAGGTGACTTCCGACCTGAGTTGACCCGGTGAAAGACAATTTTTTGATGTCATCGTGACTACAGAAAATATCACCGACGGCCACTGAAGAGTGGTTGTTGACCACGATTAACAGCTCTTTTGGCAATCCGGCTTCGTACGCTAATTCTGCAATTGCATAAGCAGAAAGTGGTGTTTGGTTGGCGGGTTTGACGATAAAACTACATCCAGCCGCCAGCGCAGGGGCTGCTTTACGGGTGATCATCGCGATGGGGAAATTCCAAGGCGTGATCGCAGCAGCCACACCAACCGGCTGTTTAATGGTCATTAAACGTTTGTTCGATGTTGGTGCCGGAATGGTATCGCCGTAGGTGCGTTTACCTTCTTCTGCAAACCACTGAATGAAAGATGCACCGTACATGACTTCGCCTTTAGCTTCCGCCAAGGGTTTCCCTTGTTCGAGGGTCATTATTCTGGCGAGATCATCACTGTTTTCAACCACAAGATCATACCAGCGCTTTAAAATGGCAGATCTTTCTGCGGCTGAACGTTGTTGCCATGCTTGTTGAGCCAGCTTTGATTTCTCAATCAAAGTGAGGATATCCGTTGTCTGAACCGAAGGAATGTAAGTCAGCGTCTCATCGGTTGCCGGATTGAGGACTGCAATCGCATCTTCACTAAAAGGACACGTTGCTTTGAGTAAGTTTTTGTTAACAATTTGGTCCATCATTGTATCTCTCTTGTTAGCTGTAGGAGAATGGTAGATCTAAAAATGACACCATCCGAAGTACCAGTTAGATCAATTGTGTGGTACCAGCGATAAGTTGCTGGCTGGTACCATACAAATTGTCTTTCTGGTTCTATTGCTTTGGTTTTGCTTTCTTCATATTAATCTGTGAAACAAATCAGTAACAAACAAGTAACGACACAGGAAGAGGAATTTCTATGTTTAAGTTAAAGGGAAAGAAGCTTGCGAAGACATTACTGGCGGTCACGCTGGGTATCAGTGCACTTGCGAGTTCTACGGTCAGTTTTGCCGCTGAATATAATTGGCGGTTTGCAAATCTATATGGCCGCGGTACTGCATTTGGTGCAGTTTATGAAGACTTGGCTAAAAATATTGAAACCATGTCCAATGGCCGTATTGCTGTGCAAGTACTGTACTCCGGTGAAGGTGTGGGTACCAGTGGTATCTTAAGCGCTGTCCGTTCCGGTCTGATTACCATGGGGGCACCTTTCCAACCGATGCATGCGGGGGAGTTTCCTGCTGGGGTTGTGGAGGTCGGTTTGCCCGGCGGTACGTCGGATGCCAGTGAGCTCATGACATTATTTCATGAGCGTGGTTGGGGCGACGTCTTGAAAAAAGCCTATGCCTCTCAGGGGATCGTCTGGCTAGAACCTTATATTCAGCCCCCTGTTTATATTATTACCAAAAAACCGATCAACTCGATTGCTGATTTTAAAGGGATGAAAATTCGTGCTCCGGGTGCCTATGGTAAGTTCCTGCGTAACCTCGGTGCTGCGCCGGTTTCTCTGTCTTGGAG
Source organism: Vibrio rubrogenes (assembly GCF_059641415.1). Lineage (NCBI taxonomy): Bacteria > Pseudomonadati > Pseudomonadota > Gammaproteobacteria > Vibrionales > Vibrionaceae > Vibrio > Vibrio rubrogenes. The sequence goes on from NZ_JCARSY010000003.1 coordinate 17,129, forward strand.
TGAAATCTATACCTCACTGGCAACAGGTGTCATCGATGGTTCTATCGGTTCAAACATGATTGACCACCGCGATGGTAACCATGTGGAAGTCGCAAAATATATGTATCCGTTGCCGATTGCCGGCGCTCAGGTTCTACCGATTATTGTCAATCAAAAAGCATGGAATAAATTACCGAAAGATCTGCAAGCGATTGTGAAAGGTGCAACAGCCGAACATGCGATTGAGCAGTTGACGAAATCGAAACTGTGGGAATCTCAGGCCGTGGCGGAGATGGAAGCAAAAGGACTGAAATGGAGTCCTGAGCCATCTGAAGCAGACAAAAAAGCTTGGAAAGCAGCGGGGATGTCACTTGCGCAGGAATATGCCAGTGACGACCCTTATTCAAAACAGCTTGTTGATATCCTGAACAAGCAGTAACAAGGAATAATCAAGGTGAGTCTGATGATTCACCTTGATTGGTTTGGGAGTTTATATGGTTGAACCAATTTTAAGAGGATATTGCCAGTTAGTCAGATATGTTGTTGGCCTAATCGGGCGTTCGGTTTCATATCTGCTTCCTGTATTAGCCAGTATTGTTGCCTACGAAGTCTTTGCTCGTTATGTGATTGATAAGCCAACCATTTGGGGATATGACACGTCACTTTTTCTGTTTGGATATATTGCCGCATTAGGTGGTGCGTATGCGCAGCAGCGTGAAGCACACATTAACGTAGACATCGTCCACGGAAAAGTCTCGGAAAAGACTCGCCGGATTTTTGACCTGATTACTGCGGTTCTGGCAATGGGATTCTTAGTGGTCATGATCAAAACTTGTTATGGCATGTTTCTGGAAAGCCTTCAGTATAATTACAGAACCCAGAGTGAATGGGCCCCACAGATGTATCATTTCTGGCTGATGATTACCGTCTCTGCGAGCATTTTTGTTGCACAATATTCGACTGAAGTGATCAGTAATTTATTCTTCCTCGTGACAGGACGTGAATTAAGCGGAACCGTGCATTCACATATCAGCTTAGATGAGCAGCCTTTCCATGTCAGTTTAGATGATGAGCCTTTCCATGTCAGTTTAGATGATGAGCCTTTCCATGTCAGTTTAGATGATGAGCCTTTCCATGTCAGTTTAGATGATGAGCCCTTTCGTGCAGAGCATCCTCAGGTAGAGAAGTCCGTTTTTGACAAGGAGAATCCAAATGGGAATTGAGATGTTAACCCTTGTTTTGCTGGCATGTATTCTGACTGCTTTTGTGTTAGGTGCACAAGTGGGGCTGGCATTGGGTGGTATTGCCATGGGTGTCGGTTACCTAGTCTGGGGAGAAGCGCTGTTTAACATTGTGCCGACAACTGTTGAAAGCACATTTTTTAATTTTATTCTGTTAGCGATTCCGCTTTATATTTATATGGGACAGATCCTAACCCGTTCCGGGATTGGGGACGCGATGTTTAATGCCAGTCAGTTAGTTATCGGCCGGTTGCGCGGGTCTTTGGCCATTAGTGTGATTGGGGTTTGTTCTATGATTGGTGCCATGGTTGGCATCATCGGTGCCGGTATCATGACTTCCAGTAGTATTGCGCTCAAACCAATGCTTGATCGCGGCTATGATAAGAAGCTTGCGCTTGGGGTGATTATGGCTGGTGGCTCTCTGGGGATTCTGATTCCACCGAGTATTCCAATGATCATGTTTGCTTCTGCGACGCAAAACTCAGTTGGCAAAATGTTCTTGGGAGCGATGATCCCTGCACTGATCACGATTGTCCTGTTGATTACTTATGTGATTATCTCCTGTAAATTGCGTCCTGAACGAGCTCCGCTTGATTCTGACAACGATATTCAGATACCTAAGGGGTACGAGCTGTTTAAGACCATCCGGGACGGTGCGTCGTCACTCGCTTTGATTGTGGTGGTTCTCGGCAGTATTATCGCAGGGATTGCGACACCGACCGAATCCGGTGCATTGGGTGTAATGGGAGCGATCTTGTTGTCGATCCTGTTTAAGCGCTTTAAACCGGAAATATTAAGACGTTCGGGGATGCAAACCGCGATGCTGGTGAGCGTAGCGATGTGGATTATTCTCGGTGCATCGGTTTTCAGTAATTTCCATTTGTTGATGGGAATTCAAGGTATGGTGTCCGGATTTACCCAAGAGTTGGACTTGCCACCGATCATGATCATCATCATGTTCCAGCTGATCATGCTGTTACTAGGGTTCATTATCGATGAATTTATCATTGTGTTGATGTGTGCTCCGATATTCACTCCGGTTGCTGTGTCGCTTGGTTACGATCCGATTTGGTTCGGTGTGCTGATGATTCTGAATATTGTGATTGCCGTTCAGACGCCGCCTTACGGTTTTGCGTTGTTCTATCTCAAAGGGATTGCACCGAAAGGTGTGACAATGATGGATTTGTACAAATCGGTATTACCGTTTATTACCGTACAGTTTATTGTTCTGGTTATTTGTATGATTTTCCCTGATCTGGTGACTTGGTTACCGAATCTTGTGATTCACTGAGGTTACAGAAAATCAACCAATATTCTCGACGAAAACCTGCCTGTCGGCAGGTTTTTTATTGACCGAGCGGCAGAGTGACATGAACGACTTTCGTTCGGGGCAAAGAAAAAGCCCTTTCAGTAGAAAGGGCTTCGGTATTGGGAGTGTTCAGGCACCGATTAATGCAGAATCCGAGCGCGGATAGTCCCTTCGATTTTCTTCAGTTTACGCAGCGCTTCTTCTGAGCGGGCTGTTTCAACGTCAATCACAACATAACCGACATCAGCAGATGTTTGCAGATACTGTGCGGCAATATTGATACCATCCTCAGCGAAAATCGTGTTGATTTGATTCAGGATACCCGGACGGTTTTGGTGAATGTGCAGCAGGCGAGAACATTCTCTGAGTTCTGGCAACGATACTTCTGGCAGGTTGACGCTGGATACAGTCGAACCATTATCAGAGTATTTCACAATCTTACCAGCCACTTCGATGCCGATATTTTCTTGCGCTTCTTGCGTTGAACCACCGACATGTGGTGTCAGGATGACGTTGTCAAACTGAAGTAGTGGTGATTCGAACGGGTCTGCGTTGGTTTTGGGCTCAACAGGGAATACGTCAATTGCAGCACCAGTCACTTGTCCTGATTCCAATGCGCCGCATAGGGCATCAATATCGACGACTGTTCCCCGTGCCGCGTTGATGAAGATCGAATTTGGTTTCATTTGAGCAAATTCTTTACTGGAAATCATATTTTTAGTATCTGGTGTTTCAGGCACATGCAGAGAGATGACATCACATTTGCCTAGCAGCTCAGCCAGAGAGGCAACTTGAATGGAATTCCCCAGAGACAGTTTATTCTCTATATCGTAGTAATAAACTCGCATCCCTAAGTTTTCAGCAATAATCCCCAACTGAGTTCCGATATGACCATAGCCGATGATCCCGAGATTTTTCCCGCGGGCCTCGAAGCTCTGGTCGGCACTTTTCTTCCAGATACCGCGATGCGCTAAGGCATTTTTTTCTGGAATGCCCCGAAACAGAAGCAAAATTTCGCCCATCACCAGTTCGGCAACACTGCGGGTATTGGAGAAGGGGGCATTGAATACTGGAATCCCGCGTTTTGCCGCCGCACTTAAATCAACTTGGTTGGTGCCGATACAAAAACAGCCGATACCAACTAGTTTCTTCGCTGCATCGATGACATTCTCAGTCAGGTTGGTACGGGAGCGGATACCGACAAAATGAGCATCCTGAATGGCTTCTAATAGTTCGGTTTCGGATAATGAACCTTTGTGATATTCGATATTGGTATAGCCAGCTTCCTGAAGCACATCTACCGCAGAGTTATGAACACCTTCAAGAAGTAAAATCTTAATTTTGTTTTTTTCCAATGAAACCTTGGCCATTATTTTTGTCCTTAACGATGGAGAGATGAAGAAATGAGGTGCACGGTGGTCAAAACGGAGAAATTAGCATTTTTTTAACAAGCAAACGTTTGCCTTGTGCATCTTCTCGCCATAAAGTAACAAAAAAAATCCCCAATTGGTAAGAAATTTCCGTCATAAGGAATAATTTTTCTATAGCTAATAAAAAAACGGCACGCAACGTACCGTTTTTCATGATCTGTTGATATTGGTACAAATTATTTTGATAATTTACTCGATAAATTGGGTGCCTTCTGGCGTACCGATAATCACAATATCTGCCCCTCGGTGTGCAAACAAACCATTAGTCACGACCCCGGGAATATTATTGAGGGTTGATTCCAATGCTTTGGGGTCAGTAATCTGCATATTGTGTACATCAAGGATGATATTGCCATTGTCGGTGAGCACACCTTCCCGGTAAACCGGCTCTCCCCCAAGTTTTTTCAGCGCTCGGGAAACCTGTTCCCGGGCCATTGGAATCACCTCGATAGGCAGTGGAAACTTACCCAGCACATCAACCGTCTTGGTTCCGTCAACGATACACACGAATGTATCGGAGATTGCGGCAACGATTTTTTCCCGCGTGAGGGCTGCGCCTCCCCCTTTGATCATATCCCGTGCCGGATTGATTTCATCGGCACCATCAATATAGACATCCAGTTTTTCAACATCATTACAGTCGTATACTTGAATACCTAATGCTTCAAGTTTTTCTGTCGATGCTTTTGAGCTGGAGACCGCACCTTTAATCTCATTTTTGACTGACCCTAAAGCGTCGATAAAGTGATTGACGGTTGAGCCGGTGCCGACTCCGATGATGCCACCTTTGACGACATATTTGAGCGCAGCCCATCCCGCCTCTTTTTTCATTTCGTCCTGGGTCATGTATTGATCTCCTGCTGATTGCGCGTAAATACTATCTGAAGTTAATGATCTCTGAATATGTAATCGATATTTCCGCGGAGGATTATATACTCATCTGCACAGGAGTTGCAGCGTCAATCCTTCTTTTCCTATGTCTTGCATCACAATCGTTTTGTACTGTCATATGAGCGTTTATTCCCACTCCCAAATTTTGTCGGGGGTGACGATCTTCGGCAGTGGAACATCCCAAGATTCAATCGGAAGTTGTTCGACGAACTGACACGAGTGAGCGAGCCCGATAGGTTTTGCTCCGCTGCGGTTTTTAAACCAAGGCGCCAGCGTTCGATCATAATAGCCGCCTCCCATGCCGAGACGATGTCCTGATGCATCAAAGCCAACCAGTGGGGTAAAAATAAGATCAAGCTGACGCGTCGGAAGAATCAGTTGCTTATTCAGCCGAGGTTCGGCAATACCGTAACGATTCTGAACCATGGCAGTATCCGTTGTGTACCGTAAGAAAAGCAGTTGACCCGTTGAAAAAGGATGAATGACGGGAAGATAAATTGATTTGCCTTGCTGCCAGAGCCATTCAATCAATTCGCGGGTTGATAGCTCCCCATCAGTTGATAAATAAACGGCTATGTGCTGACTGGTATCCAGCTCGGGTAAGTGGGAAAGCTGACGAATTATCTGCTCACTGGCTGCTTGCTGAAACTCGTCTGAGAGCTGTTTTCTTCTTGCGCGAATCTGCTTTCTGAAATCAGCGCGTGTCATTTTGTCTTGGTACATAGGGAACCCCAAAGTGCCGTTGCAGATGTTTGACCCTTGAACCAGCTGGTTCAAGGCGGATCAGTAATGTTGACCGTAGGCTTCTCGGTGCGTGCCGAGCTTGCTCAATAGCCAGCAAGTACCAACCCTTATGTATTGCTTATCGGCTCAGGGACGTAATCCGCTGACGAACACTTCAGGGTAAATTTTGCGGCGCAGAGTTACGACTTTTCTCGCTCGACTTGACAAATCACTCGATCCAGCGATGTGGTGAGTTGTTCCATCCGTGTCGCGAGATGCTCCGTTGTTTGTTGATTCTCTTTTATCTGGCTTTGTAACTCATAACAAATATTTAAAGCAGCAATCGTGAGTAACTTCACCTCATTAGTCACCTTAGTTCTTTCCGCCATTTCTTTCAAACGGTCATCAAGCTCTTTTGCTGCCTGAATTAGTGAATCTTCTTGACCCGGAGGACAATTCACTCGTGTTATCTTTCCTAAAATCTCAACATCAACCGCTTGATTACTCATGACTTATGAACTCGCAACATGCCACTGTGAATGATACGTTGACGGTATCATCAAGACGGAAACTATAGGAAAAGCGTCGATAAGATTCAAGTCTTTCCCTTGATATCAAGGTCAATGATTGGTTAAAAACACAGATCTTAGACAATTCGGACAAAACCTAGGCTATTGTTCCGGATAGTTTAACAGATTTGATGTTTTGAACATTTCAGCAATGGGACGGAGGTGGTAGGATTAGTTTTATTTTTATTTAGGCAGCCCTATGAGTGACAATCAGTTTCCTAAGTATGAGGCTTTTGCTGATACGCTAAAGTCTGTTTCCCTCTCTGTAACGCCAGCCGAACTACACGGGCTTTTAACCGGTATGTTATCTGGTGGTTTAAGCCCGGAAGATGGGCGTTGGCAGCCGCTATTATTCGATTATACCAATGATGGTATGGGCTGGCCGATGGCTGCATTAGGCTTGGCTGGCGAGCTGATGGCTCATACGGCTAAAGAAATAACACAAAATCATTTTCAATTGTGGCTGTTTCTACCAACAGGTGATGGGGAGCATGGTCTGTTTGAATTAGCAGATGGTGTTTCTGAATGGATCACTCACTTCATCTCCGGACTGGGATTAGTCCATCCGAATGTCAATAAGCTATCGAGTGATACAAAAGAAGCCTTGACTGATTTGGAAGAGATGGCCCGGCTCGGGATTGACGAAGAGGATGATCTTGAGGAACAGGCGCTGCTTCTTGAGCAGGTGATCGAGCATGCCAAAGCTTGTGTTTTGGCGATCCATGCTGAATATGGGATTCAGATCAAAACCGAGAATAAGCGGCCCACCATCCATTAAATGGGTTTGATTGTCGGATGTTGGGCTGATATCGACAATCATATTCAGGGATTCAGTCCATCGTTATTACGCGTGAATGTATCACACTGTAAGCGCCTTGCTGACGCGATCTTGATTGCTGAAGGTTGGTGGCAGAGTCATACGGGAACCTATACAAACGGAAAGCAGTCGAATGAAAATGTTTGATGTCATTATCTCTGGTGGTGCAATGGCCGGAGCGACGCTGGCACTGGCATTAGATGCCAGTTTTGGTGGAAAACTTCGGATCGCTGTGGTTGAGTCGTGTGATTTTTCGGCTCAGGCGCATCCCGGATTTGATGCGCGATCAATTGCACTTTCTGACGGAACTATTCAAATACTCCAAGCCTACCGCCTCTGGGATGCCATCCAACCTTATGCTACACCGATTTCCCATATTCATGTTTCCGATCGGGGACATGTCGGGATGACGGATCTCGAAGCCAGTCATCTTGGGATGTCGGCGCTGGGTTATGTGGTTGAGTTGGCCGATGTCGGTCAGGTTTATCATCGTTTATTACAGGAATGTGCCGCGATTACTCTGTTTTGTCCGGCAACCATTCACAGTGTTGAGCGAACGACTGATGAAGTGCGAGTACGACTCGAAGATCAAACGTCCCTTCATGGTAAGCTGTTGATTGCTGCCGATGGCAATACATCGACCTGTTGCCGCCAGTTGGGGCTCTCCTCAGCAGTGCATGACTTTGAACAGGTTGCTGTGATTGCTAATGTTGAATTGAATCAACCTCATCAGGGGCGGGCTTTTGAACGTTTTACGTCTTCCGGACCGTTGGCTCTGCTGCCTATGTCGCACCAACGGATGTCGATGGTGTGGTGCGTGAGGCCTGATGCTTTTGAAGAGATGATACGCTGGGACGATGAAACATTTCTGTCCCAACTCCAGCAAGCATTTGGGTGGCGACTGGGGAAAATGACTCGTGTCGGAACGCGGACGGCTTATCCTCTCAAACTGACTTATCGCACGCGTGCGGTTTCCCATCGTTTTGCCATTATCGGCAATGCAGCACAAACGCTCCACCCGATTGCCGGGCAGGGATTTAATTTGGGTATCCGGGATATTGCAACATTGGTGGAAGAAGTGCGACGCCATCCGGACGATGTCGGCTGTTATGCTGCGCTGTCTGAATTTCAGCGACGCCGGATGCCTGATCGACAAAAAACGATGACAATGACTTCCACCTTAGTCCACATTTTCTCCAATACGTGGTTCCCGGCGGTTGTGGGAAGAAATTTAGGATTGATGGCCATTGATAACCTCCCGGTGCTCAAACAACCCTTGTTGACTCGGACGCTGGGATACGTATCTCGTTAGAAGGTTTTTATATGATGCAAAGTTTTGATATTGCCATTATCGGTGGTGGTATGGTTGGGTTGACATTGGCCGCAGCACTGAAAAATACAGATTTGAGAATTGCTGTGATTGAAGGCCATACACCGGACTCAACATTAGATGAAGTTCCGGATATTCGCGTTTCAGCCTTGAGCCGGGCCAGTGAGCATATCTTAAAGAATGTTGGGATCTGGGAAGGTATTATCCGACGTCGGGCATCCCCTTATGGTGAAATGCATGTTTGGGAAAAAGACAGCTTTGCCCGGATTGAGTTTGACTGTCAACAGCTTACTCAGCCAGATTTAGGACATATCGTTGAGAACAGAGTGGTTCAGCTGGCTGCTTTGGATGTAGTGCAATCCCAGCAAAATGTCACCTTTTTTATGCCTGCTCATTGCCAGAGTCTGGTTGTGGGTGAAAGTGAAGCCTGGTTGACTCTGGATAATGGTAGTTCTTTGACGGCGAAGCTGGTTGTGGGAACGGATGGCGCAAACTCTTGGGTTCGTCGTCAGCAGGATATTCCGTTGACGCATTGGGATTATGGTCATGCAGCTTTGGTTGCGAATGTGATGACGGAGGAACCTCATCAGCACATTGCACGGCAGATTTTTACACCACAGGGGCCGTTGGCATTTTTACCTCTGGCAGATCCGCATATGTGTTCGATTGTCTGGTCTACGGAGCCCCAGCGGGCAGAAGCATTGCTAGATATGACCGCAGAGCAATTCAACCGCTCACTCTGTACTGAATTTGATCGACATCTTGGTTTATGCAAGCTGGTTAGTGAGCGAGCCGTCTTCCCTTTGAAAATGCGTTATGCCCGAGACTTTGTCCGTGAGCGCATTGCATTAGCTGGAGATGCTGCTCACACCATTCATCCACTGGCAGGGCAGGGGGTCAACCTCGGGTTACTTGATGCCGCATCATTAGCTCAGGAAATCAAGACGTTATGGCAGCAAGGGAAAGACATAGGATACCAACGGAATCTGCGCCAATACGAACGCTGGAGAAAAGCTGAAGCTGCCAAGATGATTGCGGCAATGCAGGGATTTAAGACGTTATTTTCCGGAGATTTTCCGGTGAAAAAATTAGTTCGAGGGATGGGCATGTCGGTGTTGAATCAAGTACCGAATGTCAAAAACGAAATGATGTTGCGGGCTTTGGGAATTCGGGGCCACTTGCCGGAACTCGCGAAAACTGGGGTTATCGAATAAAGTATCACCGAAGGGCAACGGCTCTCGTTGCCCAGTTATTCTGTTTATGCGCATATGTATTTGAGGCGCATGATTTCCTGATTAATTTCTTTGACCGTTCTATAATGACGAGGTTCAGCTTGCTCCGGAAGCATCAGTTTCCCCTGATCGAACTCAAATTTACCGATACCGTCAATGTAGATTCTACCTTTAAATAGCCGACTAATATGTTTAGCAATCATACTCGGTGTATAGCGCTTAAACAGTCTCATATTATCGTCCTTTTCTGAATACCTGAGGTGATGATTAGCCTGATAACTTCAAACCAGCAAACTTCAACATCAACCTTGTGAGAACTCAACTCACCCTCACGATTCTATTTTGTTTCGTTCTTCATGCTGTGATATTTGTAGTGAAATAATCATAACATGATGAGTCAATTGAATTTTTGTGCTGTCATCTACATATTTAACAGAATAAAATGAATGATTTGTATCGATTCTGTTAACTTTGAGACAGCTTACACACATCTTATGCGACAATGTGCTGTCCTCGTTCTCGGTGGACCATTAGGCCGGATCATTGTGACACTTTTATAACAAAAATGCTGAATCATTGTTAAATTTCATGATGCTTATCCATGAATATAGTTTTTGACCGATGCCTGTCAAAAAAAATCCCTGACTTTGATGAAAAAAAGCCCGCATCTGTTTGGATACGGGCGAAATAGTCACAGATGCATTACACAAAAAGTGGATGTACTGACTTGAATCAGTTTCACTTTTTAGTCGATTTAGTCACGATTATGTTAAACGTACGTGACTGAACCAACTCCAACAGACTACGTGAAAAAATAGCAAATGACTATTTATGTTTTATTTTTGATTAATAATTCACTTATGGATTTGATTATGTTTGAGTAATATCACATTTTTTTGCAATCTATTAGATTAGTCGACAGAGAATTCGCGATGAACTGAAAGGATAGTGGGTTGAACCAAAGGGATTAAATCTTGGGTTTGTATTGCGATACCTGCATGAAGAGAACCACTGCTGATAGTCACTTCTGGTTCTTGGGAGATTGCAGGATCAAATAGGATTGGCATGTTGGTTTTAAGCAATAATGGTGTGACGGCGCCGACAGGATAACCGGTCACCTGTAAAACTTGCTCGCTGGTGGCACATGTCATCCTTCGCCAGCCGAGATAAGATCTGACTTTTTGGGGGGCAACAGACAGGTGTCCCGGTACACAAGCCAATGCATAACGCTCACTCATATCTCTCAGTAGTACACACTTGACCATTTGAGCAGGGCGAACACCACGCAAACGAGCCGTTGCTTCGATCGTGACGGCTGCTTGTGATTGTAACAGCAGCCGGTGTGGCACCTGCTGCTGGCGAAGGAATGCAAGTACTTGGGTATCCAGATTAGGATTCATCATCCAGACCATAAGGGAGAGGTTGAATCGTCCACTCTGTTTGTGGCGCATCCTTGATTCTGAATCGGGTATCTTCTTCCAAATTGTTGGGCAGGATGATGAGACCGATTGCTGAATGATCACTGAATGGATAGATGGCAAGGAAGCGGCCGACACTGCGCCAGTTTTCTCCGACGGAACGTTCCAATTCAAGTGGTTGCTCACTGTTGAGTGTTGTGTCGAGGTTTCCTTTGAGTATGTACATAGCGCGTTTGTTCGTACCTCGATACTTTGCTCGCGCCACGATTTCCTGTCCGGTATAACAGCCTTTGCTAAAGCTAATTCCACCGAGAGCCTGAACATTCAGTGCTTGAGGAATGTGTTGTTCCTGCTCATCTGCCGTCACAATTGGCAGGGCTTCTTCAATGTCAAAACGGGTCCATAAGCTTTCAGTGACTTTTTCACCCTGAAAGGCGGCTATCACTGATTGTGCTGTCGGTTTGTCCGTGATTAATAACCAGCGTTGTGCAGAGATTTTTACTGCTGTTCCTCCCGCGATGTCCCGGACATCGCCACGGGTATCACTAAGGCTATTGATATAATGTTCAGCATCTTTTCCCATGACACCAAGGAGAATGTCATCGCCCTGTGTAAGCTCGATCTTAGAAAATACCGCATATTTTTTAAGTGCCTTGAGTTCGGCATCGATGGCACTGGCGGGTTGGAACATGGCGTAGCCATTTTGGTGTTGGAAAATTCGAAATACCGACCAGACTTTTCCTTTCGGGTCGCAATGTGCACCGAACGTTGATTGATTTTTCGCGAGCGAAACGATGTCACAGGTAATCTGACCTTGCAGATAGGATTTCTGATCCGCTCCGGTCGCGGAAATATACCCCCATGAGGTGAGATAAGTGAGGAGTAAATTTGGTAATGGAGTCTCTGGCGTATGTTCGAAAGGGTGAAAGTTGTTTTCCCAGTTCATATCTGTATCACCTTGTGCCGATTGAATGGAGACATTCTATACGTAAATCTTTTGATTCCCAAATCACCGTTGAGATAGACTTCCCTATGTGGCAAGGATGGCACGCGACACTATTTCATGGTAGAGATTGAACGACAAATACGGGCGAGTTCAAATCATACAATCGTTTTCGGATAAATCTTTTGCTAATCGTCAGGAAGGTATGTTAAATCGGATAAGTTTTGTTGCTTAGATTGGACTGTGACCCAGTTAGTAGCGGGTAGAGTACTCCCTTGATACACTAATAAAAATTAAATCAATGAGGTTTTAGAATGTATACCGACGAAGAGAAAGCCCGTATTAAATGGGCATGCCGACGTGGTATGTTGGAACTAGATGTGGTGATTATGTCATTCTTTGAGGAATGTTTTGATCAATTGAGTGAATCCGATCAGCAGGATTTTGCCTCTTTGCTGGAATGTGATGATCCGGATCTCTTTTCCTGGCTGATGGGGCACAAGCGGAGTGAAAATCTCAGTCATGCTTCAATGGTTGATAAGATAGTTGCTTATAACCTTGGTAAAGTCCGTTAATCTTTATGCCTCCGTCTCTTTGAATGCCTATATGGTTCAATGGTTGATTGTTCAACTTTCCATCTGGGCATTAATTTCTACCGATTTTCTCCTGATTCCCTCGATTATGTGTATCTGCTGGCTGTTGAACCTCTGGCATAAGCAACGACTCTTATTACCTGTGATCTCAGCACCATGCCGCTATACGGATACGGGAATGCTAATTGCCGGCGATCAGTTGCAGCGGATTGAACGTGTAGAACTCTCATTTGCAATTTGGTTCGTGATTTTCGTCGGAGAACATGGCAAGCGGCAGATACTGTGGCGTGATAGCTGCCGGGAGCAGACATATCGGCAGCTGTTGGTGATGGAAAAACGGAGGCGTTATCACCTCCGTTGACGAGCAATGCACTGCAACGTGCTTTGAGGCATCTTTGGGATCAAGAGAAGTCTTTAGGATCAAGGACGGTTGGGCCGCTATTCTCCAATTGCTCAGGATAATCCAGTGTGTAATGCAGCCCGCGGCTCTCTTTGCGTTGCATCGCACAACAGATCATCAATTCGGCCACCTGAAGTAAGTTTCTGAGCTCGATTAGATTATTGGAAACCCTGAAATTACTATAGTATTCATGTGTTTCCTGCTGAAGCAGGTGAATCCTTCTCAGGGCGCGTTCTAAGCGTTTATCGGTTCGAACGATGCCCATATAATCCCACATAAAGAGCCGCAGTTCATGCCAATTATGTTGAATGACAACTTCTTCATCGGAGCAGGTAACTTGGCTTTCATCCCAAGGAGGAAGCGACTTGGCAAGCTGAGCATCTTCGAGTTTACTGAGAATATCTTGTGCTGCAGAACGAGCATAAACTACACATTCCAGTAAGGAGTTGGATGCCATTCTGTTTGCACCATGTAAGCCGGTGTAGCTGACTTCTCCAATGGCATAAAGTTGCTTCAGATCGGTTTCCCCTTGTCGATTTACCATCACCCCACCACAGGTATAGTGTGCTGCCGGAACAATCGGGATCGGCTCTTTCGTCATGTCGATTCCCAGACTCTGGAGGCGGGTGTATATCGTCGGGAAATGTTTTTCGATGAAGTCCGCTGGTTTATGGCTGATGTCCAGATACATACAATCTGCACCAATCCGTTTCATTTCGTAGTCGATTGCTCTGGCGACTACATCCCGCGGTGCAAGCTCCGCTCGCTCGTCAAAATCCGGCATGAATCGAGAGCCATCGGGACGACGTAAGAAAGCACCTTCCCCTCTTAAGGCTTCGGTCAGCAAAAAGTTGCGTGAATCCGGGTGGTACAGACAGGTGGGATGAAACTGGTTGAACTCTAGGTTGGCAACCCGGCAGCCTGCACGCCAAGCCATGGCAATCCCGTCACCTGATGAAACATCAGGATTGGATGTATATTGGTATACTTTGGATGCACCGCCGGTCGCCAGAATGATAAATTTTGCTTTAATTGTTTCGACATGCTCATCGTTGCGGTTCCAGACATAGGCTCCGATCACTTTCTTCGGGTCACCACCAATTTTGTCTTCAGTGATCAAATCAAGTGCGTTATGGCGTTCCAGCACTTTGATATTCGGATGATTGATGACGTTATCTTGTAATGATGTCTGCATCGCCATGCCTGTAGCGTCCGCAGCATGGAGGATTCTACGGTGGCTGTGTCCGCCTTCCCGGGTCAAATGATACTTCGGATGGTCTTGGTGACTGTCTTCGTCCAGATCAAATGGCACACCGCCATCAATCAGCCACTGAACACACTTTTTAGCATTTTCAGCAATAAAGCGAACCGTCTCTTCTTCACAGATGCCGCCACCGGCAATCAGCGTATCCTGAACATGTGATTCGATACTGTCGGACTCATCGAATACAGCAGCAATACCACCTTGTGCATAATAGGTCGCGCCTTCACTCCAGGCCCCTTTACTCAGAACAATGACCTGACATTTTTTTGCAACACGTAGTGCGAGCGAAAGTCCGGCAGCTCCGCTTCCGATAACGAGCACATCACACTGATGCTCTTGATTTACACGCATAGTTTTATTTTTTCCCAACAATTCCTGATCTATTTCTCTTCCGTTCATGTCGTTTTCAGCCATGAACAAGTTCCCTGAAGTGACAATTGGACCTTAAGTATTGAAACGTAGCGGCGATATAATCAGTCAGATAAAAATGAATGAATTCCCGATTTCGCTTGTTTTTCTCTTTCACTACATGCAATGCTTGAATAAACACGGTTGACATCGGTGAATTTTACCTCATTTAAGGAAAGTGACGAAGCGCTGATTTGTGAAGCGACCAATTCATCTTTAATATGAAGAAAAATTTCACCGCAGGTGGGAACTATTTCCCTGTGCATGAGTCTCACTATACTGCTCATGTAAGCGGTGGTGTCAATACTACATTTTGAAGTATTAATACCCATATCTGAGAAGGTAAGGGATGAACGATAGGAGTATACGCTCGAATGCACGAGCAGTTGACTGATCAAGTATTGATTGAGCGCGTTCAGAGTGGAGATAAGCAAGCCTTTAATCTTTTGGTGGTTAAGTACCAGAATAAAGTTTGCAACCTCATCGCCAGATATGTAAACAACAGCGGTGATGTCGCTGATGTCGCTCAGGATACTTTTATTAAAGCCTACCGGGCTATTCCTTCATTTCGGGGAGAAAGTGCATTTTATACGTGGCTCTACAGAATTGCTGTGAATACAGCAAAGAACCATATTGTTGCACAAAGCAGACGCCCTCCTGCAAATGATGTGGATGCCGAAGAGGCTGAATATTACGAAAGTGGTAATGTTTTGAAAGAAATTTCGAACCCAGAGAACATTACGCTGTCGAAAGAATTGAAACGTGCTGTATTTGCGGCGATTGATGCGTTGCCTGAAGATTTGAAGACTGCAATGACTTTGAGAGAGTTGGAAGGATTAAGCTATGAAGAAATTGCGGTTGTGATGAATTGCCCTGTCGGAACGGTAAGATCACGGATATTTCGAGCACGAGAAGCGGTAGAAAAGCGGATTGGTTCGCTTTTGTAATGTCTGGAGTTGTCTAGATAATGGTGAATAAAATGGCTGATAAAGAGAAACTTTCGGCGCTTATGGATGGCGAGTTGATCGATAAATCGTTGATTAGCGATCTATCGCACGATCATGAAGGTTTAGAAACATGGCGCAACTATCACATGATTGGTGATGTGATGCGTGGTGATACGCCTCATGGGGAATGGGATATTGCTGCTCGGGTTGCGTTAGCGTTGGAAGATGAACCAATCCATCGTAAAGATTTGGCTCATGAACAACTGAATACTGAGAATCCTGACACTTTGAAAATTACACCTTTGGAATCTCAGCCATCGCCAAAACAGTCCAGAAGACAGTTACCAGCATGGTTAGGTCAATTGGGACAGGCCGCTGTCGCAGCTTGTGTCTCACTGGTTGTCATTGTGGGCGTCCAGCAATATCAGTCCGGTGATGGCACTGATAGTGTGAGCACCACGGATAACGGACAGCTTCCCGTGTTACAGACAATTCCTCTGGCTGGAACTGCTGAGCCTGTTAGTCTGACTCGTGATTCGATGATGAGACATACGACAGAAAATAGCGCTCAGGAGCAACGTCGTCGCGTCAATGCGATGTTGCAAGATTATGAGCTACAGTTAAAACTTTATAGCGAACAAAAACGGGAATCATCTGATCATTCAGGTGAAAACCAAGAGTTAGTTGTTGAATGAAAAAATTTCTGGTCAGTGTTGTAACTGCGCTGTTCAGTTTGAATGTGTCATTAGCCTTTGCAGATGAACCCTCTGCAGAGGCTTTGTTGCATCAGATGAGCCGTGCCAGCCAAAAATTAAATTATGAGCTTTCCTATATTCTGATTAAAAAGAATGGGATCGAGCCGCTGTTGTACCGTCATGCTGTCGAAGATGGTTATTCTTTGGCGCATTTGGTCTATCTGAGTGGTCCTGTCCGAGAGGTTATCCGTCGTGGTGATGAGGTGAGCTATATCGAGCCGGGAATTGAACCATTTACCATCGAATCCACCAAAATGGTGGCCCCGGTTATTCCGTTACTCCATGGTGATATGACTCAACTGAGTCATTACTATGATTTTGTCAAAATTGGTCGTGGAAGAGAAGCCGGAGCAGCATGTCAGGTTATTCGTGTGGTGCCGAAAGATGGACTGCGTTACTCCTATATTCTGTGGATCGATGAGCGAAGCCATCTGCCACTTCGCGCTGATCTGGTTGATCGTGACGGTGAAGTGTTGGAGCAGTATCGGACTATTTCATATTCCCTAAGTGATAAATTGGCTGAGCTGATGCTGAGCTTGAATAAAGCGCAATTGCCACATGTACTTTCATTGCCTGAAAACCCTGTGCAGAAAACGTTCTGGAATGTTGGTTGGGTTCCTAATGGATTTTCTTCTAAAGAGTTGAACCGTTATCGGATGGCAATCACCGATCGTTTAGTTGAAAGTCAAATCTATACTGATGGTTTGTTTAGTTTCTCGGTTTATGTTGCCGAGAGTGACAATCTGTCGTTAAAAAATCAGTTGATCCGTCAAGGCCGCCGGACACTACAGACCGTCGTGAAAGGAAAAACTGAAATTTCAGTGGTTGGTGATATTCCACCGTCCACCGCAAAACGAATTGCGCAATCCGTTACATTTGAACAGCATTCGACAGTGACGCCAAAGGACAGTCAGCCATGATGACAGCTTTGGCAACGGTTGCTCGAGTGCACGAAAATTCTGGTGATTATCAGGTTGAACTGAGTTGTCAGCAGCAGACCAGTTGTAGTCACTGTGCCTCTTCTTCCAGCTGTGGGACAGGTATGGTCTCTAAAGCCATCGGTAAGAAAGTGCTGACTTGGCAACTGCATACCTCCCAGCAGGTCAAAGCGGGTCAGATTGTTGAAATCGGATTTCCTGAAAAAAGCCTATTGCAGTCAGCTGCCATTGTTTATCTTCTTCCTTTGCTCATGATGATTTTAGGTGGTGGGATTGGACAGCTTTGGCTTGCGCCTCTGGTTGGTGGCGGCGAGCCGTGGGTGATAGCCTCTACGCTTTTATTCACCGCTGGTGGTGTATGGATTGCCAAAGTTATGGCCCGTCGAATGGAAAAGCTGTCTCAGGAAGAAGTTGTTTTGCTCCGGGTTTTAGGAGAGCCAATTGTCAGACATGATGTCTCGAAGTGATTTATGATGCGAATCCCTTTTAAATTGGGTAGAATCTGCCAACTTAAATGGAATAGAACCTGTATCTTTGAGACGGTTTGTTCTTTTTCTTCTAAATATTAAAAGAGTTTAATCATCCCAAACCTATGAAGCACATTCGTAACTTTTCGATTATCGCCCATATCGACCACGGTAAATCCACCCTTTCCGATCGCCTGATTCAGGTATGTGGCGGCTTAACCGGCCGTGAAATGGCAGAACAGGTTCTAGATTCCATGGATCTTGAGCGTGAACGTGGTATTACCATTAAAGCTCAGAGTGTAACTCTGGACTACCTCGCAAAGGATGGACAAACCTACCAGCTTAACTTTATCGATACTCCCGGACACGTTGACTTCTCCTATGAGGTATCCCGTTCTCTCGCTTCGTGTGAAGGGGCGTTGTTGGTCGTTGATGCCGGACAAGGCGTTGAAGCCCAGACACTCGCCAACTGCTATACCGCGATTGAAATGGATTTGGAAGTCGTGCCTGTCCTGAATAAGATCGACTTACCAGCGGCAGAACCGGAACGGGTTGCGGAAGAAATCGAGGATATTGTCGGTATTGATGCGATTGATGCTGTGCGGTGTTCTGCGAAGACCGGGATTGGTATCGATGATGTTCTGGAACGAATTGTTTCAGATATTCCACCACCGGAAGGGGATGAAGACGCACCTTTGCAAGCCTTGATTATCGATTCTTGGTTTGACAATTATTTGGGTGTCGTTTCTTTGGTACGGATTAAAAATGGGATCCTGAAAAAGAACGATAAGATCAAAGTCATGAGTACCGGGCAAACCTGGGGCGTTGATCGCATCGGGATCTTTACACCGAAGCAGGTGGATACCGAGAAGTTAGGGACTGGTGAAGTGGGCTGGGTTGTCTGTGGTATCAAAGACATTCTCGGTGCACCGGTCGGGGATACGTTAACTCATGCAAAACATGGGTGTGAGAAACCGCTCCCCGGATTTAAGAAAGTCAAACCGCAGGTCTATGCCGGGCTATTCCCGGTTTCGTCGGATGAATATGAAAACTTCCGTGATGCACTCGGAAAACTCAGTCTCAATGATGCGTCGTTATTTTATGAGCCGGAGACATCGGCAGCACTTGGTTTTGGTTTCCGTTGTGGCTTCCTCGGGATGCTGCACATGGAGATTATTCAGGAGCGTTTAGAACGGGAATACGATCTTGATTTGATCACCACCGCGCCAACGGTTGTTTATCAGGTAGAGAAAACCGATGGTGAAGTGGTTCATATCGATAGTCCGGCCAAGTTGCCGGCGGTGAATGATATCCATGAGATCCGTGAACCGATCAGCCGTTGTAATATTCTTGTTCCTTCTGATTATCTGGGGAATGTGATTACACTCTGCGTCGAAAAACGGGGTTTGCAGGTTGATATGATTTACCACGGTAATCAGGTCGCTTTGACTTACGATATTCCGATGGCTGAAGTGGTTCTGGACTTTTTTGACCGTTTGAAATCAACCTCACGTGGTTATGCTTCTCTGGATTATGCTTTCCAACGTTTTGAAACATCAGACATGGTACGTGTTGATGTGTTGCTCAACGGTGAGAAGGTTGATGCTTTGGCGATCATTACCCACAAAGAGCAGGCCCAGACGCGTGGACGCCAGTTGGTTGAGAAAATGAAGGAATTCATTCCTCGCCAGATGTTTGATATTGCGATTCAGGCTGCCATCGGTAACCACGTCATTGCACGTTCAACGGTGAAACAATTACGCAAAAACGTGCTGGCAAAATGTTACGGTGGTGACGTCAGCCGGAAGAAAAAATTGTTGAAGAAGCAGAAAGAAGGTAAAAAGCGGATGAAGCAGATTGGTAACGTCGAGCTGCCTCAAGAAGCATTTTTAGCCATTCTTCATGTCGGTAAAGATTAATTGACGTTCGGTCTGCTGAACAGATATCCCCATGAACTCAACATGTTGTTTCAACATGTTGAGTGATTTGGATATACACAACTCAAGTGAAAGAATCTCGGTTCTTTCACTTTCGTATTTTTAACAAAGGGAAGTTCATGGCGAATATATTTTCACTCATACTAGTTATTGTGACGCTTGTGACAGGGATTATCTGGGTGCTTGAGAAGTTGGTTTGGGCGAAAAAGCGCCAACAAAAACTCGATGACATTCTGGCTCAGACCAAAGAGATCGATCCAGCCCTACAGAGTAAAATTTTACCGCAGCCGTGGTGGGTGGAAAATAGTGTTTCTATTTTTCCCGTTATTGCGTTGGTTTTGATTGTTCGGTCATTTATTTTTGAGCCGTTCCAGATCCCATCGGGATCAATGAAACCGACCTTACTGATCGGTGATTTTATACTGGTCGAGAAGTTTGCGTATGGCTTGAAAGATCCGGTGACGCATACACAGTTTTTGGCAACCGGTCAACCGGAGCGTGGTGACATTGCCGTATTCCGTTATCCGCCGGATCCTAGCGTTGATTATATTAAACGTGTTGTCGGATTACCGGGGGATATTATCCGCTATAGCCCGGATAAGCGCCTTTGTATTCAGCCGAAAGACACGACAGAATGTAAGATCGTGCCGCAGACAAATCGTGTTCGTAGTGAACTGAAATCGAATGTTGCACCGATGGATCAACTGGATGAGCAACTTGGTCAGGTGAAGCACCATATTCTGATTAATCCATGGCGGATGGATAATCCGATGAATTATAAACCTCGTCCGGGGGTGAATGAATGGGTTGTTCCTGAAGGGCACTATTTTATGATGGGTGACAATCGGGATAACAGTGCCGATAGCCGTTACTGGGGATTTGTTCCTGAAGCCAATTTGGTCGGTAAGGCTGTTGCTATATGGATTAGTTTTGAGTTTAACCGCTCGCCTGATAGCGTATTACCATCATGGATTCCGACCGGCGTCCGCTTGAATCGGATTGGTCAGATTCATTAATATTTACCGGATAATTACGATTATCGGGGGCATTTATTTAACCAGGCTGGTCAATAAGATCAGCCTTTCAATATTGAGAAATCATGAATTCTCCAACATATCAACTTGAGAAAAAAATAGGGTATCAGTTCAATGATGGTGCTGTACTGGAACTTGCACTGACACACCGGAGTGCGAATGGTCATCATAACGAACGTCTTGAATTTCTGGGCGATTCAATTTTAAGTTTTGTCATTGCAGATGAGCTTTATCACCGTTTTCCGAAGAGTAACGAAGGTGATATGAGCCGGATGCGTGCGACGCTTGTCCGGGGGAATACTCTGGCTGAGCTGGCTCGGGAGTTTGAGCTGGGAGATTACTTAAAATTAGGTCCAGGGGAATTAAAAAGTGGCGGTTTCCGCCGCGATTCGATTCTTGCCGATGCCGTTGAAGCGATAATTGGCGCGATTTATTTGGATAGTGATATTGAGTCGATCCGACGGATCATTTTAGACTGGTATCAGACGCGTCTGGACGCGATTCAGCCCGGGGTGTCGCAAAAAGATCCCAAAACTCGGCTGCAAGAGTACCTGCAAGGCAGAAGAAAACCGCTTCCTGTTTATACAGTGACTAATATTAAAGGTGAGGCACACAACCAAGAGTTTACTGTGTCATGTGAAGTCGCGGGTATTGGAATGCCTGTTATCGGAAAAGGCACCAGCCGCCGCAAGGCAGAACAAGCGGCTGCAGAGCTAGCACTAGAGCAATTGAACAATGGCTGATAAAGAATTTGATATTGATGCTTTCTTTGCATCAGAAAGTCAGGAAGAAAGTAAACCGGAGAACCAACATTGTGGTTTTGTGGCGATTGTCGGACGACCGAATGTCGGGAAATCTACCTTACTGAACCAGCTACTGGGACAGAAAATTTCGATAACATCGCGTAAGCCTCAGACGACACGCCACCGCATTATGGGCGTCGATACTGACGGGGATTATCAGGCAATCTATGTGGATACGCCGGGACTACATATTGAGGAAAAACGAGCGATTAACCGTCTCATGAACCGTGCTGCAAGCAGCTCACTCAGTGATGTTAATTTGGTTCTTTTTCTGGTCGAAGGCACACACTGGACCAAAGATGATGAAATGGTGTTTACCAAGCTGAATAAAGCGGGTTTCCCGGTCATTCTTTGTGTCAATAAAGTCGATAACGTCAAAGACCGTAATGAAGTGATGTTGCATATGTACGAACTGTCCACCAAGATGGATTTTGTTGATGTGATTCCCATTTCTGCAAAACATGGTAAAAACATTGATGCGATTCGTCAGCATGTCCGCAATCATCTTCCCAAAGCGGTTCACCATTTCCCGAGTGAATATGTGACTGATCGCTCGCAACGCTTTATGGCGTCAGAGATCCTCCGGGAAAAGATCATGCGTTTTACTGGTGAAGAGCTCCCTTATTCAGTGACGGTCGATATTGAACGGTTTGATTACAACCCGGAAACCGATGGTTTTCATATCAATGGCTTGATTCTGGTCGAGCGGATTGGCCAGAAGAAAATGATCATTGGTAAAGGGGGCGAAAAAATTAAAACGATAGGTCGGGAAGCCAGGCTTGATATGGAAGCGTTATTTGGTCGAAAAGTCTATCTGGAAACTTGGGTCAAAGTGAAATCCGGTTGGGCTGACGATGAAAGAGCACTGAGAAGTCTGGGATATATTGACGATCTATAGTGATATCGCTTTCTCTTGTCGCGGGGCGACCGAGCGTCATTGGAGATAAGTCCAACAGCCCTTGAGGTTGCCACCTCAGAGAGATAGGAATGATGTCAGATAACCAATTTCAGCGCTGTTTTGTTTTACATCGACGCTCGTATAGTGAGAGTAGTCTGATTATTGATATCTTCAGTGAAGAATTCGGGCGAATGACTTTACTGTCTAAAGGGGCGCGGCGTATCCGCTCCCCGCTAAAAGGTGTGTTGCAACCCTTTGTGCCACTGTTTCTGAAATGGTCAGGGAAGGGGACGATGCGCACATTGCGTCAGGCCGAGCCGATTAGCCTGGGTTTACCTTTGACTGGCATTCATTTATATTCAGCGTTGTATGTCAATGAATTACTGGCACGACTTATCCCTTCAGAAGTTCCCTTGCCGGGGCTTTTTTATGATTATCTGCAAGTATTGACCGAACTGGCACAGTCATCGAATCCAGAGCCTGCTTTACGGCGTTTTGAACTCTCTCTGCTGGCTTGTTTAGGTTATGGTGTCGATTTTTTGCATTGTGCCGGCAGCGGAGAACCGGTTGTCCCGACAATGACTTATCGATATCGGGAACAAAAAGGATTTATTGCCTCCGTTCGCAAAGATAATCTGACATTTGTAGGAGAAGAGTTGATTGCAATTAGTGAACGACGCTTCACGACACAAGCACAGTTACAGGCTGCCAAACGGTTTACCCGGATAGCACTTAAACCTTATCTGGGGGCAAAACCATTAAAAAGTCGAGAACTTTTCATTTCTCAAATTGGTATTTCGAGAGCACGGAGTAAAGGAACATGAGCGCAATTCTTTTAGGCGTTAATATCGATCATATTGCAACATTACGGAATGCACGTGGGACTAAATACCCCGATCCAGTTCATGCAGCTGAGGTTGCCGAACGTGCAGGTGCAGATGGAATAACGATTCATTTGAGAGAAGATCGTCGTCATATTCTTGATCGTGATGTGAAGATTCTAAGAGAGACGCTACAAACCCGGATGAATTTAGAAATGGCCGTTACGGATGAAATGGTGGCTATCGCATTGGAGGTTTGTCCGGACTACGTTTGTCTCGTTCCTGAGAAGCGTGAGGAATTAACCACAGAAGGCGGTCTGGATGTTTTAGGACAACTTGAGAAAGTCAAAACTGCCACTCAGAAATTAACTGATGCCGGCATCAAAGTATCACTTTTCATTGATGCCGATAAAGAGCAGATTGATGCTGCCAAAGCATGTGGCGCTCCTTATGTTGAGCTACATACAGGCCACTATGCGGACGCTGAAACCACTGTGGCTCAGCAAGACGAGTTGAAGAAAATTTCAGCGGCAGCCAGCTATGCCAGTGATATTGGCCTGATCGTCAATGCCGGTCATGGGCTGACTTACCATAATGTTGCTGCCATTGCGGCAATGCCGGAGATCCACGAACTGAACATCGGTCATTCGATCATTGGTCGTTCCGTGTTTGATGGGCTTGCTAAGGCTGTGGCGGATATGAAGTCCTTAATGATAGAGGCCCGGCGTTAATTTATGGCAATCGTCGGCTTTGGGACAGATATTGTCGAAATCGAGCGCATCGCGGCTGCGATTTCCAGAAATGGCGATGCCTTTGCACAACGCATTCTGAGTGAAAGTGAGCTTGCTATCTATGTGCAGAGTAAAAAACCGGAGCGATTTTTGGCGAAACGTTTTGCGGTCAAAGAAGCTGCTTCAAAAGCATTAGGTACCGGGATCGCACAAGGCGTATCACTCCAAGACTTTACTGTGTTGAATGATGAACACGGTAAACCATGGTTACAGTTGAGTGGTAAAGCCGAAGAATTTGCTCAGTCATTTGGCGTGAACGCCATTCATCTTTCGATATCCGATGAGCGACGCTACGCTGTTGCCTCTGTGATTCTTGAAAACTCAGGCCATTAATTGTTGCGCTGCTTCAGCAACTTTGGCCATCTCATCCTGCAACTCAAATAGTTCAGGCTCCAGGTCTTTGATGGCCGAGCCTGAGCGCAATGACTGTTCCAGCGTGGCGCAGATTTTTCTTAATCTGGGAACACCGCTATAGGAACAGCTGCCATGTAGCTTATGGATATGATGCAGTAATGTTTCCTGATCGGATTCGCCATTCAACGACAATTCAATGGTCTGATGGATTTCAGGGATAGAGTCAACCAACATCGTTAGCATATCTTTGGCTAAATCTTCTTTATTCGCCGCCTGTTTTAAGGCCATATTCCAGTCGATCACTAAGGGTTGCGATGACGTTGGTTGTGCCACATCAGTCGATTGTGGACGCACGACTGTTGAAGCATCTTGTTGCGACCGTTGTGGCTGAGGATTCCAGTGAACCAAAACCTGTTGCAGCACATGTTCTTCTATCGGTTTCGTCAGGTAATCATCCATCCCTTCACTGAGCAGACGATCCCGTTCGCCGACCATGGCATGAGCCGTCACGGCAATCACTGGGGTGGTGGTATTGAGCGGTAATTGTTTGATTTCCTGACAGGCGGTGACCCCATCCATTTTAGGCATCTGAATATCCATGAAGATAATATCAAACTTCTGACGAGTCGCGATTTCAACCGCTTCTTCTCCGTTGGTACAGCTAATTACTGTATCAACCCTTTCCTGTAAAAGTGCAGTGATTAACTTCAGATTCGCGGGGTTGTCATCGACGGCCATGACCGTTAACGGCATCTTCTCTATTGAAGCAGAATGCGTAATTTCTTCGCGGAAAGAAGACAGGTCAGGATGAATATCCAGCATGATTTGTAGCAGTTTTTTACGTGCGAGTGGTTTTGTGAGGCACTTGATCGGATAGTGCGTCATCAGATGATCAGCCAGTGCCAATTCGGTACTCGGAATTCCGACCAACACATGTTCTGAACAGGCTACTGCTTTTTTGACCAGAGCTTCAGCTTCTTCAGAGACCAGTTTTTGGACAGGGGAGAAGTTGAGGATGACGTAGTCGGATTGCGGTGGGTTGTCCGGTAATACAGACATATAGTTGACGCGTAAGCCCGATTGCGTCAGCGTTTGCTGCAAAATAGAAGCAGACTGCATATGGGATTCGATCAGCAGAACTTCTTTCCCCGCCAATTGTTTTTGGGTGTACCACTCACCCATCATAATATCGGTCGGATGGAGGCGAATGGTGAACCAAAATGTCGAACCGCGGTGCAAACGGCTGGTCAGACTGATCTCGCCCCCCATCTGACTGACCAGTTTTTGGGTGATCACCAATCCAAGTCCCGTTCCGCCATAGCGACGTGAAATACTGGCATCGGCCTGACTAAATGCTTGGAATAACTGGGCTTGTTGTCGTTCGGAAATACCAATTCCCGTATCCCGGACCATAAACTGAAGTTCAACCAAATCATCCCGGACCGAGCGAAGTTCGACACTGATATCAATATTGCCTCGCTCGGTAAACTTAATGGAGTTGCCGACAAGGTTGGTGATAACTTGCTGGATCCTGAGAGGATCCCCGACCAGACCGACCGGAATTTTCGGATCAACTTTGAGATTGATTTCCAGCCCTTTCTCATGTGCGCTGGTGGCCAGCAGATCGACCACTTCTTCGAGATTCTCTTGCAATTCAAACGGTACATTTTCGAGAGCCAGTTTGCCGGCTTCCAGTTTAGAGAAGTCCAATATGTCATTAATAATCGTCAAGAGGTTATTCGCTGAACGTTCAATGGTTTGCAGGTAATCTTTCTGGCTATTGGTGAGCTGCGTTTTCAGTATTTGTCGGGTGAAGCCAATTACACCATTCAATGGTGTTCTTAATTCGTGAGACATATTGGCCAAAAACTCTGATTTTACGCGGGCGGCTTCCTGAGCCCGTTTTTTGGCGATATCCAGTTCAACGTTTTGGATCTCAAGCTGTTCGAGTGTCTCTCTTAGATCGGAGGTCGCTTGATCAATGCTATGTTGCATCTCGACATGGTACTCCGACAGAGAAACCGCCATTGCATTGATGCCTTTTTTCAGTTCATCCAGTTCACCATGCATTTCTCCCTCAATACGCACATCCAGATGCCCGCGTCGGATCCGATCCAACATATTTTTCATATGGGTAATCGGTCGGGTTACATCATGAAGTAAACGGAATGCAAAAGCCCCTGAAAGTGCCAAGCCGAGAATCAACACTAAAATCGCGGAAAAAATTTCCTGATACTGTTGGAGCCTCAGCGATGACAGGTCAAGCTCAATGACAATGTAGCCAAGGACCGGCAAGGTCTCGGCATTTGCTCTGCCGTCAATCAACCGACTTTCCGCCAGAATCGGGGTGCGAAGAATTAAAGTATTGTTATCCTTCATTTCTGAGCTGCCCAAAATCGGAATGGGTTTGTTTTTCGGATAAGTCAGTGATTCGAAATTGGGGTGGAAATTAGACGTGACGAATAGTTCATGGTGCTTGTCGAAAACAGCGATACTCCGGACAAACTGAGAATTCTTACGGTGGGCATAACTGATAATTCGTCTGACCGACTCCCGGCTATGTTTCTCCAACCCTTCTTCACTGGCAATCGCCAGCGGTTCGATAATATTTGAGCCGGCATTAATAACCTGAGACTCAAGATCGTGATAACGATTATAAGAAAAAAAAGCACTTAACAGCAGGCCGATGATCAGTGTCGGTGCTAGAGTGAGTGTGATGACGCGAGTGCGCAAGCCATATTTGGTGGTCATTAGTCTCTAATTATCATAATGAAGATCAGAAATAACGCATCGAGTCATGCACTTTTCTGCTTTCGGTTGAGATTTTCTTCCGTCATGGAGATGCTTTATCTGAGCTGCTAGCTTAATCAAGTCATCGACAATTCACAATTTATTCTTGATAAGAATAGTGATGATTTCACGAAAATTTATGCCGTTTTATTGCCCGCTTTTTTCTCAGCGGATTATTTGCTAAACATCGTGATGTGGATATGGGAAAATAGCGGAAATTTGCAACCCTCTACTGTTACATCGACCGCTTAAACAGGCTGGCGTAACAAAGAATTCGGCAACATCACAAGCGGTAACGTATTCATATGGCTCGTTTTTTCCAACCTAAAAAACAATCTACGATCAATAAAAAGCACCAATTGGTTCAGGTGGCACGCATGGATCACCATGGCGAGGGTATTGCTTATCTGGAAGGGAAACCGGTTTTTATCGAAGGTGCTTTGCCGACAGAGCAGGTCCTGATTCAACTGACAGAGAATAAAAGTAAGTATGCCCGGGCGAAGTTGATCCAAGTGCAACAGGAGAGTGTAGAACGAACTCAACCGTTCTGCCCGCATTATCATCGTTGTGGCGGGTGCAATCTACAACACCTTAGTCATCGGGAGCAGTTGAGATACAAGCAAGAGTCGCTCGCACAACTGCTTAATAAATTTGCCGGGTTATCTGTGCCACTCTCGCCAGTTATTTCTGATGTGGATTCGGGGTATCGGCGTCGGGCGCGTTTCAGCTTGAAGTGGGACAGCCAATCGAAGCGTCTGGCGTTCGGTTTTCGTCAGAAAAATAGTAACAATATTGTCGATATTGAGCATTGTGCGGTATTGGCACCCACTTTAGAGGCTCTGATTCCTCAACTCAGAGGGTTATTTGAGTCGATGTCGCAGCCAGAAAAGCTCGGACATCTGGAGTTGATCGCTGCTGATAACGGAACTGTTATGCTGCTGCGTACTATCGGTCCGCTGAATGCGTCGGATCAGACTGATATGGTTACTTTCGCGCAGCAACAGCATGTTTCACTCTATATGATGGCCGGGGCCGGGCAGCCGCATTTACAGGATGGTCATGAACCGGTTTATCGCGATACAGGGATTGAAATTGCTTTTCAGCCCCACCATTTCATACAGATAAATCGACACATTAATCAGAAAATGGTTGAACAGGCGCTTTCTTGGCTGGCACTCAGTGAAGAAGATCGTGTGCTAGATTTATTTTGTGGTGTAGGTAATTTTAGTTTGCCAATTGCGCAGCAGGTGAAATCACTGGTCGGGGTTGAAGGGATTGAAGAAATGGTTGTGCAGGCGCGTAAGAATGCAGCGCACAACCAGATTCTCAATGCTGATTTTTATCAGGCGAATCTTGAGAAAACGTTGATCGGTATCGAGTGGGCACAGGCGAAATTTGATAAAGTATTACTCGACCCGGCCAGAGCCGGTGCGAAAGGCGTCATTGAGCTGCTGTCTGATTTCGGCGCTCAGCGCGTGGTTTATGTGTCCTGTGATCCGGCGACACTGGCCAGAGATAGTCAGCGTCTGTTACAGCAAGGATATCAGTTAGAGAAAGTGGGAATGCTGGATATGTTTCCTCACACCAGTCATCTGGAATCGATGGCTTTGTTTATCAGAATGTAACCTTGGTTGTGAAACTGTCAGGTGAGGTGAACTCATCAATAGCGAGAGGGTCGAAGTCAAATAGCCGACCTTCAATAAACGAACATAAGACTAGGACGAAATAGAGAATAATGGTTGCGGTAAGAAGCGCACATCTGAACCCAGACGAACAATTTGAACCCGAGAAGTGGATCGCCAGTATCGTGCGTGATCCCAAAATCGCGGAGCGACTAAAACAGGTTTATCGACAGATGGAAATTCTTGTTGTCGATCATCCGGCCGGGCCACTGTTGTTGTGGCGTGGTCGTGAGATGATCGAGATACTGGTAACGTTGTCGATGGATCAGGAGACTTTAGTCGCAGCATTATTGTTTCCGATTGTGTCTGGTGGATTGCTCGATGCTGAAATTTTACAAGAACGCTATGGCAAAGACATTATCAAGTTGATTGATGGTGTTGAGGAGATGGCGGCTATCGGGCAATTGAACGTCACGATGCAGGGCAGTGAAGCCTCAACACAAGTAGATAATGTGCGACGGATGCTACTGGCGATGGTTGATGATTTCCGTTGCGTGGTGATTAAGCTTGCCGAACGAATTTGTAATTTACGCGAAGTGAAAGATCAGCCGGATGAAATCAGACGTCAGGCGGCAAAAGAGTGTGCCAATATCTATGCGCCGTTAGCCAATCGTCTGGGAATCGGCCAGTTAAAATGGGAAATGGAAGACTACGCCTTCCGCTATCAGCAACCGGATACCTACAAACAGATTGCCAAGCAGTTATCTGAACGCCGTATTGTTCGTGAAAAATATATTCAGGATTTTGTTGAAGATCTGCGTGAAGAAATGCATCTGTCAAATATTCAGGCTGAAGTCAGCGGACGTCCGAAACATATCTATAGTATCTGGCGCAAGATGCAGAAAAAGAGTCTGGCATTCGATGAGTTATTCGATGTTCGGGCGGTGCGAATTATCGCGGAGAAACTTCAGGATTGTTATGCGGCACTTGGGGTGGTTCATACCAAGTATAAGCATTTACCCAGTGAGTTCGATGATTATGTCGCCAACCCGAAACCCAATGGATATCAGTCGATTCATACGGTGATTCTTGGCCCTGAAGGGAAAACCATTGAGATTCAGATTCGAACTCGCCAGATGCATGAAGAGTCAGAACTGGGTGTAGCGGCGCACTGGAAATATAAAGAAGGCAGTTCTGCCGGGCATCGCGGCTATGACGAGAAAATTACATGGTTACGCAAGCTGCTTGACTGGCAAGAAGAGATGTCTGATTCCGGTGAAATGCTGGATGAGTTGCGCAGTCAGGTATTTGATGACCGGGTTTATGCTTTTACACCCAAAGGTGATGTGGTTGATTTACCGATGGGGGCAACGCCGTTGGATTTCGCTTACCATATTCATTCCGAAGTCGGGCATCGCTGCATTGGTGCGAAGGTCGCAGGACGAATTGTGCCGTTTACTCATAAACTGACGATGGGGGATCAGGTTGAGATTATCACCGCCAAAGAGCCGAACCCATCACGAGACTGGCTCAACCCTGCATTGGGGTTTGTCCATTCCGGACGAGCCCGGGCGAAGATTAATGCGTGGTTCAGAAAGCAAAGCCGGGAAAAGAACTTAGAGGCAGGGCGGGAAATTCTGGAAACCGAACTGGCAAAAATTGGTGCGACACTCAAAGATGCCAGTGAATATGCGCTGAAACGATTTAATGTCAACTCACCAGATGAATTATATGTCGGAATCGGCAGCGGTGATTTACGGATCAACCAAATTGTTAATCATATCAATGCATTAGTTAACAAACCGACCGCGGAAGAAGAAGATCAGCTGGTCCTTGAAAAGTTACAAGAGAAAGAGCAGAAGACCACTACGCCGGCACCGAGTAAAGATGCCGTTGTGGTTGAAGGGGTTGATAATTTAATGACCCATTTGGCGCGTTGCTGTCGCCCGATTCCCGGTGATGAGATTAAAGGCTACATTACTCAGGGACGGGGGATTTCGGTCCACCGGAGTGACTGTGAACAGCTGGAAGAGTTGATTCATCATGCTCCGGAGCGGATTATCGATACCGTTTGGGGACGCGGACTACTTGGTTCTTACGTTTTGACCGTGCGGGTCGAAGCGATGGAGCGGGGCGGATTGTTAAAGGATATTACGACGTTGCTGGCGAATGAGAAAATCAAAGTGGCCAGTATGAAAAGTCGAACTGATCATAAACGCCAACTGATCTATATGGATTTTGATTTGGAACTGACAAGTGTTGAAGTGCTCACTCGAGTATGTAAACGCATTGAGCAGACGAAAGATGTCCTGTCAGTCAAACGACTGGGATAACGAGTATTGCCTCATGCCAGTTGAATCGTTGCAGAAAGCGGGGATGACTCCTCGCTTTCTCTTTGGAGCGGAAAGAAGGTTATGTCTCATCCAATTGAACAGTTAAAGCAGATCATGGCACAACTCAGAGATCCTGAGTCCGGATGTCCATGGGATCAAAAGCAGACATTTGACAGCATCGTGCCTCATACAGTTGAAGAGACTTATGAAGTGATCGATGCCATTCATGCGCAAGACTGGGAAAATCTGCAAGAAGAATTAGGTGATTTTGTTTTCCAAGCCATTTTTTACAGTCAGTTGGCTCAGGAACAAGGGTTATTTGATTTTGATGATGTGATTCGCAGTGTCAATGAAAAATTGATCCGTCGCCATCCGCATGTTTTTACTGATCAGGTTTTTGACAGTGAAGCGGCCATTCGGGCCAATTGGGAAAAAATCAAATCAGAAGAAAAATCCAGTGCAGGTCGTGAAGAGCAAAGCATTTTGGATGGCGTACCCAAGTCGCTTCCTGCATTGAGCCGAGCCTATAAATTACAAGCCAAGTGTGCCAAGCATGGGTTTGACTGGGATACTTTGACACCCGTTGTTGATAAAGTTCGTGAAGAGCTGGATGAAGTCATCGAAGCGGTGCATGACACTCCGCCCGATCCGGCTGCAATCGAAGATGAGTTGGGCGATCTGCTGTTTGCCGTGGTGAACCTGACGCGCCATTTGAAATTTCATCCGGAGTCTGCTCTTACGCGAGCAAATCAGAAATTTTCCCGACGTTTTCAAGGGGTCGAAGCACTGGCGAATCAGGCAGGTAAATCACTCGATGACTATACACTCAGTGAATTAGATCGCTTTTGGGAACAGGTCAAGCACCAAGAGAAAAATCAGGGGACAGACTGAACTCTGGCTTTGGATGAAAGTCCTTATAATGTAGCCCAACCAGAATGAGCTACAATTGTGCGGATTGGATTTGATTTGAAGCAAAAAAGAAAAAGTGAGAGTGTGATAAGTTTCACGTTGTGGCGTTAATGGGGTTCTGGTATATTTACATCCCGTCCAGAAGAAATCCATTTCCCTCATTCAACCAATTTCAGGTTAAACATGACGACAAAGTATATTTTTGTGACTGGCGGGGTCGTATCCTCTCTAGGTAAAGGCATTGCAGCAGCATCTCTTGCAGCGATTTTAGAAGCACGTGGTCTGAAAGTGACCCTCATGAAGCTCGATCCGTACATTAATGTGGATCCGGGTACGATGAGTCCGACTCAGCACGGTGAAGTATTCGTCACTGAAGATGGTGCGGAAACTGATCTGGATTTGGGGCATTACGAGCGCTTTATCCGGACCAAAATGACCAAACGGAACAATTTTACCGCAGGTCGTGTGTATGCGGATGTTTTACGGAAAGAACGTCGTGGTGACTACCTCGGTGCAACCATTCAGGTCATTCCTCACATTACCAATTCAATTAAAGATCGTGTGATTGCCGGTGCGGAAGGCCATGAAGTCGCAATCGTTGAAATTGGTGGTACGGTTGGTGATATCGAGTCTCTACCGTTTATCGAAGCGATTCGCCAGCTTGCTGTAGACATTGGTCGTGAAAATGCAATGTTTATGCATTTAACTTTAGTCCCTTATCTGGCGGCTGCCGGAGAAGTGAAGACTAAACCCACTCAGCATTCCGTGAAAGAGTTGCTCTCTATCGGTATTCAGCCAGATATTTTGATCTGTCGTTCTGATCGCATTATTCCTGCCAATGAGCGGAAAAAAATAGCGCTGTTCTGCAATGTGGCAGAAAAAGCCGTTATTTCAATGAAAGATGTTGATTCCATCTATAAAATTCCTCAGCTGATTAAGTCGCAGGGACTGGACGATTTAGTTTGCTCTCGCTTCGGTATTCAAGCACCGGAAGCGGACTTGTCTGAATGGGAACAGGTTATTTATGAAGAAGCCAACCCAACCGGTGAAGTCGTCATTGGTATGGTTGGTAAATATATTGAGTTGCCTGATGCATATAAATCGGTCAACGAAGCTTTAAAACATGCGGGCCTGAAAAACCGTCTGAGTGTTCAGATCAAGTATATTGATTCTCAGGATCTGGAGAATAAAGGGGTTGAGCTGCTGGACGGACTGGACGCAATTCTGGTGCCGGGCGGATTTGGTGATCGCGGTATCGAAGGTAAGATCTTAGCCGCTCAATATGCGCGTGAAAATAAGATTCCTTATCTGGGAATTTGTCTGGGAATGCAGGTTGCATTAATTGAATATGCGCGTCATGTTGCGGGTATGGAAGGGGCGCATTCAACCGAGTTTAATCGCGCAACTCAATATCCCGTTGTCGGTTTGATTACCGAGTGGATCGATTCTGAAGGTCAAGTTGAAGAACGTTCCGAGAAATCAGATTTGGGTGGAACGATGCGTTTAGGTGCGCAGTTGTGCCATCTTGAAGAAGGCAGTAAAGTTCATGCATTATATGGCAGTAAAACCATTTATGAACGTCACCGCCATCGTTATGAAGTGAATAACGTGCTTCGTCCTCAAATTGAAGCTGCGGGACTCAAAGTTTCTGGTTTATCTGCGGATAAAAAACTGGTTGAGGTGATTGAGAATCCGGATCACCCATGGTTTGTGGCTTCTCAGTACCACCCTGAGTTTACTTCAACACCTCGCGATGGACACCCTCTGTTTACTGGGTTTGTTAAAGCCGCTGGTGAGTACCAGCGTCGCACTATTGAGAAATAAAAGGACACGGGTAACGGTAGGGAATACGGTTACCCCATAGGTTTGACATTTAAATTCAAAGAGAGGAAACATTAATGTCTAAGATCGTTAAAATTCTAGGTCGTGAAATCATCGACTCTCGCGGAAACCCAACTGTAGAAGCTGAAGTCCACCTAGAAGGCGGTTTCGTAGGTATGGCTGCTGCACCATCAGGTGCATCTACTGGCTCTCGTGAAGCGCTTGAGCTCCGTGATGGCGACAAGTCTCGTTTCCTGGGTAAAGGGGTTCTGAAAGCTGTTGAAGCAGTAAATGGCCCGATTGCTGAAGCGTTGATTGGTAAAGATGCAAAAGATCAAGCTGCTATCGATCAGGTCATGATTGATTTGGACGGTACCGAAAACAAATCTAAGTTTGGTGCAAATGCGATTCTGGCTGTTTCTTTGGCAAACGCAAAAGCTGCAGCTGCAGCAAAAGGCATGCCTCTGTACGAGCACATCGCTGAACTAAACGGCACTCCTGGCGTATTCTCTATGCCATTGCCAATGATGAACATCATCAATGGTGGTGAACATGCAGATAACAACGTTGATATTCAAGAATTTATGATTCAACCTGTTGGTGCCAGCACACTGAAAGAAGCACTGCGTATCGGTGCAGAAGTTTTCCATAACCTGGCGAAAGTTCTGAAAGCAAAAGGTTTGAATACTGCCGTTGGTGACGAAGGTGGTTTTGCGCCTAACCTTGAATCAAACGCAGCAGCACTGGCAGCGATCAAAGAAGCGGTTGAGCAAGCTGGCTACGTTCTGGGTAAAGACGTGACTCTGGCTATGGACTGTGCTGCTTCTGAGTTCTACAACAAAGAGCAAGGCATCTACGACCTGAAAGGCGAAGGTAAAACTTTCTCTTCTGAAGAGTTCTCTAAGTACCTGGAAAGTCTGGTTGCACAATACCCTATCGTTTCTATCGAAGACGGTTTGGATGAGTCTGACTGGGACGGCTTCAAGTTCCAAACTGAACTGCTGGGCGACAAAATCCAGTTGGTTGGTGACGACCTGTTCGTAACGAACACTAAGATCCTGAAAGAAGGTATCGAGAAAGGTGTAGCTAACTCTATCCTGATCAAGTTCAACCAGATTGGTTCTCTGACTGAAACACTGGCTGCAATCAAGATGGCAAAAGACGCTGGTTACACTGCAGTTATCTCTCACCGTAGTGGTGAAACTGAAGATGCGACAATTGCTGATCTGGCTGTTGGTACTGCTGCAGGTCAAATCAAAACTGGTTCTATGAGCCGTTCTGATCGCGTTGCGAAATATAACCAACTGATCCGTATCGAAGAAGCGCTGGGTGAACGTGCGCCTTTCAACGGTCTGAAAGAAGTGAAAGGTCAAGCTTAATCACAGCTTTATCATGAATTGAAAAACGCCTCTTCTGAGGCGTTTTTTTTGTCTTGATGATTGTTGATTTGTTTGAGGGGGGGATTGCGACTATAAAATCGCTTTGATTGCTGCGATTCTGCGTTTGTCTAATTCATCACGAATCTCGGCGCCCTTCAATCCTGTGGCAATGATCGCTTGAACATCAATCGTGAGGGCAGCCTGATAGGCTGATTCAAATTGCGCTTTTTGTGGATAGGGAATGTCTTCAAAGCCCAATCGCCCCTGATGATCGGCTTGACAGCACAGCAGTACACTTTCAAGTCGCTCTGGCTTACGCCATACATCCATTTTATTCAGTATCTTGAGATAAGTTGCCGGTTTCAAAATCGCAGCGTTGTGAATATTGGTATGTTGTTCACAGACGATTAATGCTAAATCCCGATATTCCGCCGGAACTCGAATGCGTTCGCAAAGTGCACGGATACAGGTTAAGCCTGTGTGGGCATGCATTTTATGGCTCGGCCATTCACTCGGTGGTGTTGTTCCTTTACCGAGATCATGAACCATGGCTGCAAATCTGACCGGCAGCGATGTTGAGAGGCGTGTCGATTGACGCATCACCATGAGTGTATGCTCACCGGTATCGATTTCAGGATGCCATTTCGGTGGTTGCGGTACCCCGAAGAGGCAGTCGATTTCAGGGAAAATAACAGCCAGTGCACCGCACTCTCTCAATACGGATAAAAAGATGTCTGGGTGGTCCGTTGCGAGTGCTTGATGGAGCTCTTGCCAAACACGTTCTGCGGTTAAGTGAGCGATTTCTCCGGACTGAACCATGTGACGCATTAAGGCCATTGTTTCCGGTGCGATGGTAAAACCGAGTGAAGCGAATCTGGCTGCGAATCTGGCAACGCGGAGGATTCGCACCGGGTCTTCTGCAAAGGCATTTGATACGTGGCGCAGTACTCTCTGTTCCAAATCGGCTTGGCCGTGATAGGGATCGATAAGCACCCCTTGAGGATCTTGGGCGATCGCATTGATGGTTAAATCCCTGCGCATCAGATCATCTTCCAGTGTCACTTCCGGTGAGAAAAAGCATTCAAACCCATGATAACCTGAACCACTCTTCTTTTCGGTTCTGGCTAGGGCATATTCTTCTTTGGTGTGTGGATGAAGAAACACCGGAAAATCTTTCCCGACAGATATAAAACCTTGTTCAAGCATGAGTGAGGGATTACTGCCGACGACGACCCAATCTCGATCTTTGATGGGAAGACCGAGTAATTGATCACGAACGGAGCCACCGACGAGATAGACTTGCACAGCTTGCCTCTTTTGGAACGGGTGTCTGAAATTGTTGAGAGAAGGCCGGGAGCAGGCCTTCTTCACATATCAGAGCCAGTTTGAGTGTGATTTCTTCCGTCTTGGAATCAGGTGCGGAAGGATGATTCCCAGTAGAATGCCACCAAGAGCAACACCGCCACCGTACATAAAATATTTCATTAACAGATCTTCTTTCTGAGTATCCAGCTTCGCTCTCAACTCACGTGTCTCGCTTTGCGCTGTCGCCAGTTTCTGGCTTATACCGCTATAGTTTTCTTCCAGCTCGGAAATCTGTTTATTGCGAACTTCAAGAGACTCGACTAGCCCGGCCTTTTCCTGACTGGCTTTATTCTCAGCATCAGACAACTGTGCTTTGACATCCTTGAGTTCTTTTTCTAAACGGGGAAGGCGGGATGCCATACTCTCAGTGGTGGTAACAAACTTATCTTGTACCCAACCCTGACGCCCTTTGCTATCGAGTATTTCACTATAACCTGTTTCTTTATTGGTTTGCAGCAGCTGTACTTTCTCACCTGCATTAATACTGCCAATAATTCGATACTGGTTGCTCGGGCCTGAATGCATATAGGTAAACAAGTCATCTGCTATGTAATGCACTTGTGCAAAAACGGGCGTGGTCAGAAGCGAAAGCAGCAACATGAATAACAGTTTTTTCACGATAAATCCTTTAACGATAGGGTTGAAAAGTAAATCTCTCCAAATAGTAAAAAGTTTCTTTATATGGTGCAACAAAGAAGGGAGGCCAAGCCTCCCTTTGTGCAGATTTGAGTCAATAATCACATGGTTCTGACAAATGTCTGACGGTTGCACGCACTAAATGAAGATTTTTTCTAGCATATAATAGAAAACAACAGCAAGCAGAGCTCCAGCCGGTAACGTCACGACCCACGAGGCCACGATGTTACGCACAACACCAAGGTTTAATGCTGCAATACCACGGGCGAAACCCACACCGAGGACCGCACCAACCAGTGTTTGAGTGGTCGAAATCGGTAACCCGGTTCCAGACGCCAGAACAACGGTTGAAGCCGTTGCAAGCTGTGCAGCAAAACCACGGCTCGGTGTCAGTTCGGTGATTCCGGTTCCGACAGTTTCCATCACTTTATGTCCCAGCGTTGCGAGACCGACGACTATCCCCAATCCACCTAATGGCAGGATCCACCACGCAATCTGGCTTTTCCCTGAAATCTGACCAAGATTTTCGACAGTGGATACCACGGCTGACAATGGACCAATCGCATTCGCGACGTCGTTGGAACCGTGGGCGAATGCCATCGCACAGGCAGTAACGACCATCAGAACACTGAAAATGCTTTCTACACCAGAGAAACTGTGGTCCTCTTCCCGTTTTGAGAAGCGTTTTTGGATGTACAGGTAGCCTCCGACCATAACGAGTGCGGAAACAAACATGGCGGCAAGCCATGCTTCACCGGTACTCAGATGGAGACCTACGTGTTTCAGGCCTTTCTTAATGGTGACCAGTGCGATGACCATGGTGGTGATAAACATATAAACCGGAACAAAACGTTTGGCATTTTGGAGCGGATTTTCTGTATCGAATATCAGACGTTGTGCACTGACGAAAATGACATAGGCGAAGAAACCGGAGATAATCGGTGTAATAATCCAACTGCCGACAATTCCTTGAACGGAATGCCAGTCGACGGCTTCTGTTCCCAGAGTGATACAGGCAAAACCGATAATCGCCCCGATAATGGAGTGGGTTGTTGACACCGGCCATCCCATATACGAGGCCAGCAGGAGCCATGTGCCGGCAGCCAGAAGGGACGACATCATGCCATAAACAAGAATTTCAGGCTGTGCGACAAAGAGATTTGTTTCGATGACGCCTTTACGAATTGTGTCTGTTACTTCCCCACCGGCAAGATAGGCGCCGGCGAACTCAAAAACCATCGCAATAAAGATAGCTTGTTTTACGGTCAGTGCTTTAGAGCCAACTGATGTTCCCATCGCATTTGCTACATCATTTGCACCGATGCCGATCGCCATCAAGAAACCGAAGGCTGCTGCCACAAGAATCAAGATAGATCCGTAACTTACAAGGATATCCATCATAATACCTAGTTGTTGATAACTAGCGGAGCACGCGCGACTTTCTATCGTGGCCTATCATTTAGCCACAATAATTAGATTCAGAGACGCAATGTGTGAGTGCCCTTAGTTATTGTGAAAATCTATAATCTCAGGAACGAGAGAGCATTAGCTCTAAGCGAGCTCCCACACGTTGAGCTTGGTCAGCGATACCGCCAACCCACTCTAGAATTTTGTATAAGAACATCATGTCAATCGGATTATATTTTGACTCGATAGCCATCAACTGCTGACGCAGATGAATTTGCATCGTGTCGGTATCATCCTCAATAGCATCAAGTTGGTTGATCATTTCTGCAACCAGAGTGACTTCCCGGCCTTTAAATCCGGTTTCAAGGAGTTCATCCAGTTCACCGATGACTTTCTGGGCTTGAGTCGCCGCATCCAGACAACGTTTAACATAGGCAATGAAATCTGTTTGCAGTGGCTCTGGAATCATCAGCTCCCGACCATAAACCCGACCAGAGATATCTTTTGCGAGATTCGCAAGCTTATCTTGTTGGGTCAGTAGTTCGAGCATATCGGTTCGATCAACAGGAAGGAATAATCCGCGCGGCAGTTTCAGGCGGATTTCACGTTTGAGTACGTCGGCTTCTTTTTCCAGATGAGAAATCTGAGCCCGAATTTCGGCTGCTTTTTCCCAATCTTTCTGGAAAGTAACTTCAAAGAAGCTGATCAGGTAAGAACAGCATTCATTGACACAGACAACGTGTTTTTGCAAAGGTTTAATTGGGGACTTTGCAAATAACCCCATAATTGTATTCACTGGCATGTGACTCAATCCAAAAATATAACCTTACAAAGAACATACAACATTATGATGAAATGTTGAACATTGGCTATAAAGGCGCGCATGGTAACTCATTCGACGGTGCTTTAAAACCATTTTAGCGTATGAATGATATGTTATTTCTCACTTGCTCCTGTCCGAAATTGGCAATATCCTGTCGCTATCTGCCACGAAAGGTATTGTTATGGAAACTGAGATAGAACTGAAGTTTTTCGTTTCTCCTGAATATTCAGATGTTTTGCGTCGTAAGATTGCTCAGACCAAAGTTTTACAGCATCGTTGCCGTGAATTAGAGAATACATATTTTGATACGCCTGATAACTGGCTGCGTCAGCATGATATCGGCCTGCGAATCCGATGTTGCGATGGTGTCTATGTACAGACGGTGAAAACCGCTGGACGGGTGGTTGCCGGGTTACATCAGCGACCGGAATACAATGCCGAACATGATAGCAATACTCCTTCTCTCTCCCTTCATCCTCAAGATATCTGGCCGGAAGACCGCAGTACCGAGCAACTGGCCGCTGAACTTCACCCTCTCTTTTCAACGGATTTTACGCGTGAACAGTGGCTCGTCGGCATGCCTGATGGCAGTCAAATTGAAGTCGCATTCGATCAGGGAAAAGTGATAGCCGGAGAATCGGAAGACCCGATTTGTGAGGTTGAACTGGAACTAAAATCAGGTCAGACCGATGCTTTGTTTTCTCT
The DNA here is from genome assembly GCF_059641415.1 of Vibrio rubrogenes. Taxonomy (NCBI): domain Bacteria; kingdom Pseudomonadati; phylum Pseudomonadota; class Gammaproteobacteria; order Vibrionales; family Vibrionaceae; genus Vibrio; species Vibrio rubrogenes. Next base: position 57,211 of record NZ_JCARSY010000003.1, read on the forward strand.
GGCAAGAACATTGAGTGATGAAGGCGGCGTTCGTCTCGGCAATTTAAGTAAGGCTGCCAGAGGTTATCGACTGGCTTTCGGATACATGGGCGATGAAACGAAGCCTCTGGCTTTGGTTGAAACCACAGCCAATGATACGGTTGAATCTTGTTTTATCCATTCTTTGGAACATGCTTTAGAACACTGGCATTACCATGAGCAGATTTATGTCGAGAAGGCATCGGTCGAAGCGTTACATGAAATTCGTCATGCGATTTGTTTTATTCGTCAGACGCTGGCCGTTTATAGTGATATCGTGCCTCGACGTGCCAGTGCAATCTTACGTCAGGAACTCAAATGGCTGGAACAGGAATTGTCTTGGCTGAAAGCGTCCAATTATCTCGACTACCTCTGTGAAGACAAGGGCCATATTCTGCGCAAGCTGGATGCCCGGAAGTTCTTATTGGCGGAGCTTCGGAGTTTACAAGACGCTTTACCGTCAACGCAAGATGTGTTGAAGCTGTGTTATAGCTCCCGTTATGTCGGTTTGATTCTGGACTTGAGTCGTTGGATTTTGACCAAAGGCTGGCAGCCTTTTCTGAACGAGAAATCCCGAGTCATGATGGCGGAGTCGATTGAGCCGTTTTCAGCGGAGCAACTGGAGCGGACATGGAATGAGTTGTTAGCGGCTTTTCCTGCGGATAAGCAGTTTTCTAAACAGGATTATTTGATTCAACAGTATTGTCTGATGAGGAATTTATACACCGGGATTGGATTTGCCAGCCTCTATAATGAAAGTGAACGCCAGTCCTTTCGACTGCCATGGGCTGACTTGTTGCAAGGTATTGATGATCTTTTAACGCTTGAACCATTAGAGCAGCAGGTTGATAAGTTGGAAGGCGATCAGCAAGAGCAATTAAAACGGTGGTTGATTCGGCAGGAAAACTCGATCCTTCATGCCATGGAGCAAACCAGAAACATCAGTATGGCTGTGACGCCTTATTGGAAACATGTATAACTTGAAAAATTGAATCGCTGCGTCGGGATGATGTAGTCGATGTTCCCACTACTTGTCTTTTGTTGTCTTTTGTTGTCTTTTGCATCATTAGCATGAAGAAAAGACTACAGAACAACTCCGATGAGTCGATATACCTGTTGTAGTTTGAGCTCCAAATCCGTCTGTCAGTGTGGATAGTCTAAAAATATAGGGTATCTACGCTGTTCTTGATGACCTTCATAATGTTTGGATATGAATTTTGGTATGCTCCTTCTATTGTTATTGTAATCATAAAAATAAGACATAGTGATTTAGTGGGAATGATTGAATTAGGAAAATTAGGACTTAGTGGAGACGGATCATGACAAAACTGGCTTTTAAGCCTTGGGAACGGGTAATTACGGATATTCGCCTTGTTCCTAAGATGGTGATGCTGATGGTATTCAGTACGATATTGATAGTTGCAAAACAGCTCTGGGATGCCAGTGTGTTTTACTCAGCTCTTTTAGATGCCACAAATAATGTTCAGATTGCACAACATCACTATGAAGCCTATATCACACAAGTTGTTTGGCAGACATTATTGTTAATTATTGTATTCATTGTCCTGTTGCTGTTTGCAGCGAGGGTGATGTTAAGACAGACGCAGTATATAAGCGATGCAATTAAGACCATGGCAAACCGGGATTTATCTGAACCGGTTGAGATGGAATGTAAAGATGAATACGGTGATGTCGCCAGAGAGCTTGAGAAAACTCGCCGTCAATTGCAGGACATGATCAAACTTCAAATCACTAGTTCTCAGGAATTATCCGGTTTGACTGAAGTGATGACAATCAGTATGTCCGAGACAAAAGAATCGGCACAAGAAGAGTTCAATGAAATTGACCAGTTAGCGACCGCAATGAGTGAAATGTCCTCTACAGTCCATACGGTTGCCGACCATGCACAAAGTGCTTCCTCGCTGACTGAGCAGGCTTCTTCCCGAGCCAAAACTGGGCAGGAGTTTGTTCAGGGGACCGTCTTGAAAATGCGCGATCTCTCATCTGATATTTCTGAATCAGCACAAGCGGTCAATCAGGTTGAGGAGCGGGTTGTGGCCATTAGTAGCGTCGTCGGCACAATCCAAAGTATTTCTGAACAGACAAATTTATTGGCACTGAATGCCGCGATTGAAGCTGCCCGTGCCGGTGAAGCGGGTCGAGGGTTTGCTGTGGTTGCTGACGAAGTCCGTAATCTTGCTCAGAGAACCCAACAGGCAACGGTTGAGATTCAGGATATGATTTCTCAACTTCAAAGCAGTGCGAATTCAGCCGTAGGGCTGATGGAAAAGAGTGTTGTTGAAGCAGCAGACGGTGTGGAATTGGTCACGAATGCGGGCAGTGAACTGGATGGTATTGTTGAACAAATTCAGCAAATCAATGATATGAATTTCCAAATCGCCAGTGCTGCCGGCCAACAGAGTAGTGTTGCCGAGGAGATGAATCAGAACCTGACGAATGTCCGTGAGTTGGTCGAAGCTTCCGTCACTGTGGTCAGTGAGTTACTGGAAACATCAGAAATCATGCAGAGTAATGCTGAGGAACTGGATCATAAGATTACTTCATTCAAAGTATGATCCCGTTGTGAAATTGTAAGCGCTCACTTAGGGGCTTGTGAACTTTCGTGGTCTAATCACGTTGGCGCATTCCTTCAAGTGGGCGTTTTTTTTAATCATGTTTCTCAAGTTGCTATGACTCATCACCGTTTTGTGAGGCACCGATAATAAGAGGCTGTAAATGCAATTACCATCCGAACTCCAGACATTATCCGATTTAAATTATCAGCGGTTGACGGAAAAACATCCGATCATCTTATCTTGGTCTGCATCTTTAACTGAACAATTGAAATATGTTTTGGGGTTGAGTGATTTCCTTTATGAAGCGTTAATGCGTGATGCGCAGTTGTGCGAGATATTTCCGTCAATGATTGAGAGTCAATCCCGGGTTGATGATTATCGGCAGCAGTTACAAAAGCAATTGGTTACAGAGCCGGATGAAGCGACGGGAGAGCATATTCTGCGTACGGTGAGAAACCGGGAAATGTTTTATATTGCCTGGCGTGATTTTCTGGCGGACTGGCCACTTGAAGAAAGTTTGCATCATCTCTCAGAATTAGCGGAAGCATTGATTTTTGAAACATATCAATGGCAATACGCCCTTTGCTGCAAGCTGTGGGGAACACCGGTCAACCAAGCGGGTGAGACCCAGCCCATGTTAATTATCGGGATGGGAAAGCTGGGCGGCGGAGAACTGAATTTTTCATCCGATATCGATTTGATTTTTACCTATCCGGACAATGGTGAAACGCAAGGGGTGCGAAAAAGTATTGCGAATGCGCAATTCTTTACGCGACTGGGGCAGAGAATCATTAAGAGCCTTGATCAGCAGACAGCCGACGGTTTTTGCTATCGTGTCGATATGCGACTCAGACCTTTTGGCGATAGCGGCCCGCTGGTGATGAGTTTTGCGGCATTAGAAGACTATTATCAGGAACAGGGAAGAGACTGGGAACGTTATGCGATGGTTAAAGCACGCGTGATGGGGCGCGAAATGTATGCGTGCTATCAGGAGCTGAGACAGATGCTACGTCCTTTCGTGTTTCGTCGTTACATTGATTTCAGTGCGATTCAGTCGCTGCGCCGAATGAAGTCGATGATTCAAAGTGAAGTTCGTCGCCGAGGATTGGTGAATAATATTAAACTCGGTGCGGGCGGCATCCGGGAAATCGAGTTTATTGTCCAATCCTTTCAGCTGATTCGTGGAGGACGCGAACCGAGTTTAAGAAAACGCAGCTTATTAGAAACACTGGATGCGGTTCTGTCGCTAGGGTTGCTCGGTGAGAGTGATGTGACTTCGTTGCAACAGGCATATTTATTTTTAAGGCGTGTGGAAAACCTGCTTCAGGCCTTGGCGGATAAACAGACGCAGACCTTACCCGATGATTCATGTTCCCGACAGCGCCTCGTCACGGCTTTAGGGATGGATTGTTGGGAGACACTTCTTCAGGACATTCAGGCTCATATGGACCGAGTGCATCAAATCTTCAGAGATCTGATCGGCGATGAAGATGATAGCGAAGAGGCACCGATTGAGCCGGTATATCAAGAGCTTTGGGATATGGCGGATAAACCGGAAGTCGTCGCTGATATCCTGCAAAAAGATCTGGCTTTAGCTGCTGAAAGCAAAGTGGCGGATGTGTTGCTGCAATTTAAAACCGAACTGGCTAAAAAAACCTTGGGACCTCGCGGCCGGGAAGTGATAAATCATTTAATGCCGAAAGTGTTCCAGGCCGTTTTCCGTCATCCTGACGCTCAGTTCGGTTTCCCCCGGGTTTTGTATCTGTTGCAACGTATCTCCACCCGAACTACCTATCTGGAGCTGCTCGATGAGCATCCCGCAGCACTGATGCAATTAACCCGCTTATGTACTGCGAGTCCGATGATTTCTGAGCAGTTGGCTCGCTATCCCATTTTGCTCGACGAATTACTTGATCCACACCAGCTTTATCATCCGATTCCGCTTGATCAATACCGTGTGGAGTTGCGAGATTTTCTAGCTCGTATTCCTCAGGATGATATGGAACAGCAAATGGAAGGTTTGCGTCAGTTCAAACAGATCTGTTTGCTGCGTATTGCCGCAGCCGATATTGCCGAAGTGCTGCCGGTGATGAAAGTGAGTGACCACCTCACTTATTTGGCTGAGGCGATTGTGGAAGCTGTTGTTCATCAGGCATGGGAGCAGTTAAAAGAGAAGTATGGGGAGCCGACGCATCTCAATCAGCGTCATGGCAAAGGGTTCGCGGTTATCGGATACGGTAAAGTCGGCGGTTGGGAGCTGGGCTATAACTCCGATCTGGATTTAGTTTTTCTTCATGATTGCCCGGCCAATATTAATACCGACGGTCACAAAGAAATTGATGGCCGGCAATTTTATCTGCGTCTGGCACAACGCATCATTCATATTTTCTCGGTGCGAACGGCTTCCGGTATTTTATATGACGTTGATATGCGCCTCAGACCCTCGGGAGCCTCGGGCTTATTAGTGGCACCGGTCAGTGCTTTTGCCGAATACCAGCATCAGGAAGCGTGGACATGGGAACATCAGGCGCTTGTTCGTGCACGAATGATTTATGGGGATGAACTGCTGGCTGAGGCATTTGTGCAAACGCGTCATCAGGTGTTGAGCCTTGCCAGAGATGAAATCGTCCTGAAAAAAGATGTGGTTGAGATGCGAGAGAAAATGCGTCAGCACCTCTCGGAGAAAAAACCGGGTCGTTTTATGCTGAAACAGGATCGGGGCGGGATCACGGATATTGAATTTTTGGCGCAGTATCTGGTGCTTTGTTATAGCAGTCAGTACCCGGAACTGACGCGGTGGTCGGATAATGTCAGAATTTTCGAGTCATTGATGACGGCCGGTATGATGTCACAGGAACAGATGCAAGCACTGACTGAGGCTTATACCACCATGAGAGACCAAATCCATCATCGTAATTTGCTGAATCTGGATGCGGATGTGAGTCAGGATAAATTCTTGGCAGAACGTGAAGTGGTGACTCAGGCTTGGCAACAGTGGCTGGGATAATATCTCAGAGAGTGGTTATTCAGCCTGTGATTCGGCTGTGATAAACTCTGAACAAATCGAAAAACTGGAGATTTCTAATGAAGCCAATTCTACCTGACTATAATCAAGCAGGTGTTTTAATTGTTGGTGATGTCATGCTTGACCGTTACTGGTATGGGCCAACTGGGCGAATTTCACCGGAAGCCCCGGTTCCTGTTGTGAAAGTCGAACATAATGAGGAACGTCCGGGGGGGGCAGCAAACGTTGCTATGAATATTGCATCGCTTGGTGGGCAGGCACATATTGTCGGATTAACCGGACAAGACGAGCCCGCCGCAGTTTTGGAAGAAAAGCTGACTTCATTAAATGTTCATTGCTACTTTGTAGCCTTACCTTCTTATCCCACGATTACCAAGTTACGTGTCTTAAGTCGTGGACAACAGTTAATCCGTCTTGATTTTGAAGATAAATTCGAGAATACCGATCCCGAGCTGGTATTGTCTCGCATGGAAAGTGCGCTCCCTCATGTTCGCTCCGTCATTCTGTCTGATTATGCCAAAGGGGCACTCGAGCATGTGCAGCAGTTTATTCAGAAAGCCAAACAGTTCGGCGTGCCGGTCTTTATTGATCCGAAAGGGGCTGATTTCGAACGCTATCGTGGCGCGACGTTGTTAACACCGAATATGGCTGAGTTTGAAATGGTGGTCGGCAAGGTTCATTCAGAAGATGAGCTGGTTGCCAAAGGGTTTGCATTAATTGATAAATATGAACTCGATGCATTGCTCGTGACGCGAAGTGAACATGGAATGACCTTGTTGCGTCGTGGTCATGAACCTTTCCACTTACCGACGCTGGCCAAGGAAGTTTATGATGTGACAGGGGCGGGAGATACGGTGATTTCCGTTCTGGCAGCTTCGGTTGCCGCAGGAAAACCATTGGATGAAGCCTGTGCGTTGGCCAATGCGGCCGCTGGGATCGTCGTTGGCAAAGTCGGAACATCAACGGTCTCGACGATTGAACTGGCGGAAGCGATTCACGGCAGTCAGGACACCGACTTCGGGGTTGTGAGTGAGAAAGCATTAATCGAAGCTGTCAAAAAAGCGCAGGCCCGTGGCGATAAAGTGGTCATGACCAATGGTTGTTTCGATATCCTTCATGCCGGACATGTCTCTTATCTCAATCATGCGGCACAACTGGGTGATCGTCTGATTGTGGCTGTGAATACCGATGAGTCGGTGAAGCGCTTGAAAGGCCCCGGTCGTCCGGTCAATCCGACCGATCGTCGCATGGCGGTTCTGGCTGGGTTAGGCGCGGTCGATTGGGTTGTCCCGTTCAGCGAAGATACTCCGCAACGTCTGATTGCGACTGTATTACCAGATCTACTGGTCAAAGGTGGTGATTATCGTCCTGAAGAGATCGCGGGTGGTCAGGAAGTGATTGCTGCTGGTGGGGAAGTCCGGGTGCTTAACTTTGAAGATGGCTGCTCGACGTCTGAAATTATTGAAGCGATCAAAGGTGGTCGTGGCTAATTGCCCTGCCCGTATGAGCTGTCGCATTCAAACAAAAAAAGCCAGCATTGCTGGCTTTTGGGTCAATATGGTGGGTGTTTAATTATTTCAGGCCCGCATTGATAGCGAGAATATCTTGCTCGTTTAATGTCCCGACTGCCTGTTTTAACTGAAGCACATTCAGGATGTAGTCATAACGAGCATCCGACAGATTTCTGTTTGCATCATAGAGGCGACGGGTTGAATCCAATACATCCACGATGGTCCGGGTTCCGACATCAAAACCAGCTTCAGTGGCTTGTAGTGCCGATTTGGCTGATACGACCGCTTGTTGGTAAGCCCGGATCGCTTCTATAGAAGCATTGATGTTGTTATTGTATGCCCGAACATTTTTGATGACGCTACGATAACTTGCTTCAAGATCCTGACTGGCTTGTGTTAAACCATATTCAGCTTGCTTGGTCTCTGAGGTAATTTTACCACCGGTATAAAGTGGTATTGAGAGGTTAACTCCGACACTCACACTATTGATCGGATCGTAGGTGCTATAGTACGAATTTGACGGTTCATATTCATGTTTGATGCCATAACCCGCATCCAGACTTAGATTTGGTAGATGTCCTGAACTGGCTAAAGCAATTTTCTCACGAGCAATATCTTGCGAGATTCTGGCCGTCAAAAGCGATAAATTCTTCTTCTGGGCTTCATTTACCAGCTCATTCATCGTCTTATCCATTCTACTGGCAGAAAAACGATCGGTATCCAATGGGCTGAGATGATCATGTTCCTGACCGGTAATTTCCCGAATGGCTTCGTAGCTGTTGGTCAGGCTATTTTCAGCTAAAACTTCATCAGCAAGAACACTATCATATTGTGCCTGAGCATCGTGAACATCGGTAATCGCAGATAAACCGACTTCAAAACGTTGTTTGGTCTGTTCCAGTTGACGCGCAACAGCATTTTTTTCAGCACGTACAAAAGCAAGGTTGTCTTTGGCTCTAAGCACTTCAAAGTAAGCTTGGGCAACCCGTAAAATGAGATTTTGCTGTGTTTGTGCATATTGGGAATCAATTTGGCGAGCTGATTTTTCGGCGATGCCCAGATTCAGCCAACTGTTTCTGTCATAAAGCGTCTGAGATAACGTTACATCTGCTGACCATCGCTTGCTATCTGCAATATCTTTATTACTACTGATAATGTTGTAACCTGTTGACAGGTTAATCTGTGGTAATAATTCTCCCCGAGTTGACTTTATTGCTTCATAGGCTGAGTCTCGTTGTGCCGCAGCGCTAAGCAACTGGGGGTCATTTTGTTTGGCTTGGTCATAGATTTCCGTAAGGGTATCTGCCCAAACGATTGGGGACAGACTTCCCAGAGTGATACTGACGCATAGTGGGAGCAGTTTTTTCATTCTTCCTATTCCTGCAATATTGTCATGAGAGATTGCGCTCGTTAGTTTAACTTAAATTTCCTAAGAAGTGCTCGGGCAGTTTGTCATTTTTCTGGTTAATTATCCATCTGTATAGTAAACAAATTACTTAATTTAACTATTTTAGTAATTTTTATATAAAAAATTGAGCTGCATCCTTGGTACGTAAACTCTTACATGGTTAAATTTAAAGATTCAAATGGAGAATAGAAAGAATGCGATCATCACAAAAAGAGCCGACACAATTTTCTGCTCAAGATTTGCAGGTTGTCAAAAAAGAGACACTTTTTGACGGCTTCTTCAAAATGGTAAAGTATTATTTCAAATATAGGCAGTTTGAAGGCGGCTGGAGTCGGGTTGTTGAACGGGAAATGTTTGTACGGGGACCTGCTGCTGCAATACTTCCTTACGATCCAGTGCTTGATCAGGTGGTCTTAATTGAGCAAATACGTGTTGGTGCGCTTGAAAACCAGCATCCATGGCAGTTTGAAGTCGTTGCCGGGATTGTCGAAGAAGGGGAATCTTCGGAAGACGTGGTTCGTCGCGAAGCGGTCGAAGAAGCGGGACTCGATGTCGAACGGATTGTGCCGGTCACGTCATACTATCCTTCATCTGGCGGATGCAATGAAATGATTGACGTCTATGTCGGTGAAGTAGATGCCTCTATAGCGCATGGTGTTCATGGGTTGGATGGGGAAGATGAGGATATTCGTGTCCATGTGCTAAGTCGGGAAACGGCTTACGACTGGGTGAAGACGGGTAAGATTGAAAATGGTGCCTCCATTATCGCGCTACAATGGTTGGCGTTAAACTGGGAAGAACTGAAGATACAATGGCAGAAGTAGCAATGAAAAAACCGTATCATGTTGATTTACCGGAACTGATGCGGGTCTATGAAACAAACTATGCAAAACTAAATGCGTTGTTGCCAGCGATGCACAGTGCTGAGGATGTGCGTTGTTACCAAGCCTTGCGTATGAATTATCAACTCGAAGTCATGGAAGTAACCAAATATACGACCTTGGTTAAAATATGTCAGAGTGATGATGTGGCTGTATTTCCGCTACCGACCATGTCTGTCAGGTTATATCATGATGCACGTGTTGCTGAGGTGTGCAGCGCTGAGCAGATACACCGATTAAAGCCTCGTTACGACTACCCTAACGATAGCATGGTACAAAAAGATGAAAAGGCTCAGACCAACCGTTTTTTGGGGGATTGGCTGACCTTTTGTTTAAAGCATGGTATTACTCGTGCACCGATTAATATCCGAGATCGATCATCTTCATAAGGTTAAGTAGATTTGGACGTATCGTTTCACACCGAACATCTTGATAGTATAAAACTGCTTCAGATGACCGATACTCATTTGTTTGCTTCTGATGAGGGCAGCTTGCTCAGCGTCAATACGGCAAATAGTTTTAAAGCGGTCGTGCAAGAAGTCATCGCGAGAGAAGTCGATTATCAGCTTATTCTGGCAACCGGAGATATCTCTCAGGATCATTCTGAAGCTTCCTATCAGTTGTTTGTTGACGGTATTGCGCCTTTGCAGAAGCCTTGTTTATGTCTGCCGGGAAACCATGATGAGCAGATCGCGATGAAAACCATTCTGGCGAATTCTCAAGTCATCCAGCCGAGACATGTGACAGTGGGTGCTCACTGGCAGATGATTCTGCTTGACTCACAGGTCTCCGGAGTTCCCTATGGTTATATCAGCCCGGAGCAGCTGCAACTGATGGACGACATTTTACGTGAGACTCAGGCAAGGCATACGCTTATCTTGCTCCATCATCACCCGTTGTTAGTCGGCAGCCGTTGGTTGGATCAGCATACGTTGAAAAATAGCGATGCGTTCTGGGATATTCTGTTGCAATACCCTCACGTCAAAGGCGTGATATGTGGTCATGTTCATCAGGTAATGGAACGCGATTATCATGGGATTCAGGTGATGTCTACACCCTCGACTTGTGTTCAGTTTAAACCGCACTCCGATGACTTTGCACTGGATTTGGTCTCTCCCGGCTGGCGTGAGCTGGAACTTCATCCTGACGGACAACTGACGACACAAGTTGGTCGTTTGAAGCAAGGTCTTTTCTTACCCGATTTCTCAGCAAACGGATACTGATAACAGATAATCACCCGCGTAGACAGAAGATGAGGCAATCAATGCGTAAACCTTCTTTATTGATCTATATTCACGGTTTTAACAGTTCCCCTTTATCCCATAAAGCGATGATCATGCAGCAATACTGCCGTGATTATCGCCCTGACATGCGGGTGATTGTGCCACAACTTCCCTGCTTCCCCGAAGCTGCTGCCCGGATGCTTTGTGAGTTGATTCGAGAGAAACAGCAAGAATATCGTATTGGTCTGGTGGGTAGCTCGCTCGGTGGCTATTTGTCTATCTGGCTGAACTCACAGTTTCATCTCAGAGCGGTGGTCGTCAATCCAGCGGTTCGCCCTTACGAATTGTTACAAGACTATCTTGGCGAACAAGTGAATCCATACACCGACGAAAAATATACTCTGGCGGCTTGTCATATCGAGGAGCTTAAAGCGCTGGATATTGAGGTGCTGCCTGACCCGGCCCAGTTTTGGCTGTTACAACAAATGGGCGATGAAGTGCTGGATTATCGTCAGGCTGTTGACAAATTTCGCAATTCTCGACAAACCGTAGAACAGGGGGGCGATCATAGTTTTGTTGGCTTTGAACGCTACGCTGCTGCTATTCTTGAGTTTCTGGAACTTTGACATGCATTGAGAAAAGTGTCAGAAACTAAGGCCGAAGCCTGACAGATGCTTGACAGGAAGCCTTCTCTTCCAGACTATACCTCAAACATCAACGGGAAAGGGGAGGATTGAAGTCTCTATCGCTTCCCACGTATGATGTGTGCCATACAAATAAACTTTTTTCAGTGACAACTGTAAATAGTCTCGAAATGTTTACAGATTGAGCGCAGAGTTAGAATCATTGATTGATATAAGCATCCCGAAATATGACTGAACAATATAATGCTGGTGCCATTGAAGTATTGAATGGCTTAGAACCAGTACGTCGCAGACCTGGGATGTATACCGATACCGCACGTCCGAACCATTTAGGTCAGGAGGTCATTGATAATAGTGTTGATGAAGCGTTAGCCGGGTATGCATCGAAGGTCCAAGTTATTCTTCATTCTGACCAATCTCTGGAAGTGATCGACAACGGGCGAGGCATGCCTGTTGATATTCATCCGGAAGAGAAAGTCTCAGGCGTTGAGCTGATCATGTGTAAGCTTCATGCCGGAGGAAAATTTTCCAATAAAAATTATCAGTTCTCCGGTGGTTTGCACGGGGTGGGTATTTCGGTCGTCAATGCCTTGTCCAAACGTGTCGAAGTTACGGTTCGGCGTGATGGACAGGTCTATGAGATTGCATTTGAGCATGGCGATAAAGTCTCTGATCTGACAGTGACCGGTACCTGTGGTCGTAGAAATACAGGTACCAGCGTTCACTTCTGGCCGGATAGCAGCTACTTTGATTCAGGTAATTTTTCGGTTTCCCGACTGATCAATAACCTGCGTGCCAAAGCGGTGTTATGTCCCGGTCTCGAAATCACTTTCGAAGATAAAGTCAATGGTAATGATTACCGTTGGTTCTACGAAGACGGTCTGAAAGATTATCTGGCAGAAGGTGTGAAAGGGTATACGCTTTTGCCCGAGGAACCTTTTACCGGTGAGTTTAAAGCTGAAATTGAAGCTGCGACCTGGGCTGTCATTTGGCAACCCGAAGGTGGTGATATGATCACCGAAAGTTACGTCAACCTGATTCCGACCCCATTAGGCGGGACGCATGTCAACGGATTGCGTCAAGGGTTACTCGATGCCATGCGTGAGTTTTGTGAGTTCCGCAACTTGTTGCCGCGAGGCGTCAAGCTCACGGGTGAAGACGTTTTTGATCGTTGTTCCTATGTGCTGTCTGTCAAAATGCAGGATCCGCAGTTTGCCGGTCAAACTAAGGAGCGCCTGTCATCGCGTCAAACCGCAGCATTTGTTTCCGGCGTTGTCAAAGACGCATTCAGTCTATGGCTGAACGAAAAACCACAACTGGCGGAGCTATTGGCGGAAGTCTGTATTGCGAATGCCCATCGTCGGATGCGAGCCAGCAAAAAAGTCGTCCGCAAAAAAATTGCTTCAGGGCCAGCGCTGCCGGGGAAACTGACAGACTGTACCGTTCAAGATCTGAGCCGCACCGAATTGTTTTTGGTGGAAGGGGATTCCGCCGGAGGGAGCGCCAAGCAGGCCAGAGATCGTGAGTTTCAGGCTGTTATGCCACTGCGGGGGAAAATTCTGAACACATGGGAAGTGTCAGCCGATCAGGTGCTGGCTTCACAGGAAGTTCATGATATTTCGGTGGCTTTGGGGATCGACCCTGATAACGATGATCTGGATAATCTGCGTTACGGTAAAGTTTGTATTCTCGCGGATGCGGATTCGGATGGTCTGCATATTGCAACCCTATTATGTGCGCTATTTACGCGCCACTTTCCTGCATTGGTGCGCGCCGGACATGTCTATGTTGCGATGCCTCCTCTTTACCGAATCGACTGTGGTAAGGAGGTTTATTATGCATTGGATGATCAGGAAAAAGATGGCGTGTTAGAACGCCTGAGTCAGAAAAAAGCCAAAATCAACGTGCAGCGTTTTAAAGGACTGGGGGAGATGAATCCACTTCAGTTACGTGAAACAACTATGGATCCGAATACACGCCGTCTTGTTCAACTCACGATCGACGATATCGAAGCGACTGATGAGATGATGGATATGCTCCTCGGGAAGAAAAGAGCGGACGACAGAAGATCTTGGTTGCAACACAACGGTGACTTGGCAGAGGTATAAAGATGGCAACAGAAATCAGTTTTGATGGAGTAGAACAGCTGCCGTTACGTAAATTTACGGAAGACGCATACCTGAACTACTCGATGTACGTCATTATGGACCGTGCACTGCCTTACATCGGTGACGGTCTGAAACCGGTTCAGCGCCGTATTATTTATGCGATGTCGGAGCTTGGGCTATCTGCTTCGGCCAAATATAAAAAATCGGCACGGACCGTCGGGGACGTGCTGGGTAAATATCATCCCCATGGTGACTCAGCCTGTTATGAAGCAATGGTTCTGATGGCACAACCTTTCTCTTACCGTCATCCGCTGGTGGATGGTCAAGGGAACTGGGGGGCGCCGGATGATCCGAAATCTTTTGCAGCGATGCGTTATACCGAAGCCAAACTGTCTCGTTTTGCGGAAGTTCTATTGGGTGAACTCGGACAAGGGACGGTTGAATGGCAGCCGAACTTTGATGGCACCATGGATGAGCCACAAATGCTGCCGGCTCGTTTACCGCATATCCTGCTCAATGGTGTGACGGGGATTGCTGTGGGAATGGCAACCGACATTCCACCGCATAATGTCCGGGAAATCGCGAATGCTACCATTCATCTCATCGATAAACCTCAAGCTGGTTTAGAGGAGATCATGGGGTATGTTCAGGGACCGGATTATCCGACGGAAGCAGAAATCGTCTCTGCGCGTACCGATATTGAAAAAATATATCGAACCGGTCGTGGCAGTATCAAAATGCGTGCGGTTTGGCATAAAGAAGGTGGTGATATTGTTATCACCGCTCTGCCTCATCAGGTTTCCGGTGCCAAACTGTTAGAGCAGATCGCCAGCCAGATGCGAGCGAAGAAATTGCCGATGGTCGAAGATCTGCGCGATGAGTCTGACCACGAGAATCCGACGCGGATTGTCATCGTGCCGAGTAAGAAAAAAGTCGATTGTGACGTCCTGATGAATCATCTGTTTGTGTCGACTGATTTAGAAAAAAGCTTCCGCGTGAACCTGAATATGATTGGTCTGAACAATCGTCCTCAGGTGAAAGGGTTAGTGGAAATCTTGTCAGAATGGCTTGAATTCCGCCGTAATACGGTCAAGCGTCGCTTGCAGCACCGGTTGGATAAGGTTCTGGCAAGATTACACATTCTTGAAGGCTTGCTGGTTGCCTATCTGAATCTCGATGAAGTCATCGAGATTATCCGCAACGAAGATGAGCCGAAAGAAGTTCTCATGGCTCGTTTCGGAATTTCTGAAATTCAAGCGAATGCGATTTTGGATACGCGTTTGCGTCATTTAGCGAAACTGGAAGAATTCAAAATTCGTGCTGAGCAAGGAGAGCTGGAAAAAGAGCGGGATAAATTAGAGCAACTGCTTGGTTCGGAGCGTCGTTTGAATACGCTGCTGAAAAAAGAGTTGAAAGCCGATGCCGAAAAATATGGTGATGACCGTCGTTCTCCGTTAGTTGAAAGAGCGGAAGCCAAAGCTCTGACGGAAAGAGAATTGGTGCCGAGTGAGCCGATTACGGTGATCTTGTCGGATAAAGGCTGGATTCGCCATGCCAAAGGTCATGACATCGATTGTCAGGGGCTGAATTACAAATCGGGTGACCAGTATCTGGCTCATGCGTGTGGGAAAAGTAATCAGCAGGCGGTCTTCTTCGGCAGTGATGGCCGCAGTTATTCACTTGAAGCGCACACCTTGCCTTCAGCCCGTTCTCAGGGCGAGCCGATTACCGGGCGTCTGAATGTTGCGGAAGGCACGCAAATCCGTCAGGTGGTGATGGGCGATGAAGATCAACTATGGCTGGTGGGCTCGGATGCCGGATATGGTTTTGTCTGTAAAGGCAGTGATTTTCTGTCTAAGAACCGTAGTGGTAAAGCGTTGGTGAACTTACCGAATAACGCACTGATCATGACGCCGCAGCCGCTGAACAGTTTAGAATCCGATGAAATTATGGCGATCACCAATCAGGGCCGCATGTTGTTATTCCCGATTAAAGATCTGCCTCAACTGGGTAAAGGCAAAGGCAACAAGATCATTAATATTCCTTCGGCGAAGGCCAAAGAAAGAGAAGAGTTTGTCTCTCACCTGATGGTGCTGCCGCAAGGCGCTGCGATTACGATCTATGCAGGCAAACGTAAGCTCGGGCTGAAGCCGGATGATCTGGAAAACTTCCGGGGCGAACGAGGCCGCAGAGGTGCATTATTGCCGCGTGGTCTGCAACGGGTGACCCGGATTGATATCGAAGATTTGGCTGCTGAGGAAGGTGCGCAACATCAAGCTGGCAGTGATGATGCTTGACTGAACTGACATGCTTTACTGAAATGCAACAGACTAACTGGGCGATGAAGATCGCCCAGTTTTTTTATGCGTCGATTTTTGATTGATTAGCTTGCCGGGTGATGGCGGTGAAAACGCAGTAGATAATCCAATGAGATTGCCCCGGCGCCTTTGTACATGATCCAGGCACTCAGCGCCAGCCAAGTGGCATGTGTCGGATAAGCATCCGGGTAAACAAAAACCTGAATCACCAGTGTCATGCCAAAAATTCCCAGCGCAGCAAAGCGACTCATCAGACCGGTGAGCAATAAAATAGAAAGCAGATGTTCGGCAATGGTAGCAAGGTAAGCGGCCAACACATAAGAAATGATCGGTAGGTTGTATTCATATTCAAACAGCGCAAATGTGCTGTCCTTGACGGTCGGCCAGCCCAGATGAATTGGGCCGGAAATTATATTCAAAGCAAAGCCTTCGATTTTGGTTTGTCCGGAGAGCCAGAAAATTGCAGCGAGGCCAAAGCGACTCAGCAGTAAAATAATCGACTCAGTCCACGGAGAGGCCGAGACTTTCTTCAGCAGTGGCAGTGACATAAACAGGCTCCTATTGTGGCAAAATCGCTCGGATAATGGGTTTTTGCAATAGCGTTGAAAATAACGCCGGAAAATGGGAAGACGTGATGGACTGACTCGCTTGCGCTAGTGTGACACCTTGCCGTAATTGCTGAAGTAAGTGGTATTCATCCACAGACAGAGGGTAGAAAACCCCATAATGGTCTCTTTTAGTCAGTAGTAGGTACTCACTTTTATCCCAATGAATATCCTGAATTATGACCTCTGAATTTGGCTGGTGGGCCTGATAAATCAAGCCAACAGCATAAGAGGTCTGCCATAACAAACAGGGCTCAGCGAGTTGCCAGACTGATTGTGTTGGGTCGGCGCATTCTGCCAGATGTTGTTGAATGTCAGTCACGGAGAGTACCGGCATATCAGCTGCATGAGTCAATTGCAGTAACTGATATTCCAGTTGGGCTAATTCACTGAAGTAAGGCAGCGATGAAAGCTGTGGTATTGAGCGGGAAAACTCAGCAAATTGCGCCCCATACTCGCTCAATATTGGTGAAGTTGGCGGATAACGTTGAATAAAATGCCCCGCCAGCATGCGGAAAAAATCGTCACCGACAACCTGCTTGCAGACAGGGTAGATCTCTTCCAGTGCTTCGGTCAGTGAGTGATAGACATTGTTGCGGTAAACGGCAAAGCGAGCTTGTTTTTCTGCGGTTGATGTTGCGTCGATTTGTGGCAGTACTTCATCGTTTTGCATCAGGATCGACTGACTAAATTGCTGTTGCATGATCGGCCCCTGACTCTGATTGAAACGTGCGTTGAATACGAGTTCGTATCTGATCAGCCATTGTGGCCTGCTGTTGTAGTACGGCAAGTTCCGGGAGTTGCCCGTCCCATTCAATTAACGTGGGCTTATCTCCCCACTTCTGTAAGGTATATTGATAGAGCTGCCAGACGTCATCAGTGACTTCTCGGTCATGGCTGTCAATTCTTAGTGGTACTGTCTCATTTTGGTCAGTCGCATATCCGGCCAGATGAATTTGTCGTACAGACTGACCGGGAAATTGATCGATATATTGGTAGGGATCCTGCTGATGATTAAAACAGGAGACGGCAACATTATTGACGTCAAGTAGCAACTGGCATCCGGTCCGCTGGATGATCGTGCTGATAAATTCCAGCTCACTCATAGTTGTTGTTTTGAAGCGCAAATAGGTGGATGGATTTTCCAATAGCATGGGGCGCTTCAACTGTTCCTGAATCTGCTCAATGTTCGCACAAACTTGCCCGAGCGTTTTCTCCGTATAAGGGAGTGGGAGTAAGTCATTGAAAAAATGACTGAAATGGCTGGACCAAGCCAAATGCTCTGAAAAAACCAGCGGTTCGATCCATTCAACCAGTTGTGCGACTTTTTTCAGATGTTCCCGGTTCAATGGTGATTCGCCACCGATCGAGAGGCCAACTCCATGAACAGTGATCGGATAATGTGCTCGAATCTTTTCCAGATAGTAGCGGTTGGGGCCTCCGGCAGAAAGATAGTTTTCAGCATGGATTTCAAAAAAACCGACCGACGGTTTTTCTGTCAGAATAGTCTGATAGTAACAGGGTTTTAAGCTCACCCCGCTTCGGGGGGGAAAGCCCGAAGACGTTTGCACGTCTTCGGCGGATGGGGTTGGACGAGTCTCAATCATCGCGAGAAGCTCGGCTTAGAATGCTTTGAGCTGACCATGGCCTGTCGGCGAGGTTTCTGATTTCATCTCCATACAGGTTCCTTTAGGAACAAACTTCCATGCATCTCCCTGATAATCTGTTTTCGATGTACCGGCACAAGACGTTCCGGGGCCGGCTTTACAATCATTTTGCCCGGCAAGTGCGACCCCGTAGCATTTTTCTTTACTGGCTGCATGAGCCGGTAGTGTTGCTGCCGAGAGTGCAACTGCAGTTGTCAGAACGAAAGCCAGAGATGTTTTTGATGTGTTCATAGTGTTTTCCTCACAAGTGTATTGTCTGATTCCCTTATTCGACGGATGAACAAGGGGAGGTATTACACAAAAAATGGAAAAAAATTTATTATTCTTTATCTTTCAATTCTGCATGCATGTAACTTTTTGATAAAAAACGGATATCATCCATTTGCTTACCGAATCGGCGGCAACTGCTACACATACCTGTATGGAGGCGCAGGGCTAATTTCTCTTTGGTTGTGAGTGTTCGCTCCATTCGCTCGGAAAGAAGGCGTGTGGCTTGTTTACAGTTCATCATCGTTCCTCCGACAGATACCAGTTATTTTCTAAACACTCCCTGAGTCTGAGACGAGCACGGTAGAGCGTGACATTGAGATGACTGACCGAGATGTCTTCATTGTGACAAATCTCCGGGGTTGCCAGTTCAAGAAACTCGCGCATCATGAACAATCGACCATAGCGTTCGGGTAAGGCATTCAGGCAGGTATCGAATACGCGCCAAAAATGCTCATTTTCAATACAACTGTCAGGTTGTTGCCATTTCACCGGGCGCTCATGTTTATGCCAGTGACCATGTTGATCAAACAGCTTTTCCATCAAGGCATCGCCTTGAGTACAGTCTCCTTGTTCAAGCTGACTGGCAACAGTGGTGCGCTTTTCTTTTCTCAGTAAATCGATCAACTTGTTTTTGAGAATGGCAAAAATCCAAGTTTTCAGCGCGGCTTGCTGTTCGAACTTATCGATATGTTGATACGCGGCAATCATCGCTTCTTGGACTGCGTCCTCGGCCAGTTGCTCGTCTTGAACCTGCAACTGGGCAAATTTCAACATCTGTTGCCTTAACGGTTGAATAAACTGCTCATCATCAAAGAGATGTTGTGAAAAAGTATTGGGTTGAATATCTGAATCGGCTAATGTCATTCAATATCTCAATAAAAAGGAACTCTGTTAGTTTAGACGAATCTTGAATCAATTCCTTACAGTGCATTTTTATTTTTTATGGATCAGATGGCAGAGCCGCGTTCCGTCATCGCATGCTCTTTCGAATGACTGGATAGCAACTGATGAACGGCTGGATTTGACGTATATCTTATCGGAGAGGAATAGAAAGAGGAAAATTACCGGGGAATATAGACATCCGCCCGATTTGAGCGGATGTGCAGGTTAATCGAGATCGTCTTCTGACCAACCATCCGTATCGGAGATATCGGGAGCACTGGGGATGACATTTTCTTCATTAGCCCAACTGCCAAAGTCGATCATTTGGCATTTTTTACTACAAAATGGGCGGAAGGGACTTTGCTCTCCCCAGACAACAGCGGTGCCACATTGAGGACATTGAACGGTTGTGATTTTTGGATTTGTCATAATTCTCTACATAGTTCAGTTCGTTAGCAACAAACTGCCAGCTCAAACTGAATATCGCAAGCGCTGGCCTGATTGGTTTCAAATTCAATAAATTTTATCGCAAAACGGTTTTTGTGTCCTGAGATCATGGGATAAACCCCATATTCCAGAGGAATCAGCAGGCGGAGAATATTCGCATCTTCGGCATCACTCTGATAAAAGCCTGATTTTGCCGTATACGCACGGTACTGACCTGTTTCCCGGGCGAGTTTGAGCCATAGACTCAGCGCAGATGATAGTGGTTTCAGGGTTTGGAGCCAAGTCAAAGCATCCTGCTGTTTTTGTTCGGTCGATGTATGTAGCCAGTAATGCAGTGCCGGCAAATCAAAACAGCATGAACCTCCGGGAAGATTAAATCGCTGACGGACAGAGATCAGAAAGCGATCTTCTTTGAGTGAGACGCCAAACCGTTCTGCATTCATCAGATTTGAGTGGACTTCATCGACTTCTCTCAGTAACGCCAGTAAGGTATTTTGATCGACCCCGTCAACGTTCAACCAATTTCGGTACATGATGCGTTGCTTTTCGATATCTTTCGCCAGTTCACTGCGTAGTTGGATCTGTTCAAAGATATCAAGCAGGTCAAATAATGCCCGGAAAAAAAGCTGATATTGGTCACTATCATCAAATTGAGATGCACGATGAAGTTGGGCCAGCAGGGCTTCGACTCTCAGATAAATTCGAGTCTTTTCATTCAGAGGATGTTCGAATTGATGAATCGTCATTTCGCTAGCCTTTGTTTATATCCGTATTATTTTCACAAATTTCTGCCGCTCATGGCTAGGTACTTTTGGTGTAATTCTGTGATTTGAGGCAGAAGTTGATGGTTTTCTGCACTATTGTCAATCACATCATCGGCCACGGCAAGGCGTTCAGCTCTTGTCGCCTGAGCAGAAAGTATATTCTGAGCGTGCGAATCACTGATTCCGTCACGGAGCATTGTACGCTGAATCTGCACCGCTTCATCCACATCGACAACTAAAATTCGGTCAGCCATCGACTGGAGTTGATTTTCAACTAAGAGAGGGATGACTAACAATGCATAAGGAGAGGTGGTACGAGTGAGCGCACGCTGCATTTCTTGTCTGATCATCGGATGGAGGAGTTGATTCAGCCACAATTTTTCATTCACATCGGTAAAGATAATCTCTCTTAGACGCGGGCGATTTAATGTGCCGTCATCGTTGAGAATGTCTTGACCGAAATGTGCTGTAATAGCTGCCAGCCCTGTGGTGCCGATGGCGACCACCTCTCTGGCAATGACATCCGCATCAACGATATCAATAGCAAAGTGTTGATGAAAAAGCTCGGCTACCGTTGTTTTCCCGCTCGATATACCTCCGGTCAACCCGACAACGAATGTCATATTACGCTCCTAACACAATTGATGTATACCAGCTCATCATCGGATCGCCCCAGATGAGACTGATCCATCCGGCAATCGCCAGAGAGGGGCCGAATGGAAAGGACGGATTACTTTGCTTACTTGTCAAAACTTGCTTTCTTATCAAAAGTAGTGTGACACCTAAAATGATGCCAATCACGGAGGACAATAAAATCACCATCGGTAATGTTTGCCAGCCGATCCATGCGCCGATGGCGGCAAGATATTTAAAGTCGCCGTATCCCATGCCTTCTTTTTTAGTCAGCAGTTTAAAAATCCAGTAAATAGACCAGAGTGATAAATAGCCGGCAACTGCGCCGATTACCGCATCGGATAGCGGCAGTGGATTGATATGTGTCAGTGAGAGTAATAACCCAAGCCAGATTAGCGGGATGGTTAAATTGTCGGGAAGTAACATCTGGTTGAGATCGATACATGCAGCGGCAATGCTGATATAAGTAAACATGAGCAATGCCAGCGTGTAATAGGTCATGCCACCATGAATTGCGATGATGCCGCTTGCCAGTGCCGTAACAAGCTCTACCAGTGGATATTGTACTGATATCCGTTCTCCGCAGTCTGCACATTTACCACCGAGCAGTAACCAGCTAAACAGTGGGATATTATGCCAAATCCGGATTCGGTGGTGACAGTGCGGACAGAATGATGCCGGGAGACTGAGTGAAATCTGTTCTTTCTTGGTCGGTGCAGGAATATCGTATTCGGGGAAAGCTTCGGCAAATTCTTGTTTCCAGCTTGTGACCATCATCTGTGGTAAACGATAGATGACGACATTAAGAAAACTGCCGATGATGAGACCGAAGAGGCTCGCAAAAACAGGAAATAACCAAGGATAAATCAAAAATGCATCCATTCAACTATGCTCAATGTTATTCGATAATTCACCCCGTTCAACGAGGTCGTTTCAATTTAGATCGGTGACTCAGCGCATCTGAGAGTACAACAGCGGGCATTATACTATCCCATCACCTGCATTAAGTTAAAGACAGGTAAATACATTGCGATGACTAATCCTCCGATCAGGCCGCCAAGCAACACAATCAATAAAGGTTCAATCATTTCTCCGAGCTGTTCAATACACTGATCGATGTCTTGTTCATATTGTTGGACCACTTTGGTCAGCACTTGACCTAATGTGCCGGATTCTTCTCCGATGAAGACCATTTGTGTGACAAATTCAGGAAAATGGTGACTGTTTTGCATTGCCACATATAAGCTGTTTCCGGCAGAAACCTGTGCCAAAACTGTTTCCAGTGCGGTTCGATAGCGCAGCGACCCTGCAATATTTTGTGTGCTTTTCAGGCTATCCAGTAAAGGAATGCCGCAATCATAACAGGTTGCCAGAGTGCGACAACAACGAATCATGATCGCTTTTGTTCGCAGAGGGCCCAGTAGCGGTAGTTTGAGTTGGAGTGCCTCTATAATCATTTGGATAGTCGTGATGCGATGCCAGAGGCACTTCAACAGGCATATCACACCAATCATGAATGCGACGGTCCACTTCCCCCAGAATCTTAGTATGTCCGATACGGTCAGAACCTGGCGAGTCAACCAAGGTAACTCAGCGTGCATATGGGCAAACATCTGAGCGAATTCAGGGATGACTTTTATTAACATCAGTGCGGTGAGCAGTAGCGCGCTCACCAAAACGATGGATGGATACGTTGCCGCTTTGAGCATTTTGGCACGGAGCTGGGCGTGTTTTTCCCGGTAATCGGCAATTTGGGCCAGTGTTTCGGCGATTCTCCCGGTCATTTCTCCTGCATGGAGCATGTCACCATACAGACCCCGAAAAGCGGGGGAACTTTGTTGGAGTGCATCGGTTAACGATGCACCATTCATCAGCGCATTGTGTGCTTGTAATACAATGAGTTTGGAACCAAAACGAGAGCATTGTGTGGCAATCAGAAGGAGCGCTTGAACGATGGGAAGCCCGGCGTTCAGCATAATTGCCAGCTGTCGTACCAGGTCTGTAATATCCTTTACGCGAGCACGATTGAGCCATCGGGTGAGTAGATTGGGCGGATCCGGGCGAATGATGTGAATTGCAGTCAGGTTTTGTTGTAACTGGCGGAGTGCTTCTTCCTGAGAGAATGCCCAGAGATGTCCGGTTTTACGCTGTTGATCGAGATGGATTCCTTGCCAGTAATAGCGATGAAGTTCAGGCGTCGGAGCCGGCATGACGGTCTCCTCTGTCTGTCACAGGTTGAGATGAGCTTGGCTGGCTCTGTTTTGAATCAGATCGGGTTGACAGAGATCGTGCTGCTGAAAATATGTCGGCAGTTTCGACCGGTGGGGCTCCCAGAACTCGGATGACCTCTTCATAAGCGGTCACGCCCTGTCGGACTTTTTCTAGCCCTTCATGCCACAGGCCCGTTGTTGTGTCATTTTCCGGGAGTGACATGTGTTGTTCCCGAGGATGTGACACTTTATCTGAGAAGACTGAGAATTGGGTAGGATAGTACATATCATAAATGCTGAAGCGACCTTGATAGCCACCAATACAGGCGTGACAGCCTTGAGAGGATGGCTGATAGGCCCGTCCGTTATTTAATATCGGCCAGCGTCGGCACAGTTCAGGCGGCAGTTGTACTGCAACCTTGCAGCGTGGGCAAAGTTTGCGGAGTAGCCGCTGGGCAACCACCAGACGAATGGCCGGCAGGATATGATAGGTTTCCAGCCCCATGTAGATGAGTCTGGTCAAAGCTTCATATGCTGAGTTGGTATGCAGGGTTGAGAACACCAGATGCCCTGTCTGTGCTGCCCGAAAGGCAATTTCTGCGGTTTCCGGATCACGGATTTCACCAATCATCAGAATATCAGGATCCTGCCTGAGTAGAGCTCTGAGTATATGGCCGAATGACAGGCCGATTTTTTCGTTGACTTGAATCTGATTGACCCCGGAGAGTGCGATTTCTATCGGGTCTTCTACGGTGGATATATTGCGCGATTCATCGTTGAGCCAAGTGAGTGCGGAATAGAGCGTCACTGTTTTACCACTGCCTGTCGGGCCGGTAATCAGAATCATCCCCTGAGGATGCTGAATGGCCTGTAGAAACATCTCATGTTGCGTGGCTGAAAATCCCAGTTGATCGGGGTGTAGTTCCATTTGATGGCTATTGAGGAGTCGAATAACAATCTTTTCCCCCCACTGGGTTGGTAATGTTGAGATCCTGAGATCGACATCGATAGTCGATAAGGCACCGAGCTTGATTCGTCCGTCTTGCGGTAAACGACGTTCCGCAATGTTCAAATTGGCTAGCACCTTCAGCCGGGATGCGAGTCTGCGGCTGACTTTATTCGATGGTGTATGAGTCGTCACCAACAAGCCATTGATTCTCATGCGGATACGATAAGTGCGTTCATAAGGTTCGAAATGAATGTCTGATGCATGTCTTTGATGGGCTTCCTGAATGAGTTGGAGAATAAATTGCGTGACCGGGGCATCGTTGGGTCGGATATCCGCTGTCTGGTAATCATCATGATCTTCCTGAATCACGTATTCATCCAGTCGGTTCTGAGCGGGAATACTATGGCCAATGTTGTCACTGGATTCGTAGTGTGCGATCGCTTCCTGTAGTTGTTCAGCATCGGCAACAACCACATCAATATTGAGCCCGGTAGCAAACTGAAAATCTTCGCGAAGGTGAGGGATGGTTGGATCTCCGACCGCCAGGGTCAGCCATTCATGCTGGATTGATATTGGCAGTGCTAAGTAAAGCTGCATCAGATCACTGACATCGAGCTGTCGACAGGTTTCTACATAAGCGTAAGTGTGGATGTCGATCTGGCGCATCTTGAGATGTTGGGCAATGAAATCGGCTATCTGCCTTGCCGTCATCATTTGAGAGTCGAGCAGTACTCTCAGCGGCGCAGTTGCATGATGGCCGCACTGACCAGTCATCATGGTGAACTGTTCCTGCGTCAGGTGGTGTTCGGAGTGGAGCAGTCGAAGTAATATACTCATGGTAAGCCTCTGATCGTTCTGATAGTTGTGAGTGTGGTCTTGTCTGCCGGGACTTACATGATGGTGCCTTTCTGACAGCCTTTGATCTGTTCTGCTGCATCCTGAATGCATTGCCATCCCGTGGTTGCGCTTTTTCGCCACTGCACTTTTTTTCCGGGAACGGATGTTGTGGTATTAAATTCGAATGACAACACACCTTGTTCAGCGACCTCGGTGTCTGGGAGCAGTGATAAGGTTCCCAGAGCGCTCATGGTGGCACTTGTGCCAATATCACTCAGACCTGTTGCGGATGGAAATCTGCCGTTTTCCTGAATAAATAAATCGATATTGGTTGTCAGTGCACTGGTGGTACTGACACCGGCGGTGACTTCTGATTTCTGGATATAGTTCTGGTAAGCCGGGACGGCAATGGAAGATAAAATGCCGATAATGGTAACGACAATCATCAATTCAACCAGGGTAAACCCCAGTTGTCGGCTGGCAGTTGAGGACATAAACGATCTCCGTTGTTAGATGAACGGAGCACATCATAATTTGGTGTTGAGTCATTGAAACGGGTACTCTTTCTGAATGCGGGAGAGTTCCGGGAAGCTCATTTCTGACTGACATATGAATCTCAGAAGATTTCGACAGAGGGCGCATTTTTTATTGTGAACATCATGTCCGAACCCGCTGATCTTAGTTTGTGGTCTTAGTCTCTGGACCACTCATATTCACAGGCATCGAAGTGTTTTTTGGTGCAGAAATAGTGTTTGTTTTTTTGAATGAACTGATCTTTTTTCAGAAATGCCAATGCCCAGTGACTGGGCTGAAAGGTTACCGACTGCCGATCGAAAGTGATGGTTAAGGGGTGAGGTGTTGCCATGACCAGACGAAAAGAAAGTTCTCGGTTATTTTCATCGCAGAGGAGCGGCTGTTGTTTGGTCCCTTTGTCACTGTTGACGGTGACAGTATAAGCTTGATCCGGCGTGCATGAATGATTGAAGATCGTGAACAGATCGAAACGGTTGTCCAGCGTGAGCGATGTAAAAATAACGGCTTGCTGAAAAGGATAAACACGGCGAAACAGTAACTGGTGGGTATCCGTGGTTCGCGTGACCTGTACACCACCGATATCGTACCATTCCCAGTCCATGTCTTTATTCTGATAGGTCAGCAGATAATGGGACGCCAGCCAAAGACCGATGGCGATCACCAGCAGAAGCAGCAGGGAAATTTTCGTGCTCGTCGTGCGCAACAAGGATTGAACATTGATCATATCGGTTGTGATTTTATCCGGCATCTTATTTCACAAGGAACGTACAGTTTCGCAAGAAACATACAGACTAAATAGACACGCGCCGTGTGTCAGTGTTCAGAATTTTTTGCCCTTTCTTGAACTCTTGATGAGTGATGAGCCAAGAAAGGCCATACTTTGTGTATCCGAAGTGTGTTTGAGCTCCGTTACGTGCTATCCCTGAAAACGCATTGACAGATCAAGTGCCTGAATATGTTTGGTCAGTGCTCCGACAGAAATATAATCAACGCCGGTCATGGCATATTCACGAATCGTTTCCAGCGTCACATTGCCTGAGGTTTCCAGCGCGGCTCTGCCGGCATTGATGCGAACCGCTTCTCGCATCATGTCGCAATCGAAATTATCCAGCATAATGATATCGGCACCGGCTTCGATTGCTTGTTGCAGCTCTTCGAGTGATTCGGTTTCAACTTCGACGGGTTTGCCGGGGTTGAGCTGTTGCGCTGTTTGAATGGCAGCGGCAATTCCCCCACAGGCGATAATATGATTCTCTTTGATCAGATAGGCATCGAATACACCGATGCGATGGTTGAATCCGCCCCCGCAGGTGACGGCATATTTGAGTGCGTTACGCAGGCCGGGAACGGTTTTACGCGTATCGAGCAGACGGCATTCTGTCCCCTGAAGCATCGCGGCGTATTGCGCGGTTTTGGATGCACAACCGGATAATGTCTGAATAAAGTTCATGGCATTGCGTTCGCCGGTCAGCAAAATCCGGGATGGGCCGCGCAGGGTACACAAGGTTTGGTTTGGCTTGATGAGATCTCCATCTTGCACATGCCATTCGATCGTAACGCTGCCACCGAGTTGTTGAAAGACTTCATCCGCCCAGGCTTGACCACAAAATATACCCGCCTCTCTGGTGATAATTGTGGCTGTATTGTATTGATCTGCCGGAATCAGACTGGCAGTAATATCGGCACTTGGATCGACAGTTCCACCCAGATCTTCATAAAGGGTTTCTCTGACGACTCGAGTGATATCGAGAGGCAGCTGTTGTTTGAGGTAGCTGAGGCGTTCCTGACTATTATGGCTGTTTTTCATCGACGATCTTTCGCTGTTGGTTAGACATTTTAAGTGGTATAGGTGCGGCATAATACGATGACCGGATGTGAAATTCAGCCATTGCGTTCGAATTTTCCGGCGATTGGCGTAAAATTTCGAGACGAAGTAGTGAGAGGATGACAGTGATGATTGATCCGAATGGATGGTACGACAAGGCTCGACGGGTGATTTCTCCGTTTTATGATCAACGGGAAAGCCCTGAGGATATTTCTCTGTTGGTGATCCACAATATCAGTCTGCCGCCGGGGCAATTTGGCGGGCCTTATATCGAGCAGCTTTTTCAGGGTAAATTACAAGCGGCGCAGCATCCTTTTTTTCAAGTCGTTGCGGATTTCCGGGTTTCGGCACATTGTCTGATTCAGCGTGATGGTCATGTGATTCAGTTTGTTTCTTTTCTGGATCGGGCCTGGCACGCCGGGGCGTCGTCGTTTGCCGGACGGCCGCGATGCAACGATTATTCGATTGGTATTGAGTTGGAAGGTACCGAATTTACCGCTTATACCGATGCGCAGTACCAGTCTCTGGCAACTTTGACACAAGCGGTCTTAGCGCGTTATCCGCAGATCACCCATGAACGCATTACCGGGCATCAGTATATTGCACCGCTGCGTAAAGCGGATCCGGGATTAACCTTTGACTGGCGGCGTTATCGATACATGTTGAAAAAATCATGTGAATGATATGCCGAGGTAAGGAGCAATATCATGCGTTCTAAAGCGCATCATGATATTCAGCGAGAATTTGCTCACACCAGTTGGCGATGCGTTCGTCACTCAACTCGTACTGAGAGTCTTCATCCAGTGCGAGGCCGACAAAATAGCGGCCGTCTTCTGTCAGTGCTTTGGAGGCATCGAAGTTGTAGCCCTCGTTAGGCCAATATCCGATAAAATGGACACCACAATGTTTCAGTTCATCGTGCAGCAGCCCCATGGCATCGAGATACCATTCACCATAGCCTTCTTGATCTCCCAACCCGTAGAGCGCGACATATTTCCCGGCCAGATTCGGCTGTTGAATGTGATCCCAAATTGCTTGCCAGTCTTCCTGAATTTCGCCGAAATCCCAAGTGGAGATCCCGAGGATCAACAGGTCATAGTCTTGCATTCGTGTTAAAGGGATATCTTTCACGTTGTGTACATCGACAATATCTTCACCGATCATCACGCGAATTTTTTCAGCTGCCATTTCGGTGTAACAGGTGGTGGAACCGTAGAAAAGACCAATCTTCATAACCATTATTCCAGCAAATCAATGTGTGCCAACGTGCTCAAGGTTGTCGGATTCTAACGCTATCCCCCGACGAGCTCAAGATGCGTGATCCGCGATAAAATTGATCGGTTTTTGGTGATGTTTCTTCTGTCGGCAGCGGATTCTATGGTATTAAGGGCAGGTGAAATGAAAGTGAGGTCGATAGTGTCTGAGATTTTTGCCGCTGATCAACGCTGGGTTGAGCAGTTTTTGGATGCGATGTGGATGGAGCGTGGTTTATCGGAAAACACGTTGGCGTCTTATCGTCATGATTTGGAAAAACTGTTGCGCTGGATGCAGCGTCATGACTGTCGACTTGTGTCCATTCTGACTCCTGAACTACAGGCGTTTCAGGCTTGGCTGGTGGATGAGAATTATAAACAGACATCCCGGGCCAGAATGCTTTCTGCGATTCGTCGTTTATTTCAGTATCTGAATCGTGAAAAGATCAGAACGGATGATCCGAGTGCTTTGCTGGTGACACCAAAGTTACCGAAACGGTTGCCGAAGGATTTGAGTGAAGCTCAGGTTGAAGCCTTACTGGATGCACCAAATCCTGAAGACCCCGTCGAGTTACGTGATAAAGCCATGCTTGAGTTGTTATATGCAACTGGGTTGAGGGTGACGGAACTGGTCACGCTGACGATGGAAAATATCAGTCTGAGGCAGGGGGTGGTCAGAGTATTCGGCAAAGGTGGTAAAGAAAGACTGGTACCGATGGGCGAAAATGCCATTGAGTGGATTCAGACATTTTTGCAGCAAGGAAGAGGGATTTTGTTGGGTGAACATTCATCTGATGTTTTGTTTCCGAGCCGCAGATCGCGTCAGATGACACGTCAGACATTTTGGTACCGAATTAAATATTACGCAGTTCAGGCTGGCATCGACACGGAAATGTTATCGCCTCATGTGCTACGACATGCATTTGCAACTCATTTACTGAACTATGGTGCAGATCTCAGGGTCGTACAGATGTTGTTGGGGCATAGTGACTTGTCGACAACACAAATTTATACTCATGTGGCGACTGAAAGATTAAAACAGCTCCACAACGAACATCATCCAAGGGCTTAAGTAAGGTGACAATGATGCGCGCAATCCGCGAATTAGTTTTATTAGGTTTAGTATTTTTCTCTCTGGCAGCATCGGCTGCCGATTCATTTGATAAACAGGCATTAATGCAGCGATTCCAGTCGTTGGGCTTGAGCGTTAAGGATGTTGTTCCAGCTGATGTTGATGGTCTGGTCGAAATTCAGACCACCAATGGTGTGCTGTTTGCGTCTCCCAAGGGAGATTATTTCATTGCCGGCACCCTGTATAAAATGAAAGGCAACGGTCAGTATGAAGATGTGATTGCGAAACGTCAGGCACCGATCAATGCCAAGCGAATTGAACAACTGAAAGATCAGATGATCGTCTATAAAGCTGATCATGAAAAATATGTGGTAACGGTGTTTACGGATATTACTTGTGGTTATTGCATTCGTCTGCATAGTCAGTTGAAAGCGTACAATGATTTAGGCATTACAATCCGTTATCTGGCGTTCCCGCGTCAGGGGCCAACCGGACAGGTGGCCGAGCAGATGGCGGCGATTTGGTGTGCCGATGATCCGGCTAAAGCGCTCAATGATGCCAAAATTAATCGCGACATTCCCAAGCCTGAAGGCGATACATCGAAGTGTAAGCAGGAAGTGGCCAATCATTATCAGCTTGGCCGGGAACTGGGGATTAGCGGGACTCCGGCAATCTTCCTACCGAACGGTGAAATGATCGGTGGCTACTTACCGCCTGACAAATTGCTTGAGCGTTTAGAAGCGATTTGATCGATCAACACTCTTGCTGATTAGACTGATTTGGCCCGATATTGATCGGGCCATTTATTTCTCAACCTATTTATTTCTCAATTCATTGATATTTATTGAGATAACGATGGTCTGAACAGAGACTTTGTCAGCATGGTATGATGTCTCGGGGATTCATAGGAATCGAGTATCTGAATCATCTTGCAGTGAATAATAATTGAAGTAAAACATGATTGAAGTAAAAAGAAGACCTGTCGCTGATATTTCCTTGCTTCCGGATAGCATTCCTCCGATTTTGAGACGTTTGTACATCGGTCGTGGTGTCAGAGATGTCAGTCAGTTAGAAAAAAGTGCCAAATCACTCCATAGTTATCGGTTGCTTGATGGCATTGAGCATGCCGTTGCTATCCTTTTTGATGCGATTCAGCGTCAGCAGCGCATCATTGTTGTCGGCGATTTTGATGCTGACGGAGCGACCAGTTCTGCATTGTCTGTCTTGGCACTGCGGATGATGGGTAGTCAGCAGGTTGATTATTTGGTGCCGAATCGTTTTGATGATGGTTATGGTTTGAGCCCGGAAGTGGTCGATCAGGCGCTGGCGATGAATGCCGAAGTGATTATGACCGTGGATAATGGGGTTTCTTCGATTGAAGGTGTCCGTTATGCCAAACAGCAGGGATTAACGGTGATTGTCACGGATCATCACCTGCCGGGCAATGTATTACCTGAAGCGGATGCGATGGTGAATCCGAATTTACCCAGTTGTCAGTTCCCTTCGAAATCACTGGCGGGGGTTGGGGTCGCTTTTTATCTTATGATGGCACTTTGTGTGGCTATGCGTCAGCGTCATTGGTTTGCAGAGCATGGCATCGCGGAACCGAAATTAATGGAACTGCTGGATTTGGTTGCGCTGGGAACCGTCGCCGATGTGGTGCCGTTGGATGAGAATAACCGCGTGTTGGTTTATCAGGGGCTGCAGCGTATCCGGGCCGGGCATGTTCGCCCCGGCATTCAGGCATTGATCGAAGTAGCGAAACGGGATGCTCGCCAATTGGTTGCTGCCGATTTCGGCTTTGCTTTAGGGCCGAGAATTAATGCCGCAGGCCGGCTGGATGACATGTCCTTCGGTGTTGAACTGTTGTTATGTGACAACATTCATGCCGCGCGCAGAATGGCCAGTGAACTGGATGCGCTCAACCAGACTCGCAAAGAGATCGAATCAGGCATGAAGCAAGAAGCGATGGCATTCTGTGAGCGGCTGAAATTAGGCGCAGGAAGTGAGTTACCTTTTGGGATCTCTTTGTTTCAACCGGACTGGCATCAAGGGGTGATTGGGATTCTTGCCTCTCGGATTAAGGATTCTTATCATCGGCCGGTCATTGCTTTTGCGGATGCCGGTAATGGTCTACTCAAAGGGTCTTGTCGCTCAATCTCCGGCTTGCATATGCGCGATACGTTGGATTTGATTGACACCCATCATCCCGGTTTGATCCTGAAATTCGGCGGACATGCGATGGCAGCGGGGCTGTCGATCAGAGCCAGTGACTTTGAACATTTCTCTCGTCAGTTTGATCTGGTGGTCCGCGATAGTCTTGATGAAGCGGC
Source organism: Vibrio rubrogenes (assembly GCF_059641415.1). Lineage (NCBI taxonomy): Bacteria > Pseudomonadati > Pseudomonadota > Gammaproteobacteria > Vibrionales > Vibrionaceae > Vibrio > Vibrio rubrogenes. The sequence goes on from NZ_JCARSY010000003.1 coordinate 89,204, forward strand.
ACTCAAAGGTGTGCTTTTGTCTGACGGGGAACTGCTGCCTGAGGATTTTTCCATGTATACCGCGGAAACGATCAGGGCCGGAGGACCTTGGGGACAGGCATTTCCTGAGCCACTGTTTGATGGTGAATTTAAAGTGCTGGATCAGAAGCTGGTCGCAGAGAAGCATTTGAAATTAATGCTTGAGCCGATTTATCAGGGACATACCACCCATAAAATGATCGATGCGATTGCGTTTAATGTTGATGTGCGTCGCTGGCCGGATCGGTCAGTAAAAACCGTTCATATTGTTTATAAACTGGATATTAATGAATTTCGCGGCAATCAGTCACTCCAACTGATTGTCGATCATATCGAAGCGCGTTAACGGATTTATTTATTCTGCTGTGAGATGATTTCGGTTGCGGAATCATCTTCATCTCACTTTAATTATGAGCGGATTACCTCGTTGTGAACGGGGTCTGCTTGCCCTGCCAAATTGGTCAGACCTGCTAAATTTATTACCTAATATCACTATATTTATTAGCAGTTATGCATAGATATTGTTGCGAGTATGTTTAATTGTGATGAGTTCTATGATTTGGGTCAAATTTTATCTGGACAGGTAACTTTTGAATATGTTAATTTCTGCACCAGTTGGGAATTGGTATTACCAATTGACTAGATACCAAAATATAACATAGCAGAATAATAAGTATGGCCTATCAAAGGATTCGTCAGCCGAAACTTGCCGATGTGATAGAGCAAGAGTTGGAACGGTTGATTGTGGAAGGAATATTAGCGCCTGGGCAGCAGCTTCCTCCAGAGCGAGAACTAGCCCGACAGTTTGATGTATCCCGTCCATCCGTCCGAGAAGCCATTCAACGGCTTGAAGCGAAACGTTTGTTGACTCGCCGTCAGGGGGGAGGAACATTTGTGACTGCTAATATCGGGACGAGTTTCTCGGATCCTTTACTCGATTTACTCTCTAGCCATTCTGAAACTCAATTAGATTTACTTGAAGCCCGCCATGCTTTGGAAGGGATCTCTGCTTATTTTGCAGCCTTGCGTGGTACAGAAGAAGATTTCGTGCGAATTCAGGCCTGTCTGGAAAAGATTAGCGAAAAACAAGCAGAAAAAAATATCGCGGAAGAATCATCCAGTGTCGTCGAATTTTTAATTGCACTCACTGAAGCAGCACATAATGTGGTTTTGCTACATATCGTTCGTAGTCTGGCGCCGCTGCTTGAGCAAAACGTATTACAGAATTTCAAATTATTACACCGCCGCCCTGAAGTGGTGGAGAAAGTGAGTAAACATAGGGCAAGTATCGTAGATGCTATCGTTTCCGGAGAGCCTGAAAAAGCTCGTGAAATGTCGCATTCTCATCTCGCCTATATTGAAGAAACACTGCTGGACCTAACGCGTGAACAGACTCGACGAGAACGTTCGTTACGCCGGATTCAGCAGGGTAATAAGCCGGACTGATTGATTGAAATCGAATGTCCTTTATTACTGATTTGTTTTGATCAAACCAACAAAAGGAAAGATCGCATGTCTGACATGAAGCATGACGTAGATGCACTGGAAACTCAGGAGTGGTTAGAAGCACTTGAGTCAGTTGTCCGTGAAGAAGGCGTTGAACGTGCTCAGTATCTCCTGGAAGAAGTTCTGGAGAAAGCACGTCTCGATGGCGTTGATATGCCAACAGGCGTTACAACAAACTATATCAATACCATTCCTGCCGACCAGGAGCCTGCCTATCCGGGCGACACGACACTTGAGCGCCGTATCCGGTCAATTATTCGCTGGAACGCAATCATGATCGTTCTTCGTGCTTCGAAGAAAGACTTGGAGTTGGGTGGCCACATGGCTTCATTCCAATCTTCAGCTGCATTTTATGAAACATGCTTTAACCATTTCTTCCGTGCACCAAACGAGAAAGATGGTGGCGATCTGGTTTATTATCAAGGTCATATCTCTCCGGGAATCTACTCTCGTGCTTTTGTTGAAGGTCGTCTGACTGAAGAGCAACTCGATAATTTCCGTCAAGAAGTTGATGGCAAAGGGATTCCTTCTTATCCACACCCTAAATTGATGCCTGAATTCTGGCAATTCCCGACGGTATCGATGGGGCTTGGACCTATCTCTGCTATTTATCAGGCGCGTTTCCTGAAATATCTTGACGGCCGTGGCTTGAAAGATACCTCTGAACAGCGTGTTTATGCCTTCCTTGGTGATGGTGAAATGGACGAGCCGGAATCTCGTGGTGCTATCTCTTTTGCTGCGCGTGAAAAACTGGATAACCTTTGTTTCCTGATCAACTGTAACCTGCAACGTCTGGATGGACCGGTCATGGGTAACGGTAAAATCATTCAGGAACTGGAAGGTCTGTTCCGTGGCGCTGGCTGGAATGTAGTGAAAGTGCTGTGGGGCAACAACTGGGATTCATTGTTGGCAAAAGATACGTCTGGCAAACTGTTGCAGTTGATGAATGAAACCATTGACGGTGATTATCAGACATTCAAGTCAAAAGACGGTGCTTATGTTCGTGAGCATTTCTTCGGTAAATATCCTGAAACAGCAGCATTGGTTGCGGATATGACTGATGATGAAATCTTTGCTCTGAAACGTGGCGGCCACGATACATCGAAGCTATTTGCCGCATTCAAAAATGCTCAGGACACCAAAGATCGTCCAACTGTGATTCTTGCTAAGACCGTCAAAGGTTATGGCATGGGTGATGCTGCAGAAGGTAAAAACATTGCGCACCAAGTGAAGAAGATGGATATGACCCATGTTCTGAAAATGCGTGATCGTTTGGGTCTGCAAGACTTGATTTCAGATGAAGCAGTGAAATCTCTGCCTTATCTGAGACTTGAAGAAGGCTCAAAAGAGTATGAATACCTGCACGCTCGTCGTAAAGCGTTGCACGGTTATACACCACAACGTCTGCCGAAGTTTACACAAGAATTGGTGACGCCTGAATTGGATGAATTCAAGCCGCTGCTGGAAGAACAGAAACGTGATATTTCTTCAACGATGGCGTTTGTCCGTACGTTGAACATCCTCCTGAAAGATAAAAATATCGGTAAGCATATTGTGCCGATTATTGCTGATGAAGCGCGTACTTTCGGGATGGAAGGTCTGTTCCGTCAAATCGGTATCTATAACCCACACGGTCAGACTTATACACCGGAAGACCGCGGTGTCGTTTCTTACTATAAAGAAGATACTTCCGGTCAGGTATTACAAGAAGGGATCAACGAGCTGGGTGCGATGTCCTCTTGGGTTGCTGCTGCAACATCATACAGCACCAACGACTTACCAATGATTCCGTTCTATATCTATTACTCGATGTTCGGTTTCCAACGTATCGGTGACATGGCGTGGATGGCGGGTGACCAACAAGCCCGCGGTTTCTTGCTCGGTGGGACTGCCGGACGGACGACACTCAACGGTGAGGGTCTACAACACGAAGATGGTCACAGCCATATTCAGGCAAGTACTATTCCAAACTGTATTTCTTACGATCCGACATTTGCTTATGAAGTCGCAGTGATTATTCAAGATGGTATTCGTCGTATGTATGGTGAACAAGAGAATGTTTACTACTATCTCACGCTGATGAATGAAAACTATGCGATGCCTGCAATGCCTGAAGGTGCTGAAGAAGGTATTCGCAAAGGGATCTATAAGCTGGAAACTCATGCGGGTAACAAAGGCAAAGTTCAGTTGATGGGCTCTGGTACGATCATGAATGAAGTGCGTAAAGCAGCTGTAATTCTGAGTGAAGAATACAGCATTGCTTCTGATGTTTTCTCCGTGACTTCATTTAATGAGCTGACGCGTGATGGTCAGGCATGTGAACGTGACAACATGCTTCACCCTGAAGCGGAAGAAAAAGTGCCTTATATCAGTACTGTTATGGGATCTGAGCCTGCAATTGCAGCAACAGACTACATGAAAAACTATGCCGAACAGGTTCGTGCCTATATCCCTGCTGAATCTTATAAAGTTCTGGGAACGGATGGTTTTGGTCGTTCTGACAGCCGCGAAAACTTGCGTCGTCACTTTGAAGTGAATGCTGGTTATGTCGTGGTTGCTGCGCTGAATGAACTGGCAAAACGAGGTGATATCGAAAAATCCGTTGTGACTGCAGCGATTAAGAAATTCGATATCGATACAGAAAAAACAAACCCGCTATACGCTTAATTGAGGTAGAAAAGCAATGACAATCGAAATTAATGTACCTGATATTGGTGCGGATGAGGTTGAAGTCACTGAGATTCTGGTAAGCGTTGGTGACAAAGTTGAAGAAGAGCAATCCCTGATCACTGTTGAAGGTGACAAGGCTTCTATGGAAGTCCCTGCATCGCAGGGCGGGGTTGTCAAAGAGATCAAAATTGCCGTTGGCGATAAAGTGTCGACTAACTCTCTGATCATGATCTTTGAAGATCAAGGCGCAGCACCAGCTGCGGAAGCGAAGTCCGAAGATGCAGCACCAGCGGCATCAACAGCGAGCACTGAAGTCAAAGAAGTTCATGTTCCTGATATCGGTGGTGATGAAGTTGAAGTCACTGAAATCATGGTTGCTGTCGGTGATCAAGTTGAAGAAGAGCAATCTTTGCTAACCGTTGAAGGTGATAAAGCTTCCATGGAAGTCCCTGCACCATTTGCCGGTACAGTCAAAGAGATCAAAGTTGCGACGGGTGACAAAGTGTCAACCAATTCTTTGATTATGGTCTTTGAAGTGGCGGGTTCAGGTGCTGCACCTGCTGCGGCTTCTGATGAGCAGGCACCAGCTGCCGCTGCAACAGCCTCAGCGTCTAAAGACGTGCATGTTCCGGACATCGGTGGTGACGAAGTTGAAGTCACCGAAATCATGGTTGCTGTGGGTGACTCGATCACTGAAGAGCAGTCGCTGATTACCGTTGAAGGGGATAAAGCCTCCATGGAAGTTCCGGCACCATTTGCCGGTACGGTCAAAGAAATCAAAATCAAAGTCGGTGATAAAGTGTCAACAGACTCTTTGATCATGGTCTTTGAAGTCGCCGGTGCTGCACCTGCGGCTGCCCCAGCTGCAAAATCAGAGTCTGCGCCCGCACCAAAAGCAGATGCTGGAAAACCAGCCGCTGTTAGCACTGCACCAGCAACGGGTGATTTCCAAGAGAATAACGAATATGCGCATGCTTCTCCGGTTGTTCGCCGTCTGGCACGTGAATTCGGTGTTAATCTGGCAAAAGTAAAAGGTACGGGTCGTAAGAGCCGCATCCTCAAAGAAGATGTACAAAACTTTGTCAAAGAAGCATTGAAACGATTAGAGTCTGGCGCTGCTTCCGGCAAAGGTGACGGCAGTGCGTTAGGTCTGTTGCCATGGCCAAAAGTGGACTTCAGCAAATTTGGTGAAACTGAAGTTAAGCCGTTATCTCGCATTAAGAAGATCTCCGGTGCAAACCTTGCGCGTAACTGGGTGATGATTCCTCATGTGACCCAGTGGGATAATGCCGATATCACTGAGCTGGAAGCATTCCGTAAAGAACAGAATGCGATTGAAGCGAAGAAAGATACCGGTATGAAGATCACGCCACTGGTTTTCATTATGAAAGCTGCGGCCAAAGCACTGGAAGCCTTCCCGTCATTCAACGCTTCTCTGTCTGAAGACGGCGAAAGCTTGATTGTGAAGAAGTATGTCAATATCGGGATCGCAGTTGATACACCAAATGGCTTGGTTGTACCGGTATTCAAAGATGTGAATACCAAAGGTATCTACGAGCTTTCAGAAGAGCTGATGGTGATTTCGAAGAAAGCCCGTGCCGGTAAACTGACTGCTTCAGATATGCAAGGTGGCTGTTTCACGATTTCTAGTCTTGGCGGTATCGGTGGTACAGCCTTTACACCAATCGTGAATGCACCTGAAGTCGCAATTTTAGGTGTGTCTAAGTCAGAAATGAAACCTGTTTGGAATGGCAAGGACTTTGTTCCTCGTCTGCAACTTCCACTGTCTCTCTCTTACGATCACCGTGTGATCGATGGGGCTGAAGGGGCTCGTTTCATTAGTTACCTGAACGGTTGCCTGAGCGATATTCGTCGTCTGGTACTGTAATCTTGTGAAATGATAAGGCGGCTGAATAGCCGCCTTGATCGATAGAATCAAAGGGCAATTTGAACCGGAATGTTATTCTCGGGTTTTAATTGTTGACTGGCTCACAGGCTTTGGGGTTTATCTTTTCATATCATTAACATCTCTGTAAACTGGGTTGGTTTTAGGATTCACTCCTCACATGTTTTAGACGTATGTTTTTGAAGCCCCGTTAGCCTGTAAGGGATAATGACTACAAGAGGTCAAAATGAGCAAAGAAATCAAAACCCAGGTGGTTGTTCTGGGTGCAGGTCCTGCTGGTTACTCCGCTGCTTTCCGTTGTGCCGACTTAGGTCTGGAAACTGTAATTATTGAGCGTTACAACACCCTCGGTGGTGTATGTTTGAATGTCGGCTGTATTCCATCTAAAGCACTGTTGCACGTTGCGAAAGTAATTGAAGAAGCGAAAGCATTATCAGAACACGGCATCGTGTTTGGCGAACCGTCAACAGACATCGACAAGATTCGTCTGTGGAAAGAAAAAGTAATCAATCAGTTGACTGGCGGTCTGAGCGGAATGGCGAAGATGCGTAAGGTTAACGTTGTTAATGGCTTTGGTAAATTTACCGGCCCGAACAGCATCGAAGTTGAAGGTGAAGATGGCAAGACAGTCATTAACTTCGACAATGCAATTATTGCGGCGGGTTCTCGTCCGATTGAATTGCCATTTATTCCGCATGAAGATCCACGTATTTGGGATTCAACCGATGCGCTGGAATTGAAAGAAGTGCCGAAGAAAATGTTGATCATGGGTGGCGGGATTATCGGCCTTGAAATGGGAACGGTTTATCACGCACTCGGTTCACAAATTGATGTTGTTGAAATGTTCGATCAGGTGATTCCTGCGGCAGATAAAGATGTCGTAAAAGTTTTCACCAAACGGATCAAAGACAAGTTCAACCTGATGCTGGAAACCAAAGTTACTGCTGTTGAAGCGAAAGACGATGGTATCTATGTTTCGATGGAAGGCAAAAATGCCCCGGCAGAAGCAGAGCGTTATGATGCAGTACTGGTTGCTATCGGCCGGACGCCAAACGGTAAACTGCTCGATGCTGAGAAAGCGGGTGTGGAAGTTGATGATCGCGGCTTTATCAATGTTGATAAGCAGATGCGTACGAATATTCCTCATCTGTTTGCTATCGGTGATATTGTCGGTCAGCCAATGTTGGCGCACAAAGGTGTTCATGAAGGACACGTTGCTGCTGAGGTGATCGCCGGTAAGAAACATTACTTTGATCCAAAAGTGATCCCATCAATTGCGTATACTGAGCCTGAAGTTGCATGGGTTGGTAAGACCGAGAAAGAAGCCAAAGCTGAAGGCATCAACTATGAAGTTGCAACTTTCCCTTGGGCTGCTTCTGGCCGTGCTATCGCATCTGACTGCTCTGACGGTATGACGAAGATGATCTTCGATAAAGACACGCATCGTGTGATTGGTGGTGCGATTGTTGGTACCAACGGTGGTGAGCTACTGGGCGAAATTGGTCTGGCAATTGAAATGGGTTGTGATGCTGAAGATTTGGCGCTAACCATTCATGCGCACCCAACGCTGCATGAGTCTGTTGGTCTGGCTGCTGAAGTGTTTGAAGGCACCATTACGGATCTGCCGAACGCGAAAGCGAGAAAGAAATAATGGCTTGATAGCTTTCAATAAAAAACCGCTGTTGTGACAGCGGTTTTTTTATCTCTGAAATCCGGTGAAATCTCTCACTGGAAAGAACACGTTTTCCAGCCGAACACAAAGAGAATTGATTTCCGGATAATACGTTAAGCCCGACGGTTGTTATAAATGCACAACATGTCCAGATAGCTGTTCACCAGATCATCGATCTCTTTTTGATCTTGTAAACGATTCACTTGGACAAACAGGGAATAGAAAATCCCGAGGAACAGTGTGACTAAATGTTCAGGATCATAATGCTCGCTGACATCACCACGCTCGATCGCGTTGACAAACATATTTTTCACCAATAGGCGGTTTGTATGGTTAGTCGACACGAATAGCGGCCAGACTTCATCGCGAGTAGATGCACTCCATTCGAACCACACTTTCAGCCAATGACAATCTTCAAAGACCAGTTTTGTCATTTTATGTGTGAGGTGATAGAGGTTATCTTTGATATAACTATCTACATCAATATTGTCTGCGAGGAAGTTTGAGAATTGGTGAACGACATGAGTGAGCACATCATCAACTAAATCCTCTCGGGTTGGGAAATAGTTAAATACTGTTGCAACAGAAACCTGAGCAATTTCAGCGATATCTGCATGTCCACCACGTCCGATACCTCGTTTGGCGAAAACTTCAAGAGCAATTTCCATTAATTGAAGTTTGCGTTTCTGAGGAGATAATCTTGTACGAGGGCGTTTTTCTATTGAAGCGTCCATAGTTTTTTTCCTTGCCAATTACGTTGAATGAAAATGTGTTCTAATGATTATTTTATTATTTTGTGTTCGATATATGAGTGTAATGGTGCATATGTGTCAGGTCAATTCTTTATGTAAAGTTTTTGTGCAGTGTCTCAAGTATCATTAGTGATAGGATTGAATCATACTAGTGATAATTATCGTGAAATTATGTCTTTATTTTATAGATGAATTTTATTCATCCAGAAGTTGAACAGATCGATATGACATTTGTTTGTTGAGCATAGAATGAGTCTAGACCGTTCTGTCAGGTTTGTTTAACTCTGATCTCAGAGGTGGTACCATACGCCCCTTCATTGATAGGCTTATCATTCAAACAATGCCGAATTCAGTGAGATAAAATGCATTAATTTACAAGCCAAACCAAAGCAATGAGATTCTTATGAAGCATACTGTTGAAGTCATGATTTCTGAGCAGGACGTCCAGAAACGTGTACAAGCCCTAGGGAAGGAAATTACCGAATATTATCAGCATAGCGAGGAATTGGTTCTTGTCGGATTACTCCGCGGATCATTCGTTTTTATGGCTGATTTAGCCCGAGCGATTCAACTGACGCATCACGTCGATTTTATGACGGCTTCCAGCTACGGCAACGAAATGGAGAGTTCACGAGATGTGCGTATTCTGAAAGATCTCGATGATGATATTAAAGGAAAAGATGTCTTGCTGGTTGAAGATATTATCGATACGGGCAATACCTTGAATAAAGTGAAAGAGATCTTGTCGCTGCGCGAGCCACGTTCGATCCGTATCTGTACATTGTTGGATAAGCCTTCACGCAGAGAAGTACCGGTTGATGTCGCATGGATTGGTTTTGAAATTCCGGATGAATTTGTTGTGGGCGTCGGCATTGACTATGCGCAGAAATACCGTCACTTGCCTTATATTGGCCGGGTCACGCTACAAGAGTCATAAGATCTTATGGAAGATGGGCTGCATCATTGTTGTTTAAGCGCGCATCTGTGAATAAGATGGTATTTGTAAAAATAAGAGCCCAGAAAAGGGCTTTTATTTTTATCCGAGTAACTGAATCGCAAAAGCTGTGATCAGCGGCAGAGTAGCTTGTAGTCCGGATTGAGAATTTTTTCCATGGCTTGATGGTAGTTATCTTCAACGGTTTGTGGGGAACTGCAGCGAACTCCCAGATATTCTAGTTTCCCATCTTCGATGCCGTAGACCACACCGTGGAGTTCGATTTGTTGACCTCGCTCCCAGGCGCCTTGAAGGATGGTCGAGTTACCCAGATTATACACCTGTTCTGCGACATTGATTTCTGCCAGCTTATCAGCACGGTCTTGATCCGGCATCTTGTCAAGGTAACTCCGATGTTTACAGTAGACATCGTGGATATGAAGCAACCAGTTATTAATGAGTCCGAGTTTCGGTGTGTCGATTGCTGCATTCACGCCACCGCAGTGGTAGTGTCCACAAATAATGACATGCTTCACTTTGAGAACATCAACAGCGTACTGGACGACAGAGAGGCAATTCAGGTCGGTATGAATGACTAAGTTAGCCACATTACGATGAACAAATAATTCTCCGGCATAGAGCCCGGTCAGACGTTCTGCCGGCACGCGGCTATCGGAACAGCCAATCCACAGAAAATCTGGATTCTGACCTTCTGCCAGTTTACTGAAATATTCAGGATTCTCCGCTTTAATCGATTGGGTCCATTTCGCATTGTTTTCGAATAGTGTTTTAATCTGGGGCATCTTACTTTCCTTACCGGCAATGGGATTCATTGCCCATCGCCTAAAGATAATCAATCCGATTGTTCGGTAGGCTTAACTGAGAATCAATATACACAATATAGTGGCGAATATATTACTTTTTTTACTCATCTGATCAGATATGCCGGGATCAGGAAAACTGAGGTGATAAATTCCCCGTTTTTTAAAAGCTCAGACGGGTTATGAGGCGGGTGTGCAAAACTGTGTGTTTTCACTGTAAATGCCCTCATTTAAATCCGGTTTTTTTGAGTTTTAGCTGCAAGTTCGATATTTCATTTTTTTCTGATGTAAGCTTGAAACTGATTGGTTGCACCTCCATATGAAAATTATTCGTCTACTCGCATCTCTATCATCAGTTGCTGCTTCAGCAGACGATGTCAATGACACAGGATCTTATTCAATATGAATGCATTAGAACTAACCGATTTGCGTAAAACGTATGCCGGTGGATTTGAAGCACTGAAAGGCCTCAATCTGACGGTGAGAAAAGGAGATTTTTACGCCTTACTGGGGCCGAATGGTGCCGGTAAGTCAACCACCATCGGGATTATCTCCTCACTCGTCAATAAAACCTCGGGAAAGGTATCCGTCTTTGGTCATGATCTGGATAAAGAAATGGAGCTGGCTAAACTTTCTTTGGGGTTAGTGCCGCAGGAATTTAACTTCAACCAGTTTGAAACGGTTGAGCAAATCGTGATCCAACAGGCGGGATACTACGGTGTGCCACGTGCACAAGCCAAAGAACGGGCGAAGAAATACCTGACACAGCTCGACTTGTGGGGAAAGCGCAAAGAACGAGCCAGAAATCTCTCCGGCGGCATGAAGCGTCGTTTGATGATTGCCCGGGCTTTAATGCATGAACCTCAGTTATTGATCCTTGATGAACCGACCGCCGGTGTCGATATTGAATTGCGCCGTTCGATGTGGGACTTCCTTCAGCAGCTCAACCGCCAAGGGATTACGATTATTCTGACCACACATTATCTGGAAGAAGCGGAAATGTTATGTCGCAATATCGGGATTATTCACGGTGGCGAGTTAATTGAAAATACTTCGATGAAGGCGTTACTCGGTCAGCTTAAGGTGGAGACATTTATTCTGGATCTTGCACCGACGGTGACTGATATTCCGGAGTTGACCGGTGTGCTCAATCAGAAACATGCCGATGGCTCTCTGGAGATTGAAATCGAAAAAACACAGGGGTTGAACCATGTTTTTCGGCAGTTAAGTGAGCATAGCATTCCGGTTCTGTCGATGCGAAATAAGGCCAACCGACTGGAAGAATTGTTTGTCCGTATTGTCAATGAATCTACGACGGATAGGCACACCACCGTAAGCCATAACGCGGTCACAACAGATCATGAGACGTCAACGAATTAAAATGAGAGGAAGCATGTATAAGCTTTATTGGACCGCCTTTTGCAGTTTGCTGGGGAAAGAAGTGGTCCGTTTTTCCCGTATTTGGGTGCAAACCCTCGTACCGCCAGCGATTACCATGACACTCTATTTTATCATTTTCGGTAATTTAATTGGTTCTCGCATCGGGATGATGCATGGTGTCAGCTATATGGCCTACATCGTTCCCGGCCTGATTATGATGTCGGTGATTACTAACTCTTACTCGAATGTCGCCTCTTCTTTCTTTGGTGCCAAAATGCACAAAAACATTGAGGAGTTGTTAGTCGCACCGGTGCCGACTTACGTCATCATTGCTGGTTATGTCATGGGTGGGGTTACCCGGGGATTATGTGTCGGGGTGATGGTCACGTTGGTGTCGCTGTTTTTTGTCGATCTTCAGGTCGAACACTGGGGCATTATTGCCGTGACGGTTTTCCTCACGTCCGTGGTGTTCTCTCTCGGTGGATTTATCAATGCCATCTATGCAAAAAGTTTTGATGACATTTCGATTGTGCCGACGTTTATCCTGACCCCACTGACTTATCTTGGCGGCGTGTTTTACTCATTATCGCTGCTGCCTGAATTCTGGCAGTATGTGTCCAAGGTCAATCCCATTGTGTATATGGTCAATGCATTCCGTTATGGATTTCTGGGGATTTCCGATGTGAGTATTCTGGCATCGTTTTCGGTGTTAGGGATCTTCATCGTGGCGCTGTATACCATGTCCTATATCTTGGTGAAAAAGGGGATAGGGCTGAGAACATAATCACGGCTCGATGGGGGCGAGCTGAATCGAGTCGTTCGTTAATCCAATATGGTCATGCAACAGGGAGCATCGATTCAGGTGCTCCCTGTTTTTTTACATGAAAATTATCTTATCAAGATGAGCTTTACAGAAAAGGCCATGACGTTATCAAGACACTCAGAGTGAGTAGCAAACTCATTCTGACAAAGAACAGAACGGTTTTTATATCGGGCATTTCATTTTTCCTCAGAACATCAATATTGCCATTGTATTTATCTTTCTATTTTATCTGATCTATCCGTTTTGGTTGATTTTTTGTTGTAATTTTTTTTCATTTTATTGTTTTTTATCTGAATTTAATCATATTTAAAGTTTAATTTGCTGTTTTTACATTGATTTTGGTTATTTAGTTTCACTTTCATTCGTTTCGTATAGCGAAACAAAAAACGCCAATTGTTTTAAATTTAAATCATTGGCTCACAAAGTGAGCAATTTGAGATTTTAAAATCCGGAATAAAACGTAGCATCAATTACGTAATATGAAATGAATCGGAGATAAGCAATGCCTCTCGTATCCTTAAATGAACTGCAACATCAATTTGAAAGTGCCTTGCTCAAAAGGGGCATGGCAGCCGACTCAGCAACCAAACTTGCCCAAGGGTTTGTTGAAATGGCGAATGAAGGAACCTACTCGCATGGTATCAACCGATTTCCGGTTTTTATTTCTCAGGTCGATCAAGGGCATATTAAGCTCAATGCCGTGCCTGAGTGCGTCAACAGTCTGGGTGCTCTGGAGCAGTGGGACTGCCATTTCGGCCCCGGTGTTCTCAATGGATTAATTTGTACTGATCGTGCCATTGAACTGGCGAAGCAGTATGGCATCGGCATGGTGGCAATGCGCAATTCAAACCACTGGATGCGCGGCGGAACTTACGTGCTCAAAATGGCTCGTGCTGGCTTGGCAGGCATTGCGTCCACCAACTCAATCGCAGTGATGCCAGCCTGGGGAGGGAAAGATCATCGCGTTGGCAGTAATCCATTAATTATGGCGGTTGCCGGTGATCCGCCGGTATTGGTGGATTGCTCAATGAGTCAGTATTCCTATGGCCAACTGCAAAACTATGTGCTGGCAGATAAAGAACTGCCGGTCGTTGGTGGCTTTGATGATGACGGTCAGTTAACCACCGATCCGCATGTCCTGTGGGAAAACAAACGACTCCTGCCGATGGGATTCTGGAAAGGCTCTTCAATGGCTGTGGTACTGGACATGCTGCTGACGGCGGTAAGCGGTGGTTATTCCGTCCCTGCATTAACAGAAGATATGAAAGCTGAATTCGGGGTCTCACAGTTTTTGATTGCCATCGATACCAGTAAAACGATGGACGGAGAGCGTCTGATCGAAGAGATGAAGCGCATCCGGGAATATGTGCTCGCCTCAGAACCTGCCGAGAGTGGCAAGGTGATGATTGCGGGATCTGAAATTCAGTCTTATATCGACAAGCATCGGCAGCAAGGTGGTATCGAGATTCACGATGAGATTTGGCAACAGATTCTTGCCCTCTAGATTGACAGCATAAGTTGATCTGACAACAAGAGTCGATCTGATAAAAAGAATGATTCAGACAAGTAGGCATCGCCGGAGAGTTGTATATGCGTACGGTATTGAAACGAGTTTTGGACAGTATTGACATCATCATGGCAGCGATATTGGTCGCAATGTTGGTGCTGGTATTTACCAATGTAGTACTCAGGTATGGATTTTCTTCAGGGCTGAGAGCATCGGTTGAATTGTCGCGTCTGGGGTTAGTCTGGGTTGTCATGTTGGGGGCAGTGATTGTCCTCCAGCGTGATGAGCATCTGGCGGTCAAAGAGTTTACCGAGAAACTCATGCCACGCTGGGTCCCATTTCTCAGACGGCTCTGTTGGTTGATTATTTTGATCTCGGTCGGGATGCTGTTTTATGGCGCATTCGGTCAGATGATGGATAACTGGCATGATATTTCACCGTTGACTGGTCTGCCATCGGCACTATTTTATCTTGCCGGAGCGATTTCCGGCGGATTGATGGCCATTTTGGCTGCCGGGCGAATCTTTTTCCCGCAGTGGCTGATGGATACCTCCTCTCATGAGTCCGCTGTGACAGAACAGACTCAGGAGGATAAAGCATGACGCTATTTATCTTCTTAACGGTCTTGATTGTGTCGATCCTTTTAGGTTTGCCCGTCGCCTTTGCTTTATTACTGTCGTCAATTGCACTGATGGTCCACATGGATCTGTTCAGTTCTGACATTCTGGCCCAGTCGTTGGTCAACGGTGTCGATAGCTTTACCCTGCTGGCAATTCCGTTCTTCCTGATTGCCGGTGAGGTGATGTCTGCGGGTGGGTTATCGACGCGAATTGTCCGGCTGGCAACTTGCTATGTCGGTCACCGCAAAGGTGGGTTGGGATACGTTGCGATTATGACATCGGTGCTGCTTGCCGGGCTTTCCGGTTCTGCGGTTGCCGATGCTGCAGCGCTGGTCAGCATTCTTTATCCGATGATGAAAGCCGCCAAATATCCGCAGAGTCCGTCGATGGGGCTGCTGGCCGCCGGTGGCATCATCGCACCAGTCATTCCACCGTCTCTGCCGTTAATTTTGGTTGGGGTTGCCGGTGGTATTTCCATCAAGAACCTATTTCTCGGTGGGATCGTGCCCGGTATCTTGATGGGACTGACACTAATGTTTGTCTGGGCGTTCACGGTACGCAGCGAAGATCTGGACGTGCAGCCTAAAGCCTCAACCGCTGAAAAACGCGCCGCACTGAAAGATGGGGTCTGGGCGTTATTGTTGCCGGTGATCATTATTGGCGGGATTCGCTTTGGGGTGTTCACGCCGACAGAAGCTGCGGTTGTGGCAGCCGTGTATGCCATCTTTGTTGCCTCGGTCATTTACCGGGAAATTAATCTGCGCAGCTTTTATCACATTCTGCTCAATGCCGGACGTTCGACGGCTATGGTGATGTTTCTGGTCGGCTGTGCCATGGTCGCAGCCTGGCTGATTACCGTAGCTCAGTTGCCCCAACAACTGGCACAGATGCTGGCACCGTTGGTTGACAGTCCACGTCTGCTGATGGCGGTTATTATGCTGCTGGTTTTATGTGTCGGCATGGTGATGGATCTGAGCCCGACGATTCTGATTTTGGTACCGCTCCTGATGCCGGTTGTCAAACTGGCAGGGATCGACCCAACCTATTTTGGACTGATGTTCGTGATCAATTGTTCGATCGGTTTGATTACGCCACCGGTTGGCACTGTGCTTAATGTCGTATGTGGCGTAGCAAAAGTGCCCATGTCGGCAGCGGTCAAAGGCATCTTTCCATTTATTCTGGCGTACACCGTGTTACTCACGCTGTTCGTCATCTTCCCGAGCATTATAACAATACCAATGAAACTTATTATCGGATAACGGAGAAACAACATGAAATCAATTCTGAAAGTTGCAGGCTTGGTGACAGCACTGGCGATATTCACCACCCAGTCTTATGCCACCACGTTGAAACTTGCCCATGCTGCACCTGAATCAGATCTGCAGCAGGACATGTCACTATTCTTTAAAAAAGAAGTTGAAGCGCGTTCTCAAGGGAGTATCAAAGTCAATATTTTCCCTCAAGGACAATTGGGTAATGATAAACAGATGATTGATGGCACCCGGGCGGGAATCATTGATATCTCGATGGTCGGATTGAATAACTGGTCTGGCTTACTTCCTGAATCGGCTGCTTTCACCTTACCATTCATTTTCCCGACTCGGGAAGCCGCTTATCAGGCATTGGACGGTGATGTCGGTCAGGATGTACTCAAATCAATGGAAAAATATGGCATTAAAGGATTGGGATATCCGGAAAATGGCTATCGGAATATGACTAATAATCGCGGACCAATCCGTAAACCGTCAGATGTTGCCGGGCTGAGAATGCGGGTCAATAACTCCAAAGCACTCAACGATATGTTCAATGCATTGCATGCGAATCCCCAACAGATCCCTGTTTCTGAACTATATACAGCCTTAGAAACGGGCGTGGTCGATGCTCAGGATCACCCAATTGGTGTCACCCTGTCTTTTAAGTTCTATGAAGTACAGAAGTATTTGAGTATGACTCAGCATGCGTATTCACCACTCGTCTTAACCATGAATTTAAATAGCTTCAAAAAACTCAGTGCTGCTGAACAGAAAATCATCACCGATGTTGCGACAGAAGCCGTCAATATGCAGCGTCAAATGAGTATCAAGAAAGAAGATCAGATGATCGCTGAATTGGAATCTCATGGCATGAAAGTCAACCGGGATGTGGATGGTGCAGCATTTCAGGCGGTGGTAAAACCGGTTTGGAATGAATTTATCAAAGAAAACGGTGATGACATGATCAATCGTATTTTGGCAGTGCAAAAATAACAGTCAGCGATTGATGAAGCCTTCGGTGTGCAGTGGTGCTGTACACCGAAATGAAGAGGAGAGGTATCGACAAGCCTTGTCGATAGGAGCAGTTATGTATTCTGAAATCAAACAACGCGTCTTAGATGCGAATTTGAGTCTGCCGAAATATGGCCTGGTGACATTCACATGGGGTAATGTCTCTGAGATTGATCGGACATCTCGTATCATCGCGATCAAACCATCCGGTGTGGCATACGATGACATGACTATCGACGACATTGTCGTCGTTGATCTGGATGGCAACATTGTCGAAGGGACGCTGAATCCCTCCAGCGATACCAAAACCCATCTCGAACTCTATCGAGCGTTTCCATCCATCGGCGGTATTGTGCATACCCATTCACGCCATGCCACGATCTGGGCACAGGCCGGATCGGATATTCCTGCGCTCGGGACCACCCATGCCGATTATTTTTACGGCAACATTCCCTGCACACGTTCGCTGACACCAGCAGAGATTCAGGGAGACTATGAGCAAAATACCGGCTTGGTGATCATTGAAGAGTTCCAGCGGCGAGAGATAGATCCGGTGGCTGTACCCAGTGCGATCATTGCCGGTCATGCCCCGTTTAGTTGGGGAAAAAATGCCGATGAAGCCGTTCACAATGCCGTCGTTCTGGAAGAAGTCGCAACGATGGCACTCGGCACTCGTGCGCTCAATGCCGGCATTATGTTGCAGCAAGAGCTTTCAGATAAGCATTACTTCCGCAAGCATGGGCAAGGTGCCTACTACGGACAAAAAAGCAAATAAATCAGTCAATTTACTGGTGGCGGAACAGCGTATGGGGCAAAACACAATGAGTTACTTTCTTGGCATTGATTCCGGTGGCACGGTGCTGAAAGCGGGTCTGTTTGACCGCAACGGGCGTCAAATTGCGTTGTATCGTGAAAATACCCAAGTGATTCGCGAAAAACAGGGCTGGATCGAACGGGATTTGACCCTGTATTGGCAAGAAACCTGTCGCGCGATTCAAGGGGTGATCAAACAAAGTGGTATCCGTCCGGAGCAGATTCGTGGTCTGAGTATTTCTGCACAGGGGAAGGGACTCTATTTACTGGGTAAAGACGGCAAAGCACTGCGTCATGGTATTTTATCGTCCGATTCCCGTTCCATCGACATTGTCAGACAGTGGCAACAAGATGGCATTCCTGAGACCATCTACCCGCTGACCCGTCAGACCTTATGGACGGGACATCCTGTCTCCATCCTGCGCTGGGTGAAAGAGCATGAACCCCATCTCTATGATCAGATCGGTGCGGTCTTCATGTCACACGACTATTTGCGTTACCGCCTGACCGGTGATATCCGGGCGGAGGTAACCAATATGTCGGAAAGCAATCTCTATCATGCTGACAAGCAGCAGTACGATCCGGCACTTCTGACGATATTTGGTATTGAAGAAATTTGGAATGCCTTACCTGAGCTGGTTTATCCTGCAGAGTGTTCCGGTATGGTGACTGAAGAAGCTGCTCAGGCAACCGGATTAATGGTCGGTACTCCGGTTTATGGCGGGTTATTCGATGTGGTCTCGACTGCAATCTGTTCCGGAATCGATGCCGGACAACCGATGCTCAATGCCGTGATGGGCACTTGGTCGGTGACCTCCGGGATCACGACGGCTCTTGAAACACATGCCGATGAGCAGTTTGTTTACGGACATTATGCGATGCCCGGTGCTTATATCGTCCATGAAGCCAGTCCGACATCGGCAAGCAACTATGAATGGTTCGCGCCTTATCTGGGAGGCGAACAGATCGATCATCAAGAGAATGAGCGTTTAGTCAGTGCGCTGCATCCATTAGCGAGTGATGTGTTATTTGTTCCTTTTCTCTATGGCTCTAATGCGGGACTGGGGTTGAAAGGATCGTTATATGGATTGCAGGCCTATCACAGCAAGGCACATCTCATCCAAGCGATCTGGCTGGGCATTTTGTTTTGTCATAATGTCCACCTGCAAAAGATGTTACGTCGTTTCCCTGAAACCCGAGTGTTAAGGGTGACCGGGGGCACCACACAATCACCGACCTGGATGCAGATGCTGGCCGATTTAACCGGCCTGATACTCGAAATTCCCGCGGTTGAGGAAACCGGTGCGTTAGGGGCGGCGCTCGTTTCAATGGTTGGCAGCGGCACCTATCCCGATCTCGCCACTGCACTGGCTGCATCCGATATCCCGATAGAGACTGTTCGCCCCAATCCTGATTTATATGCCGGTTATCAAAGCCAGTTTAAACGTTATCTGCGTTATGTCGAAATGCTGAAAAATTTTGAGGAAATGGTATGAACCAGACACAACCTTATTTGCAAATTGCACTGGATTCGACGGACCTGAGCACCGCATTGAATGATGTTCGCCATGTGGCGGATATGGTGGATGTGATTGAAGTCGGGACGGTTCTGGCTTTCTCGGAAGGCATGCATGCGGTTAAGACCATGCGGCAACAGTATCCTCAGCATATTTTGGTGTGTGATATGAAGTTGCTTGATGCGGGAGAAACGTTAGCGAAGATGGCATTTGCCAACGGTGCAAACTGGGTGACTGTCGGCGCAGCTGCACATATTGAAACCATCCGCTCGGCACAGCGGGTTGCGCAGCAATTTGATGGTGAAATCCAGATTGAACTGTTCGGACACTGGACTATTGAGGACGCGAAACTCTGGGTAGAAAGTGGCGTGACACAGGCGATTTATCACCGCTCCCGGGATGCGCAGGCTGCCGGTGTGGGGTGGGGTGAGCATGATTTGCTGCAAATGGAACAATTATCCGAGGTCGGGCTTGAACTCTCGATTACCGGTGGTATTGTTCCGGAAGATATTCATTTGTTTAAGAATATCCGTGCAAAATCGTTCATCGCTGGACGCGCACTGGCAAATCACGATGGCAAAACCATAGCCCGTGAGTTTCGCAAACAGATCAACCATTACTGGTAAGGTTTCTTTATGAGTGAGCAGGTCAAATCACTGGTGAAGTCTATGGCTGTGCTGGAATTTCTTAGCCACCACCCCGATGGGGTCGCGTTGCATGAAATTGCACAGCAGACGGGCATCAATAAAACCTCGGCTTATCGTATGCTCGGTACCTTTGAGGCGTTGGGTTATGTCGCCCAGCATTCAGCTTCAAAGAACTATCGGTTAACCCTGAAGCTACTGCATATCGGTCATTCGGCTCTGAGTTCTGACGTCTTGGCGACGACCCGGCCGAAGTTAAATGAACTGGTGAAAGACCTGAATGAAACGATCAATTTTATTTCCCGTGAGGGGGATAAGATCGTGTTTCGCGACAAGCTGGAACCTCAGCATTCGCCTTTCAGGACCCGTACGTTTGTCGGCATGTATTCCGAAATGTATTGCACCGCTGCGGGAAAAGTTTTTCTGGCGTTTTCAACCCAGGAAGATCAGGAGAATTATTGGCGGCGCAATGTCGGACTGATTCAGAAGCTGACCGACAATACCATTATCGACAAAACCCATTTTCTCAATGAGCTGAAGAAGATCAGAGAACAAGGATATGCAATTGATAATGAAGAAAATGAAGCCGGGATTTCTTGTACCGCCGTGCCGATTTTTGATCGTTCAGGGTCACCGGCTTATGCCGTCAGCCTCTCAACTCTTACACCCCGGTTAAGAAATATCGGACCGGATAACCTCGCGAAGAAGATCAAACAAACGACAGAAAAGATAGAACAAGAACTGTTTAAGCAGTGATTGAAAAGGATACCAGCGATGAACAACCATACTCTCAAATCTCGCATCGGCTTATATGAAAAGGCGATGCCGGCAACGCTGTCCTGGGAAGAGCGTCTCAGAGAAGCGAAATCACTTGGCTTCGATTTTGTCGAAATTTCTGTCGATGAAACCGACGCACGGCAACAACGATTGGACTGGGGAGATGATGATATTGATCAGCTTCGTCAGCTCTGTTTTCAGTACGACATACCATTACAGAGTATGTGTCTGAGTGCGCACCGCAAGTTCCCGTTCGGATCAGAACATCCGCAGGTGCGTGAAAAAGCCCGTGAAATTATGGAAAAAGCCATCAAACTGGCTTATCGATTGGGGATCCGGACGATCCAATTGGCCGGATATGATGTCTATTATGAATCTCAATCGGTAGAGACCCATCAGCGTTTTATTGACGGAATGCGTTGGGCGGCGAAGCTGGCAGAGCAGGCTGGCGTGATGTTGGCGGTCGAAATCATGGATACGCCCTATCTCAATTCGTTGTCCAAGTTTGAAGTCTTGAAGCGGGAAGTCCCGTCCCCTTATTTTATGGCTTATCCCGATGTCGGTAATATTACCGGCTGGAATCACGATGTATGTACCGAACTGAAACTGGCCCGGGATCATCTGGTGCAGATCCATCTCAAAGATACGCTGAAAGTGAAACACGGTTTCCCCGGCAAATTCCGAGACTTGGTGATTGGTGAAGGTGAAGTTGACTTCCCGGCCATTTTTACGGCACTCAAAGAGATTCATTACGGTGCCCCGTTCGTGATCGAAATGTGGGCTCACGATGAGCACTGGCGAGACAATATTATCACCGCTAAACAGCGTTTAACGGAGATGGCGCAAAGCGTCGGGTTTGCGCTATAGGCGGTTTTCTATTCGTCACTCTTCCCGATTGAATCACTGATAGGGCGCGTGTCAACGCGCCCTATTTTCACTCCGCTCAATGATGACATTCGACGGTGACACCCGGCAGCAACCGGATTGATCTCGAATGTGATCTAATTCACTGAAATATCAAAAACAAACGGCATCCCTATCAAATACCGATCTTGCTCACTTTTTAAGCATCGAAAACGCTATATCGTAATTTGGAATTTAAAATAATATAGTTCCACAATATGGAATATTTGGCGTGATTGATCGTGAGCTGATATCCCGCGAAACAGTCATATCATCATGAGGTATCTATGGAAGTGCTCAACAATCCACAAGGAAGCCTGCTCTCGATTGATCGGTTAACCAAGCGATTCTTTAATTTTGTTGCCTTGGAGTCTGCTTCTTTCCATGTTCACCCCGGGCGTTGTGTGGCGCTCCTTGGAGAAAACGGTGCCGGAAAGTCGACTTTGATTAAAACACTGGCCGGTATTCATAAAAAAACCTCCGGTGAGATTCGCTTTAAAGGGGAATTGATTGAAGATGCAGCCCATTTGGCGTCAGCCGATAAAGTACCGATTGCTTTTATTCATCAAGATCTTGGTTTGATCGAATGGATGACGGTTGCAGAGAACATCGGTTTAACACTGGGGTTCCCGAAACGCTGGGGCATGATCAACTGGAAAGCCGCAGAGGAAAAAGCGCAGCAAGTGCTGGATTTAGTCGGGTTAGATGTGAAATCGTCTGAGCGTATTTTTAACTTAAGTGCGGCAGAAAAATCATTACTGGCCATCGCAAGAGCCTTGGTCGCTGATGCGGAGGTTTTGATCTTAGATGAACCGACGGCTTCTCTCGTTGCCAGTGATGTCGGCCGGATGTTTCAGGTTTTGAAACGTCTGAAAGCGCAGGGGGTCGGGATGATCTATGTCTCTCACCGGCTGGATGAAATACATGATATTTGCGATGACGTTGTCGTTTTACGGGATGGCCGCTTAGTGGGCTCCGGACTGGTCAGTGACTACACCATTGATGATCTGGTCACGTTGATCGTCGGTTCGCAAAAAGAGATGAATTATCGTACTCCGCTCCGACCGGAGCAGGATGATATTTTGCAAGTGCGACATCTGCAACTCGGCGATTTGGAACCGTTCAATATGACTTTACGTCATGGGGAGCTGGTTGCTTTGGTTGGTCTGCGCAATGCCGGGCAGGAAGCGATTGGGCAGGCGTTGTTTGGCTGTCTCAATATCAAATCCGGTGAGGTGTGGATTCGGGGGAAAAAGGCCGATATCAGCTCTCCGGCTAAAAGTATTCGTAGTGGATTTGCCATGGTGGCCGCTGATCGAGTCAAAGAGAGTATTTGCGGCACCATGAGTGCACTGGAAAACCTCAACTTAAATCCGACCATTCGCGGTGCGGGTTATCTGACATTCCTGTCAAAGCAGCAAGAGTACCGCAACACGCTTGAAGCAATGAAACAATATGACGTTCGCCCGATGGATCCTGATATTGCGATCAGTTCGATGAGTGGCGGCAATCAGCAAAAAGTGATTCTGGCGCGTTGGTTCAATCTGAATAAACCGATTGTCATTTTGGATAATCCCACGGCTGGCGTTGATATTGGTGCTCGCTCTGAAATCTATCGGATCATGCGCGAGTCCATTCGTCAGGGGTTGTCTGTGATTGTTATTTCCAGTGATTTTGAAGAGGTGGTGAATATTTCGAATCGTGCCTTGGTGTTTAACCGGGGAAAAGTGGTGAAAGAGCTGACGGAGCAGCAAGTGACGGTGGCTAATTTATTGAAGTATGCATCAGGTTCAAAAGTAGGAGAGGGCGAACATGGCGACGTCTAATATTAAATCGACCGCATTAGAGACGGATGTGACCCTCTCTTTGGGGATTGGGAATTTCATCACTCAGATCGCAATGCGTTATGGATTATTGCTATTGACGATATTTTTAATCCTTTTGTTTAGTCTGACGACCGACACCTTCTTTTCCATGCTGACGTTACAGGCGATTTTGAGTGAAAAGAGCGTTGTTGCCATTCTGGCTTTAGCGGCGATGGTGACCATGATCACCGGCAAAATGAACCTGAACGTCGGGTTCGGCGTAACATTCTGGCATGTCTTTGTGATTACGTTACAGCAACGGTATGGATTTTCCTGGGAAGCTGCGGCATTGATTGTCGTGCTGTGTGGATGTCTCTATGGTGCATTTAACGGCATGTTGGTGGCATTGGCCGATATTGATTCTTTTGTAGCAACGTTAGGTACCGGGACCGTGATCTATGCCGTATCACTATGGCACACCGGTGGCCGTCAGATTGTGGGGGTATTGCCGGAGAGTTTCTATCAGTTCAGCGGTTATGAAATGGCAGGTATTCCGATCATCGTTTTTTACCTACTCGCGATTACGCTGTTGCTTTGGCTAGTGACTGAATATACCGCTTTGGGACGCAAACTTTATGCAGTTGGTGCGAATCCGAATACTGCAACCTTAAATGGCATCAATACCACTTCTTGTTACATCGGGGCTTATGTAGTCTCGGATGGGTTGATCGCTTTTGCCAGTGTTTTATTGGCCTCTCATATCGGGATCGGCTCTTCTTCCGTAGGGCAAGACTACATGTTACCGGCTTTGGTCGGGGCATTTCTAGGCTCAACCACCTTTCGTGCCGGGCGGGTTAACGTCTGGGGCACCCTGATCGGTGTTTCTCTGGTCAGTGTCGGGATCTCCGGTCTCCAGCAATGGGGCACTCCATTCTTTGTCGAGCCGCTCTTCAATGGCGCGATTCTGTTAATTTCCATCACTTTGGCTGGCTTTAGCCAAAAACGTAAACAAACCGCAACCAAAAATAATGTGAAGGTGAAATAATGAAAAGACGATTCAAACTACTAGCCATAGTGATCGGTACTGCATTAACTCTACCAGTGCTTGCTGATGAGGCATCTGATTATGTTGAGATGGCAAAACAGGTTGTCCAACAGGCATCAACCGACAGTGCTTCTGCTTTTTCACTGCCGAAAGGACCGGCGGCAGTCAAAGATAAGACCGTTATTTTTATCGCTTCAGATCTGAAAAACAGCGGTGTTTTAGGCGTAATGAAAGGCTATCAGGAAGCAGCTAAAGTTATAGGCTGGCAGGTGCGAGTGCTGGATGGGGCCGGCAGTGTGCCATCACAGTCTTCCGCCTTGAAGCAAGCGATTGCATTGCAGCCGGATGGTATTGTTATTGGCGGATTCACCCCTAATACGATGATTCCGACCTTGCGTCAGGCACACAAGCTGGGGATTCGGATTGTCAGTTGGCATGCGACACCTGAGCCCGGACCGATTCAGCAACTTTATATTGAAGATAACATCACCAGTTCGGCTGATGATGTGGCTAAAGTATCCGCCATGTACGCGATTGCCAAATCCGATGGTCATGCGAATGTCGTGATTCTGACCGATGGTTTGTACAGTATCGCGGTCCGCAAAGCCGATGTGATGAAATCTTATATTGAAAAATGTACCGGATGCTCGGTGCTGAGTTATGAAGATACGCCACTGGCGAATACATCCGCCCGGATTCCGCCACTCACGTTCTCATTAGTTCAGAAATATGGTGATAAATACAACTATACCCTTGCAATCAATGACCTCTATTTTGACTACATGGCTCCGGCGCTTCGTTCGCTGTCCGGTAAGAAAAAAGGTGAAGGCCCGTATAATATCTCTGCCGGAGATGGCAGTGAGTCCGCATTTGAGCGCATTCGTAATGGTGATTTTCAGGTCGCAACGGTCGCCGAACCGTTAAATCTGCATGGATGGCAGTTAATCGATGAACTGAACCGACTGTTCCATGATCAGCCCATCAGCGGTTATGTGACTCCCGCGCACTTAGTCACGGCAGAGAATATTCATCAAGCTGGCGGGGATCGCAATTTATATGATCCGGAAAATGGTTATCGGGATTATTACAAAGCGTCTTGGCAAATCAACTGAGCGAGGTGAATATGTCGTTTGAACAGGCCTTGTTGTCGCCACTGCGTCAAGTCAGTGGCGGGCATATTTGGTGTGAGGGGGCTGCATGGTTGCAGCACTCCGATCAGCTGCTGTTTTCGGATGTAAAGAAGAATGCGCTCTATCTTTATCATCCCGACTCTCACGAGACGGAACTCGTCACGGATTACTCGCATTTTGCCAATGGCAACTACTCACTGGCCAACGGAGATGTAGTGACATGCGAACACGGGCGACGCTGTCTGTCGATCCGACCTAAAGATAATCTGGCACTCGCCAAAATTCTGGTTGATAAGTATGATGGCAAACGGCTCAACTCACCGAATGATGTGGTTGAGCGTCGTTCGGATGGGACGATTTGGTTTACGGACCCGCCATACGGCATCATCAGTGATGTTGAGGGATATAAATCGGAAAGTCAGATGATTGGATGTTATATCTACTGTTATGACCCGGATGATCAGTCATTGACGATTGCATCGACTGATATCCAGCGGCCAAATGGTCTGGTTTTTTCTCCCGATGAGAAAACCTTGTACGTGGCGGACATGTCGATTGTTGATTTTCCGACGCAGGGATTAAAACACTTGAAAGCCTTTGATGTACATGGAAAATTGTTATCTCAAGGACGTTTGGTTTATCAAGTGGAACATGGCATCCCCGATGGGATGACCATGGACCGTTTCGGGACGCTCTATTGCAGTTCGTCTGAAGGGGTTTTAGTGCTGAATCGTGAGATGGTGCTGGTGGGATGTATTCCTGTACCGGAGACGGTTTCCAACTGTACGCTGAATCATGATGAAAGTACGCTCTATATCACGGCATCGACTTCGGTTTATGCTATCGATCTCAACTGTCAGGAATTGGCAGAATTATAAGGAATTACTATGCTCGCTTGTCATTTTCATGCCTCGGATTATCGGGCTTTGTTACCTGCGCTATTTGTTCGGGCGATTGATTATGTTGTTTCACAAGATTTGAATGCGCTTGAATCCGGTCGGCATACTATTCCCGGGATCGAGCAGGACGATGCTTTCTTTATGATCCTCGATTATCAAACGACGGCAGAGAGCCCGGTTGGCCCTGAATTTCATCACAAATATTGTGATGTTCAGTTTATTATTCAGGGAGAAGAGCAGTTTGGCTGGGCTGAGTTGACTGATACCCAACACCAGCAGTTATCGCAGGAGTATCATTATGATTCGCAACGCGATATCTGTTTTTTTGATCCGCAACTCGTAACTCTCTCTTATCAGACCATGTCGCATGATCAATTTTATCTGTTTCCACCGAGAACAGCCCATATGCCGAATCTCTCGGTCACCACGACATCACAGGTTCGTAAAGTGGTGATTAAGCTGAAGTATCCGGCTTGATTCAGAGCTTCGGGTCACCATTTTTATATCGAACGCATGGTTTTGAGAAAATACACTATCTATTGATACGCAACACGGTATTTTATCGTCATTGGAAATTGAAGTGTGGCGGAAGCTGCAAACACTATTGAGTCACTATGCAATCAGTACATAAAACCTTTGAAGTTCTGGAAACTGTTGCTGCCGCCTCGGATGGAATGAGCCTTGATGCTTTGTGCAAGGTGATACAGTATCCGAAAACAACGGTACACAGAATCTGTAAATGCCTGTGTCAGTGTGGTTATCTCCGTCAGGCAGACAGTGGCAAATACTGTCTGACGACCAAGATGATCACCTTAGGTTATTCAGTGATCCATCATGATGCGTTTGTTGCGGAAGCCGCACCCTATATGGCGGAGCTTGCTGAACGTACCGGGTTTACGGTCAATTTACAGCGGCGTGATTTTGATAAAGTTATTCTGTTGAAAAAAGAAGAGCCGAAAAATTCGCTTTTTCACACCAATGCTCATGCCGGATTGGCATCATCACTGTTGCATTCCGCTTGCGGTAAAGTGGTTTTATCCTATTTTCCCCAAGATGAACAGCAGAAATATTGGCAGAGTCACAGTCATGATCTGGCGAGTTTTCGCCATTTCGGTCAGGCTGAAATCCATACGGAGAATGATTTTTACCGGGAACTGGTACAGATCAAACAGCAAGGATTTGCGGTTGACGGGGAAGGGAATGAATCAGGGATTACCTGTATTGCCGTGCCGCTGGAAACCGATCAGGTTGCCAATTATGCGATCAGTGTCTCGGGACTGACGCCTGAAATCCATCGATTTGGTCAGGCGCAATTACTGGAGCGGCTGCGAGAAGTGGTTGAGGCTCTGGGAGGGAAAATACGTTAATCTGCAGCATATCAAGCAAAGTAGTGATACCGAAGACAGCCGTTTGAGCTTGCTGTCTTCGGTCGGGATGACGCGCGAGATTAGTTATCGCTCTCGTTGTTCTCTGTTTCGCTGATATTTTTGCTTGCTTCTTTGCCTTCCCGGGTCAGATCGACAACCTGATTATCAATCAGGCGAACTTTGCCCATAAAGGCTGACATGAGGATAACGGCCTGTTTGCTGGTTTCTGTCACCGGCAGAAGGGTACGGGCATCGCGAATAAAGATTTCGTCCGGCTCCAGATCTGCGGCTCTGAGCTGATCAATGGCATCTTCAACAATGGAATCGAAATCAGTCCGTCCCCCTCGAATGGCACTACTAATCCAGCGCATGGTTCTGGCTAACACCGGCGCACGCTGACGTTCATCCAGCGTCAGCAGATTATTGCGTGAACTCATCGCCAAACCGTCGGCTTCCCGGATCGTCGGGACACCGACTATCTCAATATCAAAGCAGAGATCAATCACCATCTGACGGATCAGTGCCAGTTGTTGGTAATCTTTTTCACCAAAACAGGCAATATCAGGTTGTACGATATGGAATAGTTTGGTCACGATGGTTGAGACACCACGAAAATGACCGGGGCGCGAATGACCTTCCAATATATGAGAAAGCCCGGGCACTTCGACAAATGTCTGCTTATCCAATCCTTCCGGATACATGATATCGGCCGAAGGTGTGAAGACTAGCGCGACACCCTCTTGAGTCAACTTGGCCAAGTCTTCATCCAACGTCCGCGGGTAGTTGGTGAGGTCTTCCGCTTTATCAAATTGCATTGGATTGACGAAAATACTGACAATGACAACATCGGCCAGTGCTTTGGCTTTACGTACCAGCGTTAAATGACCTTCATGCAGATTCCCCATGGTCGGGACAAAACCAATGGTATGGCCATCACGCTTGTACTGTTTAACCTGCGCTTTGAGCGCTGAGATATCAGTGTAAGTCTGCATGAATTGCTCCTTCCGACAAGGGTGCTTTAGGCAATATTTGGCCTAGTAATACTGTATTAGGCAATGGTGTGTTCTTCATCAGGAAAAATACCATGTTCCACATCTTCCATGTATTTGGCGACCGCTTGATGGATATCGCCAGTCTCCGCTAAAAAGTTTTTTGAGAACTTAGGCATGTAGTTGGCCGAAATTCCAAGCATATCGTGCATGACCAGTACCTGACCATCGGTATCAGCACCGGCACCGATACCGATCACCGGAATATCGAGCGCTTGGGTAATCCGGGCTGCCAGCTTGCTGGGGACGCACTCCAGTAACACGATTTGTGCACCGGCATCTTGCAATGCCTGTGCATCATGTAACATCTGTTCGGCTTGCTGTTCTTCTCGTCCTTGTATTTTATAGCCACCGAAAATGTTCACCGATTGTGGTGTCAGGCCTAAATGTGCACAAACTGGGACTGCTCGTTCAGTCAGCATCTTCACCGTTTCCACCAGCCAGTGACCACCTTCAATTTTGACCATGTTTGCACCGGCCTGCATGAGCTTGGCAGCATTTTCACATGCTTGGAGTGGGGTGGCATAGCTCATAAATGGCATATCAGCCATTAAGAGTGAATTAGGGCTGCCGGCTCTGACGCACCGCGTGTGGTAGGCCATTTCTTCAATTGTTACGGGCAGAGTATCTGTCCGGCCTTGCAGAACCATTCCCAGAGAGTCACCGACCAGTAACACTGGCATATTCTGGCTCTCGAAAAGTTGTGCGAAACTGGCATCGTAGGCGGTTACGGACGCAAATTTACGGCCTTCCTGTTTCCAGCGCATCAAATTATTAATCGTAATTTTTTTCATCGGTCATCATCCTTACGAGACGTCGGCAGGCGGGTGCCAAATCGTGAGTCCATTTTGATCAACTTGTTGAAGCAATCGATTCAGCTCAGTTCCATCCGGGAGAATTAACTGAGGTGCGATTTCAGCCAGCGGGTATAGCACGAATTCTCGTTCTTTCATGCCATAGTGAGGAATCACCAGTCGCTCAGAATTGATCACCATATGACCATATAAGAGAATATCGAGATCCAACGTTCTCGGGCCCCAACGTTGCTCTTTTCGCACCCGTCCCTGACTCAGTTCGATCGCTTGTGTATGATCTAATAATTCAAGTGGTTTTAAATGCGTTTTGATCTCAATGACAGCATTGATATAGTCCGGTTGATCCGTCGGCCCCATGGGTGTACTGCTGTATAATTGAGAAGCTTGAATAAATTCCGATTCAGGCAGATGTTGTAATGCCTGAATCGCTTGCCGAGCCTGTTGGTCCGGCTGTGCCATATTACTTCCGATCGCAATATAAACTGTGATCATGACACATCCTGTTTGCTTTTTTTCTGTCCCGTTTGACGTTGGCGCGCTTTCGCTTTTTTGGAATTGACTCGGCCGATGTCATTGACCATCGCTTGACGCATATTCTTTCCGGCATTCTGGAATGTTTCCCACCACAGGGCGAGTTCTTGCGTTTCACCCTCTTCGACGATACCTCTCATCGTTAAGAAGTCGAAACCGGCACGGAATTTATTGATGTCCAGTAAACGGAAAGCCCGTTTGCCATGACGGCGCGGGAAACGCAGCTGTAGCTGCCAGATATCACGGATGGTGGCGGTATGGCGTCTTGGAATGGCGACTGTTTTGACCAATTGATCCAATATTTTGTTACCTGCCTCCATCACGGCATCGTAATAACAGAGGTTTTTGGATTCCATAAATGTTTCGGCCAAATGAATCATCGGATACCAGAGAATCGCAGCAAACATAAATGCCGGATTGATTCTTTTCCCTTCCTCGATTCTCTGGTCGGTCGAATCGAGTGCCAGATCAAGCATCTTTTCCGTCGGGGAGCTGTGATCTTCGGTAAAATAGGCTGAGATCATCGGGAACAGTTGCTGGAACAAGTTGTACTGCCGCATCTGATGGTATGTTTCCAGACCATATCCGGTTTGCAGCATTTTCAGCGACTCTTCATAGAGTCGTGCAGACGGAATGTCCTGTAACAACGGTGCCAGTTCTTCGATAGGCGCAGCCGTCTCTTCTTCGATATCGAAATCAAGTTTGACTGCAAAGCGAACCGCTCTCAACATCCGTACCGGATCTTCACGGTAACGGGTTTGCGGATCGCCAATCAGACGGATCAGCCGATCTTCAATATCTTCAATGCCACCGGCATAATCATGGATCGTGTAATCCGCGATATTGTAGTACATGGCATTGACGGTGAAATCACGCCGTTCGGCATCTTCGTCGATGGTGCCGTAGACGTTGTCTCGGAGCAGCATTCCTGCTTCAGACTGACTCGATTTCTGATGGTCGTTTTCCTGATGATGGCCACGGAATGTGGCGACCTCGACAATTTCACGCCCGAACATTACATGGGCGAGGCGGAAACGTCGGCCGATCAAACGGCAGTTGCGAAAAAGCTTACGAACCTGTTCAGGAGTCGCATTGGTTGTAATGTCGAAATCTTTCGGGGATTCCCCCAGCAAAAGATCACGGACACCGCCACCGACAAGATAGGCGTCATAGCCTGAACTTTGCAGTCGGTACAGCACTTTAAGTGCACTCTCGCTGATTTGTTTGCGAGAAATTTTGTGCTCTTGTCGCGTGAGGATGTTTAGCGTCAAATCCGGATAAACGCGATGAGCTTGTTCTGTAATATCGTTTTTATTCATGAGCATCAGACAAGGATAAGAATCTCTCCTTGTTGTCTTTGTTGACAGAATGTCTTTGTGGGTCAGTTTGCGGCTAATCATAGCCTATTGGACTCAATTTGAGAATCATCGTGTGATTTCAAGCGCCTCTGGGAGTTGATGAATATGCCAGTTTTGGCAGCCCCAAGCAACAATTTCTGACAGTTCTGCAGTCTCAATATCGACTGGTAGCTGAAAGCCGAGAAATTTCATGGCTTGAATCAGGGTTGGCCGCGGGTTTTTCCGATCAATTGCTGGTGCATGATTCTGTTTCGAGAGCTTATGCCCGGCTTGATCAACAGCGAGCGGTAAATGAAGATAACTGACCGGTGGGTGGCCCAGTTGTTGATACAGGCTGATCTGGCGTCCGGTCGGCTCAATCAAATCTGCACCGCGGACAACCTGTGTGATGCCTTGGTCAATATCATCGAGTACTACCGCCAGATTGTACGCAAACAGGCCATCCCGGCGTTTAATTGTGAAATCTTCTTGCGCCAACGCCAGCTGGATCTCAATTTTGCCATGTTTTTCATCGTAAAACTGAGTGATTGGCGTATCCACTCGTAAGCGGACGGCATAGCCGGGCTGTGGGGCAAGGTGTCGATGACGGCAGGCACCGTTGTAGTATCCTCCAGATGCTTTAATTTGTTTACGGGTACAACGACAATAGTACGCCTGACCCTGAGTGAGCCACTGCTCAATTTGCGCTTGATAAGCTTGATGACGACGACTCTGATACCAGACGGTTCGATCCCAGTGAAGACCGTAGGCTTCGAGGGTTTGCAGAATTAGGTCCGCTGCACCGGGCATTTCTCGTGGTGGATCGAGGTCTTCAATTCTGACCAACCATTCTCCATTCATAGCACGTGCCTGAAAATAGCTGCCTAATGCTGCAATCAGGGATCCAAAATGCAACGGACCGGAAGGAGATGGGGCAAAACGCCCGATATAATTACTCATGTTCATCGATTGTATTGAAATGATACAGTGATTGACGCTTACCAAGTTTTGATATGGCCGTATTTTGAACCGGACGGCAATAACAAACAAGGGAGCAGTTGCTCCCTTGTTTGTATTTCATCGGATAATTGAACTTGCTTAACCTTGCATCTGTCTTTCTTTGATTTCTGCCAGCGTCTTACAGTCAATACATAAATCAGCAGTCGGACGAGCTTCAAGACGACGAATACCAATCTCAACACCACAAGATTCACAGAAACCGAAGTCTTCTTCTTCAATCTTGTTCAGTGTTTTTTCGATTTTCTTGATTAAACGACGCTCTCTATCCCTATTACGAAGCTCTAGGCTGAACTCTTCTTCCTGAGATGCGCGATCGACAGGATCCGGGAAATTCGCTGCTTCGTCCTGCATATGATGGACAGTCCGCTCAACTTCTTCTCGGAGTTGGTTACGCCAAGCTTGTAAAATCTTTGTAAAATGAGCGATCTGGCCCGGTGACATATATTCTTCACCTGGTTGTTCCTGATATGGCTCAACACCTGCGATGGCTAGGATGCCTAGCGATTTTTTTTTGGATTCTGTCATACAGCATCTCCTACTAACACCTAGTCAACTGCGAGAGCAGTCTACTTAAGGCGGGTATCTATACCAGAAAGAAAAGGGGGTGGCAAACACTCGTTGTAAACTTGTTATCAATGTGCAGACAATATCAATATTTTATCGATTCATTGATCCATTCTATCTTTGATACAAGTTTCATTTCATATTTGGAGAGTTCTGCTTTGTAACACAGGACTTCCACGCCTTCCTTTTGTGCTTCTTCCAACAAACGTGAATATGTTGCGTCTATATGGAGGGCGGCCGATACTTTTTCAATCCCTGAGTGTAATACAGCAAATAAAAGTATGGCTCGTTTTCCATTTCGAGCAACTTCAATCAGCTCTCGTAGATGTTTTTGTCCCCGAGTCGTGACTGCATCCGGAAAGTATCCCTGACCGGATGGTTTGGCATCTAGGGGAGAATACTCAAGTAAAGTGACACTTTTTACTTCGATATAGCAGTCCGGCCGGGAGGCGGCGCTGAGGAGAATATCGATCCGGCTGTTCTCCTGACCGTATTTCACTTCGGTACGTAAGGTGTCATATCCCTGAAGTTCTTCGATGACTCCGGATTGTATCGCTTCACAGGCCAGCGTATTGGCTCGAATCGTATTGACACAAATCCGGTGTCCGTGTGTTGTTTCCGTCAGTTCCCAGCTGCAAGGATACTTGCGTTTGGGGTTATTCGAGTGCGAAAACCAGACGGTGTCCCCGGGCGTTGCACAGCCGGTCATCGCACCGGTATTGGCACAGTGAATGGTGGTGATCGTGCCGTCGGGCAATTGAATATCGGCCAGAAAACGTTTGTAACGTTTCAGCAGGACCGCGGGACTTAACAGAGGAGCAAACTGCATTTATTCACGTTTTTTCGGTACAATAATTTCTTCATTTAATCATAAGGATGATGTTTTGTCACAGTCGTCAGCGTTATCTCAGTTACCGATCGAAGCCGTTCTGGCTGAATTACTGGCAGCGATTGCCGATTGTCCACAAGTGATTTTGAAAGCACCGCCCGGTGCCGGAAAATCCACCGGTTTGCCGCTTGCTTTGCTTCAGCAGGGAATGATTGCCAGCAAAATCATCATGTTGGAGCCACGCAGACTTGCTGCGCGGAATATTGCCAATTATCTGGCTTCGCAACTGGGAGAGTCGGTCGGAGAAACCATTGGTCTTCGGGTTCGGGGGACAACACAAGTGAGCCGTCAAACACGACTTGAGATCGTGACCGAAGGCGTGATGACCCGGATGCTGCAACACGATCCGGAACTGAAAGGGATTGATTTACTGATATTTGATGAGTTTCATGAGCGAAACTTAGATGCAGACATCTCACTGGCTCTGGCATTAGAAGTTCAAGAGGCATTGCGAGATGATCTTAAACTATTGATCATGTCGGCCACACTGGATGGAGATGCGTTACGGAGCATTTTACCAGCGGCCGGTTATATTGAATCCACAGGGCGCAGCTATCCGGTTGAATTGCATTATAACAATCCAGCGACCGGAGGCCGGCTGATTGAGGTCGCAGCGAAAGAAATCTCGTCTTTGCTTTCGCGTGAGCCCGGCTCCATGCTGGTCTTTTTGCCCGGGGTGGGTGAGATTCAACGCCTTGCCCAACAGCTTGACGGGCAATTGGGTGAGAATGTGTTGGTTTGTCCGCTGTATGGTCAACTATCTATTCAGCAGCAACAGCAGGCAATTGCGCCGACACCGGCGGGAAAACGAAAAGTTGTGCTGGCGACCAATATTGCGGAAACCAGTCTGACGATCGAAGGGATTCGCATGGTGGTCGATTGCGGGCTTGAACGGCTTGCCCAATGGGATCCGAAAACGGGAATTAGCCGACTTGAGTCTGTGCGCATTTCGCGCGCCTCGGCTGAGCAGCGCGCCGGACGAGCCGGTCGACTGGAAGCCGGTATCTGCCTGCGTCTTTATAGCGAGGAAATGCTGTCCCGACAGCCCGCAGCACAACAGCCGGAGATCTTACGGGCTGATCTTACGTCACTTGCGATGGAGCTTGCACAGTGGGGATGTCGCTCACCTGCGGATTTACACTGGTTAGACCGCCCGCCGGAGTCGGCTCTGCAGCAAGCGAATGCGTTATTAACCCGGCTTGGCGCGATGGATGAACAGGGACGACTGACGGAAATGGGAAGTGCGATTGCGCTGCTTGGTGTTGCGCCACGTCACGGGGCAATGCTATGGCGTGGCAAACAACATCGTGCACCGGTTGCAGCTACGTCAGCAATGTTAGTCGCGTTGCTCGAAGAACCACCAAGAGGATACGATAACCCTGATTTGCATTTTCAGCTGAACTTAGTCGAAAGTGCAACCTGGCCACGTCGTCAGGCTTACTTGAAACGAGCGAAACAGCTGTTAGCAAAACTCGATTGTGCTTCTCAACCGCTCGAGGTCTCTCATGAATGGGTTGCACCGTTATTGGCGGCGGGATTTCCCGATCGCATTGCTCTGTCGCGTGGTCAGGCAAGCCGTTACCGATTAGCCAATGGTCAGGGGGCGATGATGCTGCCAGATGAACCATTGGCGGATGAAGCTTTATTAGTGGTGGCTGACATTGTCAAAACGCAGCAGGGCGATAGTCGGATTTTTTCGGCGGTCCGTGCTGACCAAACCATGTTGCAACAGGTTCTGCCGCATTTATTCGAGTGGCGAGAGTGGCTCGATTGGGACGATCACAAAGGACGGTTGACCGCAGAAAAGCGCCTGTACTGCGGGCAACTCATTCTGGCGCGCCAATCGCTGGGGGAACCCGACCCTGCGAGAGCCGCTGAAGCGTTACTCAATGCCGTGGTCCGCCAAGGGTTGTCGATTTTGCCATGGCATTCAAACGCTCAATCGTTGCTGACCCGGGCGCGGTGTGCGAGAGAGTGGTTACCCGAGTTAGGTGTGCCTGCAATGGATGATGAAACTCTGCTTGCTGAAGCGGAGCAATGGTTACTGCCTTATATGGCAGGGATGAAAACATTGAAGGCGTTAGCGCAACTTGATTTAGTGGCAGCGCTTGAGGCGCGTATCGGTTGGGAGGTGAAGCAGCGCCTCGATCATGTGTTGCCCACGCATTATATTGTGCCGACGGGCTCTCGTTATCCAATCCGTTATCAACAGGGACAAGCGCCTGTGCTGGCGGTGAAATTACAGGAAATGTTCGGGGAACAGTCTTCTCCCCGGATTGCTCAGGGGCAAATTGCGTTGGTGCTTGAATTGCTTTCACCGGCACAGAGGCCACTGCAAATTACCCGTGATTTGGCTGCTTTCTGGCAAGGTGCCTACCGTGAAGTGCAGAAAGAGATGAAAGGGCGATATCCGAAGCATCCGTGGCCGGATGATCCTGCCAATCATCAACCCACCAGAAAAGTAAAAAAACATCTGTAGCAGTTTCTTTGTGGGGATTGAGTTGTGGCGATTGAGTGGTTCAGAGAGCTCTGTTGGCTGATATGTTTAAGGTGCCTTCAATTGATGCCCATCGATGTCTGCCGTGCCTCTGGTGCATCGCTTCAATTGCGTGGTCAGTGTCAATGATGTCAGTAAACATGTCGTGGCTGTTAATATTGTGTCAAACCAAGTGGTTCAAATTGACATTAAACCATAGGCTTAGTACACAAGATGAACGATCTCCGGCCATGTTCATGCACCAAGACATCAGGTAACATAGCTGCGAACCGGTGACATCGCAGCGAAAGTTGCCAATCATTCAGAGCAGAGATAGAAACGAAGCGATAATTAATTCAATGAGTAGTCAAAAAAACCAGCAGAAGAGACGACGTTCTGATCGTCGCGCATCCGAGACAAAACAAGCGCAGAACGCGAGTAACAAAACGGCCGCTAAACGCACCGGGTGGTTTAGTAAGTTGTGGCGCATCGGGTGGAAAGTCGGATTAACGCTTGCCATTGTGATTGCGTTCTACGGGGTTTATCTGAATAACCTTGTCAGTCAGAAATTTGAGGGCCAACTTTTTGATCTCCCTACCGTTGTCTATGCCCGAATTTTATCGATGTCTCCCGGTGATGATATCAGCTTGGATGCGTTGCGGCATGAGCTGGATATATTGAATTATCGCAAAGTTGCCCGGCCGCGTTATGCCGGGGAGTATTCGGCATCTTCAACCAAGATTGAATTGATCCGCCGTCCGTTCGAGTTTGCCGATGGCCCGGAACCGGATCGACATGTGATGCTTTATTTTGATGATGATGGTTTGACCCGGATTCAGTCATTAGACAAACATCAGGATATCGGTTTCTTGCGTCTGGAGCCGAAGATGTTGGGGATGCTGGAGAAAAATATTACAGAGCAGCGTTTATTTTTACGTCGGGAGCAATTTCCGGAAGTGATGATTGACGCATTGCTGGCGACGGAAGACCGGAATTTTTATCAGCATGAAGGGGTTTCGCCTTTTGCCATCCTCAGGGCTTTGGTGGCTAACGTGCGTGCAGGACGGACGGTTCAGGGAGGCAGTACGCTGACTCAACAGTTGGCGAAGAATATCTTTCTCTCCAGCCAGAGAACCTTAGTGAGAAAGCTGCAAGAAGCTTATATGGCACTGATCATTGACTACCGTTTCAGTAAAGATCGGATTCTTGAAGCCTATCTGAATGAGGTGTATCTGGGGCAGAATGGTGCCGAAGAAGTACACGGTTTTGGGCTCGCATCCCGTTTGTATTTCGGTCAGCCATTGCAAGAATTGAGAATTGATCAACTGGCTTTATTGGTTGGTATGGTGAAAGGGCCATCTTATTATAATCCGGTTCGTTATCCCGAGCGTGCTACAGAACGGCGTGACCTCGTCCTGAAACTGATGCTGCAACAAGATATTCTGACTGCAAGGCAGTATGCTCAGGCCGTGGAACGTCCGTTAGATATTCAAAAAAATCCACATATTGCCAGACGTCAGCCTGCTTATTTTCAGCAACTGGCGATTGAATTGAAAGATAAGGTAGGCGATCGGTTTAAATCTGACAAAGGATTGAGAGTTTTTACCACGCTGGATCCGGTCTCTCAGTCTGAGCTTGAAGATGCGGTGCAAAAGAAAGTGCCACAGTTAGGTAAAGGCTTGGAGGCTGCTGCAATTGCGGTGGATCGCCAGAGTGGTGAAATCCGGGCCATGGTCGGTGGGGTTCGGATCGGATTCGATGGCTTCAATCGTGTCCTCAATGGCCGGCGACAAATCGGGTCGCTGGTGAAACCAGCGATTTATCTGACGGCATTGAACGAGCCGGGTAAATATAATCTGGCGACGACACTGGATGATCAGCCGATGAGTTTGAAATCGGATCGGGGAGATATCTGGACCCCCCAGAATTATGATCATCAGTTCCGCGGTGAAGTCCCTCTGTATCTTGCTTTGGCAAAATCTATCAATATTCCAACGATTCAGTTGGGGATGTCTCTGGGGATTCCAAAGGTGAGCGATACGCTGGTTCATCTCGGTGTGGATGGACAAGAAATTCGTCCGGTACCTTCGATGTTTTTAGGATCGTTTTCACTCACCCCGATTGAGGTGGCACAAATGTATCAGACTCTCACCAACTCCGGCAGACGCTCCAAGTTATCTGCGTTACGTTCGGTGATCGATCTGGACGGCAATGTTCTGTACCAGTCAATCCCTAAAAGTACGCAGGCCGTCTCACAGCAGGCTGCCTGGTTAACGACTTACGCGATGAAACGGGGTGTGATTGAAGGCACCGGACGGTATCTGCACAATCGTTTTTCCTGGGCAATGCTTGCCGGTAAAACCGGGACTACCAATGATTATCGGGACAGTTGGTTTGTCGGTGTCGATGGCCGCGAAGTAACCACAATCTGGGTTGGCCGGGATGATAATACATCAACCGGGTTAACCGGGGCGAGCGGGGCCTTACATGTGTATGCCAATTATCTGCAAAAACGTGTGCCGAAGGTGTTGCATTTACCGTGGCCGCAGGGCATTACCATGATTGGCTTTGATAAAGACCATCGTGGTGCGCTCAGCCTCGACTGTGATGATAAATTCAAACTTCCGGTATGGGATGCGGACCATACATGGAAACAGCGCTGTGAAGAAAATGATAAGCCTTTACGTTGGCTGAGAAAGATGTTCGAGTGGTAGCGTTTCCATAAGCGGAAAAGTGAAATAGATACAATCATTTCATTTACTGCCCGGCAACGGCTGAAAAGACCATCAATCATCGGTCTTTTCAGCCGTGCTTTTTGAGTGGCGAGGTGTTTTTGAGACTGGCTTGAAACCACGGTGAAAAGTTTCGTCGGAAGTTGCAGTGTGGGTCAAAGAGTATACATTTCCATTTATGAGTAAGTTTGCTATTCTGCATCAACCGTTTGGCCTCCTCGGCTAAGATAATTTGAGTTTGTCTCTGCACGGAGTGCCAAGTTTCCAAGGACGTTCGTTCCTATAGCTATAATAAAGTGAATGAACCGCAATGAGAGGAAAAAGTCGTGCTTGAAGCCTATCGTAAACACGTCGAAGAGCGTGCCGCAGAAGGAGTTGTTCCTAAACCTCTGGATGCTGAACAAGTTTCTGGTCTGGTTGAGTTATTAAAGTCTCCTCCGCAAGGAGAAGAAGCATTCATTCTTGATCTGCTTGAAAATCGTATTCCCCCTGGTGTTGATGAAGCCGCTTATGTCAAAGCTGGTTTTCTTGCTGCTGTTGCAAAAGGAGAAGTGACCTCTCCATTGATTGATCGAGTCAAAGCGGCGGAGCTGCTGGGCACGATGCAAGGCGGATACAAC
Source organism: Vibrio rubrogenes (assembly GCF_059641415.1). NCBI lineage: Bacteria > Pseudomonadati > Pseudomonadota > Gammaproteobacteria > Vibrionales > Vibrionaceae > Vibrio > Vibrio rubrogenes. The sequence goes on from NZ_JCARSY010000003.1 coordinate 129,010, forward strand.
ATTGAACCTCTGGTTTCTTTTCTTGATGATGAAGCGCTGGCCCCTACAGCAGCAAAAGCTTTATCTCATACACTGTTGATGTTCGATGCCTTCTATGATGTCGAAGAAAAAGCCAAAGCAGGAAATACCTATGCGCAACAGGTACTTCAATCTTGGGCTGATGCTGATTGGTTCTTGTCTAAATCAAGTATGCCTGACAAGGTAACCCTGACTGTATTTAAAGTGAGCGGAGAAACCAATACCGATGATTTATCACCGGCTCCGGATGCTTGGTCTCGCCCTGATATTCCTGTTCATGCTTTAGCCATGCTCAAAAATGAGCGTGAAGGGATTGAACCGGACGAGATTGGTAAAGTCGGCCCCGTCAAACAAATCGAAGCATTGAAAGAAAAAGGTTACCCGCTGGCTTATGTCGGTGATGTCGTCGGGACTGGTTCCTCACGTAAATCGGCAACCAATTCCGTGTTATGGTTCATGGGTGAAGATATTCCTTATGTGCCGAACAAACGTGCCGGTGGTTATGTTCTCGGTGGTAAAATTGCACCGATTTTCTTTAATACCATGGAAGATGCGGGCGCACTGCCGATCGAGGTAGATGTCTCCAAACTCAATATGGGTGATGTGATTGATATCTATCCTTATGAAGGCAAAGTTTGTGAACATGGTTCCGATAAAGTATTGGCTGAGTTCAAACTGAAAACAGGCGTACTGATCGATGAAGTGCGTGCCGGCGGGCGGATTCCGCTGATTATCGGCCGTGGTTTAACCGATAAAGCGCGTGAATCTCTAGGCCTTGAGCCATCTGATGTTTTCCGTCGCCCAGCGCCGGTAAAAGACAGCGGCAAAGGCTTTACTCTGGCGCAGAAGATGGTTGGTAAAGCCTGCGGTGTTGAGGGCATCCGTCCCGGCACTTACTGTGAGCCCAAAATGGCGACCGTGGGATCGCAAGATACTACCGGCCCGATGACGCGTGATGAACTGAAAGATTTGGCGTGTCTCGGTTTCTCTGCTGACCTGGTGATGCAGTCATTCTGTCATACTTCCGCTTATCCTAAGCCGGTTGATGTGAGCACACACCACACGCTCCCTGATTTTATTATGAATCGCGGCGGTGTTTCTCTTCGTCCGGGTGACGGGATCATCCACTCATGGCTTAACCGCATGTTGTTGCCGGATACAGTCGGAACCGGTGGCGATTCACATACCCGTTTCCCTCTGGGCATCTCTTTCCCTGCAGGGTCCGGTCTGGTGGCATTTGCTGCTGCAACCGGTGTGATGCCATTGGATATGCCTGAATCGGTCTTGGTTCGTTTTAAAGGTAAGATGAAACCGGGAATTACCCTGCGTGATTTGGTGCATGCGATTCCTTACTTTGCGATTCAGGATGGTCTGCTCACGGTTGCAAAATCAGGTAAGGTCAATGAATTCTCAGGCCGGATCCTCGAAATTGAAGGATTGGAGCATTTAACCGTTGAGCAAGCGTTTGAGCTGTCTGATGCTTCGGCTGAACGGAGTGCTGCGGGTTGTACGGTCAAACTGTCTCAAGAATCGATTGAAGGATATCTGCAGTCGAACATTGTGATGCTCAAATGGATGGTCTCCGAAGGTTATGGGGATGTCCGGACAATCGAGCGTCGTGTGCGTGCCATGCAAGAATGGCTGGATAAGCCGGAGCTGATGCGTGCTGATGACAATGCCGATTATGCGCATGTACTGGAAATCGATTTAGATGATATCAATGAGCCGATCTTGTGTGCGCCAAACGATCCGGATGACGCTCGTTTACTGTCGGAAGTACAAGGTACGCCGATTGATGAAGTCTTTATCGGTTCTTGTATGACCAACATCGGTCATTTCCGTGCAGCAGGTAAGCTGCTGGATAATTACATCGGTCAGTTAGAAACACGCTTATGGGTGGCACCGCCAACTAAAATGGATAAAGACCAATTGGTTGAAGAAGGCTATTACGGTATCTTTGGCCGTGTCGGGGTGCGGATTGAAACACCGGGATGTTCTCTGTGTATGGGTAACCAAGCCCGGGTGGCAGATAAATCAACGGTGATGTCTACCTCAACTCGTAACTTCCCGAATCGTCTGGGGGCCGGTGCGAATGTTTTCCTTGCTTCTGCAGAGCTGTCAGCCGTTGGTGCTATTTTGGGACGCATTCCGACCACGCAAGAGTACTTCGAGTATGCAGCGAAAATTGATGCGACTGCCGCGGATACGTATCGTTATCTGAACTTCCATAAGATGAATCAGTATACCGAAAAAGCAGACACCGTGATTTTCCAAGAACCTGCATAGGTTTTGGTTCCGGTTGAATTGAGATAAATCCCTCCGCATGGAGGGATTTTTTATTAGAAATGTACTCCTTTGTGTCGCATTCCGTTGTCAGTTTACGCGAATCGTCTTTAAAGAATCATCCGGATGAAGCGATGCAGATACCTGTATCTGATGTGACTTCCGTATATACTAAGCGTCGGTTTGAATGTGTCTCGATGAATCTTGGTATTATGGAATTTGAATTTAGAAAAAATCTTTTATTAGGTGAGTATTATGCTGCGTTTAATATGGAGCACGCAGTTATTTCCCGTTTTCTTGAAGATGAAATAGGCTCAGATCGCACAATGATTGAGCAGGTTTTACAGTTGCTGCAATCCGCATATCAAGATGATTTCACTGAGCAAGCTTGGTTTGGCAGAGAAATATCACTGAAGATTCTGGAAGGCGAAGTGACGATTTTTGAAAATACCCTGACCCACTCGAATCATCATGATTTTGAAGACGAATTTGAGTTATATGAGAGTGAAAGTATTGCGACTTGCGGTCTCGATGATTTTGAATCGATGTTCATGCAGTGGCAGCAATTCACGCAAAATTAATCTTCTTCAGCCAAACCCAATGGTTTTCTTCTCTCAAAACAAATGATTTTGCCTTGCACAACCGTGGTGAGGTTTTTCAAATGCGCCTTATTTTTGTGAAACAGTTGCACCTTGTTGGTGCGTTTGTGGTTCGCTTTCTCCCCTAATGTTAATTTTATTGATTATAATCAATCAGTTAAAAAGTTGGCACGTACCTTGGATTTAAGAATGGGTAACCGGAGTACAGCTCGAGAGAGGACGCCATGAAATTAATTAATGCAATTATAAAACCTTTTAAATTAGACGATGTCCGTGAGGCCTTATCTGATGTGGGGATCGAAGGAATGACCGTCTCAGAAGTGAAGGGATTTGGTCGTCAGAAAGGCCATACCGAGCTTTATCGTGGCGCCGAGTATCAAGTTGATTTTCTACCGAAAGTTAAACTTGAAATCGCAACACAGGGAGACAATGTAGACCGTGTTGTTGAAGCCATCATTAAAGCAGCACACACAGGAAAAATCGGTGATGGTAAGATTTTTGTCTATGATCTGAGCCAAGCGGTGCGAATTCGTACCGGTGAAACAGATTCAGAAGCACTTTAAAAGATTCTAAGGATTGGAGAGACTATTATGGAATTATCAGTAACTGTAACGGAGTTACGTTACGCGCTGGATACCTTTTACTTCCTCATTTCGGGCGCATTGGTTATGTGGATGGCCGCTGGATTTGCAATGCTGGAATCTGGTCTGGTTCGTTCAAAGAATACCACTGAGATTCTGACGAAAAACTTTGTACTGTACACGATTGCTTGTACGTTATATCTCATCGTTGGCTATCACATCATGTATGTTGATAACACAGAAGGGGGCTGGTTGCCTTCAATTGGTGGATTGATCGGTTCTCAAGCTGCGGATGCAGACCACTCTTTAGAATCAGATTTCTTCTTCCAGGTTGTATTTGTTGCAACAGCGATGTCAGTTGTTTCTGGCGCTGTCGCTGAGCGAATGAAACTGTGGGCATTCTTGATTTTCTCTGTGGTACTGACTGGCTTTATCTATCCTGTTGAAGGTTACTGGACATGGGGTGGTGGTTTCCTTTCTGCTGCTGGTTTCAGTGATTTTGCCGGTTCGGGTATTGTTCATATGGCTGGCGCAGCGGCTGCTTTAGCAGGTGTTTTGTTACTGGGTGCCCGCAAAGGCAAATATGGTAAAAATGGTGAAGTTCATCCGATTCCGGGTTCAAATATGCCGTTGGCAACACTGGGAACCTTCATTTTGTGGTTCGGCTGGTTTGGTTTCAACGGTGGTTCACAGTTGATGATTTCCGATGCTGCCAATGCGTCAGCGGTCGGTAAGATCTTCTTGAATACGAATGCTGCAGCGTCAGCGGGTGCATTAGCAGCGTTATTAGTCTGTAAAACCACTTGGGGTAAAGCGGATTTAACCATGGTACTGAACGGTGCACTGGCTGGCTTAGTTGCGATTACAGCTGATCCTCTTTCTCCGTCACCGATGTACTCGGTTGCGATTGGTGCTGTTGCCGGTGTGATTGTTGTCTTCGCAATTGTAGCGTTGGATAAAGTGAAAATCGATGATCCAGTGGGTGCGATATCTGTTCACGGTGTTTGTGGTCTGTTTGGCTTGATGGTTGTGCCAATCAGCAATGCAGACGCATCATTTAGCTCTCAATTACTGGGTGCGGTTGTTATCTTTGGTTGGGTATTTGGTGCCAGCCTGATTGTTTGGGGCATCCTCAAAGCAACAATGGGAATTCGTGTCACAGAAGAAGAAGAGATGGAAGGAATGGACATGCACGATTGTGGTGTCGGTGCCTATCCTGAATTTGTGACTGCGAAATAAGCCATCCAATAATTAAGTTATCGTATCGATATGATCAAAACCTGCCCTGATTCGGGCAGGTTTTTTTATGGCGCAAATCTGCATGTGAATATTTTGAACCAAGCATTCATCAAATTAATGTGTTGCTTGATAAACGGCAAACTTACTGGTTTTGGCTAGCGTGTCACAACTCCCCAATGCTTGTTCAATCAGTGGGGGATATTTGAGGAAACTGTTGGCGACAATGGTGAGCCGTCCTCGCGGTTTTAAATAATGAGGAGACTGAGCCAGGAATGTTTCACTGGCATGATAATTTGTCCCCAGCCCGGAATGAAACGGTGGGTTACTGATGAGATGATCATAACGTTCGGTCACCTCTGAATAGATATCTGACGGGAAAACATGGCCACTCAGCCCGTTTGCAGCCAGCGTTGCTTTACTGGATTCAATCGCTAATGCACTGACATCACACATCGATATGGTGACTGACGGATATTGTGCTGCAATGACTGTACCGATGACACCTGCACCACATCCGAAGTCCAGAACGTCTCCCTGCATCCCGGAGAGGTTATCTAACAATAACTGACTGCCGAGATCTAATTCGCCATGGCTGAACACACCGGGCAAACTTTTCACGATGATATCTTTTTGCTGATAATTGACGGTGTAAGTTTTAAACCAGTCCTGCATATTGAACTGTTCTGGCGTCTGGCTGCATTCTCCCCAGTAGAAAGAACAGCGGCGTGCAGCATCATATTTGCGGATGATGCCGTAGGGTTCGAATAATTTTTCAATGCTTTTAATGCCAGAGCGGTTTTCACCAACCACTACAATTTCAGTTCCCGGACCGAGTTTGGTCATGAGCATAGCAAGCAGGTACTCTGCTTCCTGTTTTGCTTTGGGCCAGTAGAGCAAGACCATATCAGCGTGGCAGTCATCACTTAATGTTGCGCCAAAATAGCCTGTAACGTCTGGAGCGTCTGCAATTTGCCGATAATAGCCATAGTGTGTGGTAAAGATGGCGACAGACTGACAGGTCTGTCGCAGTTGCAGGGGAAACTGGTCTTCGATTTCACCGGCAACCAGCAGATGTTTTCCCTGAAAATGGGCAAGTTGACGTTCAGCAATTTGGCTTGGTGCTGAATTCTGGGCTGAAAAATATTCGCTCGACATGATTGTGCTCTACATTCGGTATCACAAAAAGAGACGCGATTTTCTCATAATCTGTAGAGAGCTTGAAGTTATTTAACTTTTATCTTGTCGGTTGAGAAATGACTGAAACTCTTCTTCATAAATATTGAACAGCACAATCGTGATCGCAAAGATCAGGGGGCCGTATATCAATCCCATCAGACCGAACAGATGAATACCGCCCAATAATGAGAAAAAGATCATCAGTGTATTCATGCCTGAACTGCCCTGCATCAGGAAAGGGCGCAGTAAGTTATCAATTGAGCCGACAACTACAACACTCCAGACTGCGAGGAAAATCCCCCAAGAAATATCGTTGGTCAGCAATAGATAAGTACTGGCTGGTATCCATATTAATGCTGTACCGACAATCGGAATAAAGGAAGCAAAGCCGATCATCGTACCCCAGAATAGCCCCGGGAAGCCCGCAAGCCACATGCCTATACCACCGGCAACACCCTGTGCCAGTGCTGTCAGAAAGGATCCCATCACCGCTGATTTAGATACTTTTTCGATCTCTTCCAGCAACCGATCCTCCTGACTGCGAGACAGGGGAATCACATGGCGTAAAGTTGTGATGATTTTTTCGTAATCGCGTAGCAGGAAAAACAGCACGAACAGCATCAGGAAAAAGTCCATGATAAATGCTGTGGCATCACCAACGAGTTTGGCACTGACACCGACGAGTTGTGTCCCGGCTTGGCTGGAGATTTTGGCGACTCTTTCAGCAATCTCGGAAGGTTCGATGGTGCTAAAGGGCAGGTAGGTATTTGCAAAGTCCATCGCTTTGACAATCCAAGGATGATTGAAGATTTCCTGAACACCACCATGAGTCACCCACTGATAGAGCGTCTGCGAGAATCGGGCACCTTGTTGGGCGATCGCGCCAAACACCAATAATAATGGCAGCACAATAATAAAAGTGAGAATGACACAGGATAGAAATGAAGCAAAATTTCTGTAGGAACCGAGCTTCTGTTCCAGACGCTGGTGGAGCGGATAAACCAGTAAGGAAATAATAAAAGCCAGTATAATTGAATTGATGTAAGGCTCGATGAGCAAGTAACATGCGATGGCTGCAACGAGTAATGCAGTGACAATCACTCGGTGGCTGGAGATGGTATTCACGTTGTTTCTACCTTCGGTGGCTCATATTCAGATATAGACTCGTATCATGACGGCTATTCAGATCGTGATCAATCATCACGATGTTATAAATGGTAAACCTCAGCCGGAAATTGTACCTGTTCGGAGATTTTACTCATTCTCTGATACAGAGAAGGTGATACAGAAAAGGCGCTCTGGTGAGAGCGCCTTGAACTTCGCCATCGTGCAATAAATTTAGTCGTTTGCCATCATGGCAAAACTGCGTTCCACTGCTTCTAATGTGGCTTCAATTTCCTGAGAGGAGTGTGCCAGCGAAGTAAACCCGGCTTCAAAAGCTGATGGAGCCATATAAACACCGTGATCAAGCATCAGATGGAAGAAGCGTTTAAATTTATCAACGTCACAACGGGCGACATCTTCATAGCAGGTAACTTGCTGTTGATCGGTAAAGAAAAAGCCGAACATCCCACCGACCTGATGAACCAGCAGTGGAATACCATGTTTGTCAGCGAAAAATTTAAAACCATCCGCAAGCTGTTTGGTTTTTGATGCGAGACGTTTTTCGTTACCTTCTTCTTTTAACAGGCTGAGACAGGCATAACCGGCAGCCATCGCGACTGGATTTCCTGAGAGTGTTCCTGCCTGATAAACGGGGCCGGTTGGGGCGATATGTTGCATAATTTCTTTCCGGCCACCAAAAGCACCGACTGGCATTCCACCTCCAATGATCTTGCCTAATGTCGTTAAGTCAGGCTTGATATTATAGTGTGCCTGAGCACCACCTAAGGCAACTCGAAAACCGGTCATCACTTCATCAAAAATCAACAAAGCACCTGCCTCATCACAGAGGGTTCTGAGCCCTTCCAGAAAGCCTTCAACCGGCGGAATACAGTTCATGTTACCGGCAACCGGCTCGACAATAATACAAGCGATTTCGTCTTGATTGGCATCGAACAACGCTTTAACTGAATCGAGATCATTAAAACGAGCCGTCAATGTGTATTTGGCAAAGTCAGCCGGTACACCGGGGGAGCTGGGCTGACCCAGCGTGAGTGCACCAGAGCCGGCTTTGACCAAAAGGCTATCTGCATGACCGTGGTAACATCCTTCGAATTTGATAATTTTATCGCGGCCGGTATATCCGCGGGCCAGACGGATGGCACTCATCGTTGCTTCTGTGCCTGAGTTGACCATGCGTAACTGTTCCATCGATGGCACTAATTGTGAAACCAGTTCAGCAATAGCTATCTCTTGTTCAGTCGGTGCGCCGAAACTCAACCCTTTCTGTACCGCACCAATCACTGACTCCCGAATCACGGCATGATTATGGCCGAGAACCATTGGACCCCATGAACCGACGTAGTCGATATAAGCTCTACCATCAACGTCAAAAACAAACGGACCGTCAGCTCTGTCGATAAAAATCGGCGTGCCACCGACACCATTAAAGGCGCGTACTGGCGAATTTACACCACCGGGAATGGTGTTCTGTGCCTGTTGATATAGATCAGATGATTTGGTCATGGGAAGTATCCTCTTTTGAGTGGTTGGACCAACTTGGCAAGCATTGTACTATTCATTATTTGAAGAGAAATATTTTTTTCGATTTTTTCCTGAAATGCCAATAGATGAACACGGTTTGTTATTGATTGGTGCCTGTTCAGCCGATTTGACTTCCTTACACTGAATGATTCCGATATTTTGAGTGGCATAGACTATCATGTTATGGGGTCGGTTGGGTTGGTCATTGTCGTTTGAGAAAGAAAGTTCTTCTGATGTACGGGGGAATACTTGAACGGCTCAGTCAGGTATTAGATAATCAATACAAATAATGAAGCATATCTCATGCAACAACGTTGACTGAGGTTCTGTTGACTGAAACTATGTTAGCAAGAGATATCGAAGCATGAGAGAGGTCGTTGTGAGTGATTTAAGTATACCGCTGACATTTTCTGATGCGGCAGCGAAGCGCGTCAAAGCGTTAATTGCCGAAGAAGAAAATCAGGAATTAAAACTGCGGGTTTATATTACCGGAGGTGGTTGTAGCGGTTTTCAGTATGGATTTACGTTTGATGAAAATGTAAATGACGGGGATATGACAATCGAAAATTGTGGGGTCACATTAGTGGTTGATCCAATGAGTCTACAATATCTGATTGGTGGCGAGGTTGATTATACCGAAGGACTTGAGGGTTCTCGCTTTTTCGTCAATAACCCCAATGCGACAACCACTTGTGGTTGTGGTGCCTCATTTAGTGTTTGATCTCCTATCCTGATGAACCATGTCGGATCGTCGTATCAGAGCCGACATGGCTGCTATATATTCAAGTTTTGATAATCAGTTTTACAGTGCCATCGCACAGCTTCAGCAATTGTTGTATAACACCTTTGGTTGTTCAACACCTTTGTGCCTTAACGTTTTGCATACATCAGATGACTGAAGCGTTCTAGCTGTTGCAGTCTGATTTTTGCGTTGGCAATAAATGTTTGTTTCGCTTGCCCTTTGAGTGATGCTGATTGAGGGAGTGACACTGTCCTTGGATTTTTGTGTACCCCGTGAACTAAAAATTCGTAGTGCAGGTGTGGCCCCGTGACTCGACCTGTCCCCCCCAAAGCTCCGATTTTTTGCCCTTGTTTCACCCGTTGCCCGGTTTTTACAAAGCGACGTTTCAGGTGAAGGTATTTGGTCATATATGTATTACTGTGTTTGATAAAAACATAATTACCGTTGAAGCGGTTATAACTCGATTTGACGACAACACCATCTCCGGCAGCCCAAATCGGTGTTCCGACCGGTGCAACATAATCGGTGCCGCGATGCGGTTTGACTCTTCCGGTCACCGGATGAAGTCTGCGTGGATTGAAGTTCGATGAGACACGACGAAAATCAAGCGGAGAACGCAAGAATGCTTTCTTCATGGCTCGTCCGGTTTCATCATAATAATCGCCATTGTCATCGTTGATAATGGCTTTAAATGTCGTGCCCTGATTGGTAAACGTTGCAGCAATGATATTACCCTTGCCGACGATTTCTCCTTCGACGACTTCTTCCAGATAGAGCAGGCTGAATGTATCTCCCTTGCGAATATCCAATGCAAAATCGATATCCCAACCAAAAATACCAGCCAGTGCCATAATTTGATTCGGCGTTAAACCGGCATTGATCGCAGCATTCCAGAAGTTCGATGTAATTTGGGCTTCAGCATAATTATATTGATAATGTACTTCCTTTTTATCTAACCTCGCGGTAAAGCCATGCTCTGACTTGGTAATCATAAACGCTTCATAGGTTGAGAGGCTTCGTCGTAGTTGCACGAGCTGATCATTTTCGTCAAAGCCGAAACTGAGTTCGTCCCCGGGACGGAGCCGGGTGAGTTGTTGTTTGATCTCCGGATCACTGGCGGTTAATTCATACAAGAGACGTGACGAAAGCCCGATACGCTGAAATAAAACGGCGGCACTTTCTCCGGACTTTACCTGATATTGTTCCCACCGAAGTGTTGCCGTCGGCGGAATTGTTACACCGGGAGAAAGCGCTTCAGCATTAATGGAGAGTGGATAATGACGACCGATTTCGAACTGTTTTTCTTTTCCTTGGAGTTCTTTGGGATTGGGCAGGAAAAAAATAGCGATCACGATTAAAGCGGAGAAACACCCAATCAGTGTTTGATGTAATCGTGGCAGACGAGCAAAAATAGACAACATATAGACAGCGTTTTACCGATGGTTGATAAAATCCTTAGAACAATAGTTTAACTGGTTTCAAAATGCATCGCTATTCAAGTAATATATCTAACTAATAAATTTCTGCCAAATTTGTGGGAGCGAACGAGAATGGCAACAATTGAAACCGCATTAGCTGAAATAAAGCGCGGTGTTGAAGAGCTGATTCCTGAAGAGGAACTGATAGCAAAGCTGAAAGAAGGCCGTCCGTTAAGAATTAAGTTGGGTGCTGATCCAACCGCACCGGATATTCATTTAGGTCATACTGTCATCCTGAATAAGTTGCGTGCTTTTCAGGAGTTAGGACATGAGGTGACTTTCCTCATTGGTGATTTTACCGGTATGGTCGGTGACCCGACTGGAAAAAACACTACACGTCCGCCATTGACCCGAGAAGATGTGATTCGTAATGCTGAGACTTACAAAGAGCAGGTTTTTAAAATTCTCGATCCTGAAAAAACAAAAATTCAGTTTAATTCCGAGTGGCTTTCTGAATTAGGTGCCGAGGGAATGCTTCGTTTGGCGGCCAATCAGACCGTTGCCCGTATGCTGGAGCGGGATGATTTTAAAAAGCGTTATCATAGTGGTCAGCCGATTGCGATTCATGAATTTATGTATCCGCTACTGCAAGGCTATGATTCCGTGGCGATGGAAACCGACGTTGAGCTTGGTGGCACCGACCAAAAGTTTAATTTGTTGATGGGGCGTGAATTGCAAAAAGCACACGGTCAAAAACAGCAGGTTGTACTGATGATGCCGCTACTCGTCGGTCTGGATGGCGAGAAAAAAATGTCGAAATCAGCGCATAACTATATCGGCATTAACGAAGCACCTGAAGAAATGTTTGGCAAAATCATGTCGATTTCAGATGAGCTGATGTGGAGTTATTACGATTTGCTGTCGTTCCGACCACTTTCTGAAGTTCAGCAGTTCAAGTCAGATGTTGCAGCCGGTAAGAATCCCCGGGATATTAAAATATTACTGGCGAAGGAAATTATTGCGCGTTTTCACGATGAAGCGGCAGCTGATTGTGCTGAACAAGAATTCATTGCGCGTTTCCAAAAAGGAGCCATTCCTGATGAGATGCCTGAATTCACATTTTCATCCGGCATCGCTATCGGTAATATCTTGAAGGATGCCGGTCTGGTGGGATCGACATCGGATGCCATGCGGATGATTCGTCAAGGCGCAGCCAAAGCGGCAGGTGAGAAAATCCAAGATACCAAATGGGTCCCTGACAATGGCACTTATGTGCTCCAGGTTGGCAAGCGGAAGTTTGCCCGCGTGACAATCCAGTAAAATATCGGTGAATAAAGCCTGAGGTTGTGATTCAGGCTTTATTTTATACTGGATAAGTAAGATTGTTTCTGTTGACTCATCTGAATGATATCCCGATATAGTTTATCTTCAAACCGCTCAAGTTGTGACGGAGCCTGAACGGTTTCTTCCTTATCATCCGGAAAGTAGTCCGTGATAAACTGGACAAAGAGAACCTGAGGCTGACCTTTTTTATCCAGCCCGTATCCCGCCATATTATAACTGCCATATAGAGAGCCGCTTTTGGCACTTAAATTACCTTTAACCACCGAAGAGCGCATGCTTTTGCGGTATTTCAGTGTGCCGCTCTGACCTGCAACGGGTAACAATTCGATAAGATTCAATGATGCATCATTCTGCCAGATATAACGTAACACAGCGGCCATCTGATTCGCCGTCATTCGGTTATTACGTGACAATCCGGAACCATCAACCAGTTGGGCGCTTTTGAGATCAATACCGGCTTTAGCATATAAGATCTGTTTGATCGCTTCAGTCCCATTGGCAAAACTGCCAGCCTGAACAAAGAATTGATGGCCCAGTGTTTTGGTTACATTATTGGCGATTAGGTTATCAGACTCTTTCAGCATAGTATCAAGCAACTCAACCAGTGGTTTGGATTCGTGATGAGCCAAGACTTGTTGTAATGGTTTTGGAGGGCGTCCGACGATGACTTCTCCTGTGAGCGTAATTCCCAGTTGATTGAGAGTTCGGTAAACGATACGTGTCGCGTAAAGGCTGGGATTCTGGAGCGCAAATTTTAAAGGGAGCGGCGAACTGCGCTGGACCAGACACCCGGATAAACGATAGTTGTTTTCGACATTGCTACGTAACTCAAGATCACAAAGCTGCTGCTTTTGCTCTTGTAATGAAACGGTTTTCGCCTGAGTCGACACATGGATGGGATATTGCTCCGGAATATAAACACGGGTGTTACCATCCGTTTGCGTATAAATCGAACCGGGAACACAGTTTTCGTCTAATACAATTACACTTGACGGGGCGCTGTAGCATACCCCCAGAATATCCCACGGCCAGCCTACGGCTCTTTCGTATCCGCTGAACAGTGTATTATCGAGCCACAAATCTCCGTCAATTTTCTTGATACCTTGTTGTTTCAGTGCCACAAACATCTGTTTCAAATCATTGGTCGTGAGCTGAGGATCCCCACTAAATTGGAGAATCAAATTATTATCTGCACGACCTAATAAAGTCTTGAAGCGGAATTGATCACCCAGTTCTAATTTAGCAGCCAGCGCGGTAATCAGTTTCATGGTGCTGGCGGGGGGATAGAATGACGGACTGCCGGTATCGATTTCTCGTAGGTGGGTATCCAGTTGCTCAACGATCAGTGCAGTCCGGCTGGTTGATGGTAGCAGATGGGTATAAGGCGTCGCCTGAGCTGCGCATAACTCTGCGGTCAGAATAAAACAGGCGATAGTAAACAGAAGCATCCGAAGCACAAAGCAATCCAATATATAATCATGTCATGTGACTAGTATAACCAGATAAAAAAACGCCCGCTAGCGCGGGCGTTTTAAGGATCTTGAATCTGGTTCAGATTAGAAGTCGTAACGTAGACCTACAACCATTTCATCTTGTTCGTCAGCATCGCTGACAGTATCTACGCTACCAGAAGCGTTTTTATATGTATCACCTTTATCAAGCATGTTAAGGTTATAAGATACATAGCTGCGGAAGTTTGGCTGGAAGTAGTAAGCAACTTCTAACGCAAGACTATTGACGTTAGTATCACTTGTTTCACCATAGTTATATGTGGCAATCAGCTTAGTTTTGTCAATCGTGTATGAAGCTGCAAGTTCATAACCATCATAGTTATCAGCACCAGCTGCACCGTAATCGATGTGGCTGTACAATGCTGACAAGTATAGATCATTCAGTGTATAAGCAACTGTAGCAACGATTTGATTGTCGTCGTCTTGCGCACCGTAACCTAAACCTAGATCAACACCGATATCTGCCAGAGCGTAAGTTACAGAAAGACCATAGCCATCTTGTTCGTTGTCGTCGTAGGTTGTATTTACGCCAGAACCTGTCTCAATACGATCAGCAAAACGGTATTCAGCAAAGACATTCAGATTGTCAAATGAACCAGCATATTTTAAGAGGTTATCAGTACGGTCAAGTGCAGTCAGTTTGTTAACTGCATTGTCACCGTGGTATGACATGATATCAGTAAAATCAGACAGCGGAGTCAATATACCGTCTTGTTTACCGTAAGTGACTAAGCCGTAGGTACCACCCAGACCTGCATAAGTATAACGATCTTTAAAAGTACCATTGTCATTGTCTACGCTATCCGTTGTGCCATCAGCAGATGTAAATTGGCCTTCAAAATAGCCTAAGCCATACAGGTTATCATTGATTTCTTGTTTGCCTAAAAATCCTAGACGAGCACGAGATTCATCTGATGCATCACCATCTTTCAGAGAAAGAATGCCTTCGACACGTCCTTTCATCGTTAGGGATGTGCCGTCTTGGTTGTATAGTTCACCAGCGTTCACGCCAGTTGCCACTGCAGCACCTGCCACTGCAAGAGCGATCAGAGTTTTTTTCATCTTGTTAATCCTAAAATTTACTGTCCATAAACGTTGAAGAACATAATCGATCTGACCTGTTAAGCGAGGTATCGGAGCGACTATCGTCCATCATCTGTGATGCGAATGCGTACGATGCAACATAAATAAAAATCACGAAGCATTGAACTTTTCGCCTTTTTCGTAATCTAGTTGTACATGCAAAGATGAGACGAAGTTAGTAAAATGATATAAATCAACGTGATGAACGATGTTTTATTGAATGTAAATAAATATCAAATCTATGTTTTTAAACGATTTTTTTCTGTTTTTGTAAAGTTCCATTACTTAAAAAATTTGATCTATATTTATTTTTTTTTACGACTTTTTCTTCATATTTAGAATAATGTTCTGTGGCATGGATCAATTTTTCGTCTGTGCGAGTCAGTATTCTAATTTGGCGGTGTCAAAGATTTCTAAATTGGGATCTTGAATTTAGATGATTTCGCTACCAACTTTGTTTACACTGAGACAATCAATTTGAATGAAAAACTACCTAATCCTTGGGATTGGGTAGTTTTGTTTTGTCCAAAGATAACTTTGGTTTCGAGGTATAAAATGGAAAAAGTCCCAATGACGGTTCGTGGTGAGCAACTCCTTCGTGAAGAGCTTGACCGACTCCTGAAATTACGGCCAAAGATTTCACAGGCGATTGCTGAAGCTCGTGAACTGGGAGATCTGAAGGAAAATGCAGAATATCATGCTGCCCGGGAAGAACAGGGAATCTGTGAAGCCCAAATTCGTGACATAGAGTATAAACTGTCTATTGCTCAAGTCATTGATGTCACGAAGCTTGATAATTCCGGTAAAATTATTTTTGGTTCTACGGTGACTCTGGTCGATGTGGAAACCGATGAAGAAAAAAGTTACCAAATTGTTGGTGATGATGAAGCTGATATTAAAGCGGGACGTATTTCAGTAAGTTCTCCGATTGCCCGGGGACTGATTGGCAAGATCGAAGGAGATGAAGTCACCATCGTAACCCCGGGTGGTGAAAAAACTTTCGATATCGATAAAGTTGAGTATAAATAAAAATGGCTATTTATCGATGTTCTTGTTGATATGTAATAATAAAAAAGCCGCTGAAGCGGCTTTTTTTACTTTCTGGGAATTTCAATTCTTCGTTGTTCTGAAGGACGGTATAATACCAGCACCTTGCCGATGGTTTGGATTTTTTCAGCACCGGTTTCTCGAATAATTGCATCAATAATCAGCTGCTTGGTTTCCCGATCTTCCGATACAACTTTGACTTTGATTAATTCGTGATGATCAAGTGCAATTTCGATCTCTGCAAGCACGGCTTCTGTCAGGCCATTTGCGCCCATGAGAACGACGGGTTTCAAATGGTGGGCTAAGCCCTTTAAATGCTGTTTTTGTTTTGTGCTTAGGTTCATGATGCAGCCAATTTAATTTACTATATGAGGGTTGAAAACAGCTATTTTAGCGCCATCTATGGAAGATGACCACATCTTCCGTCCCTTGTTTATCAGGTGAAGTAATTTGTATTGGAACAGAAATGAGTAAAAATAAGCATTCTGCGAGCTCAGGCCGATGGCTGAAAGAGCATTTTGATGATAAATATGTAAATGATGCGAAGAAGAAAGGTTATCGTTCTCGTGCTATCTTCAAACTAGAAGAGATCCAAGGAAAAGATAAGCTACTCAAACCGGGAATGACAGTGGTTGATTTGGGTGCTGCTCCTGGTGGATGGTCTCAGTATGCTGCGAATGTTGTCGGTGATTCGGGTCAGGTTATCGCCTGTGATATTTTGCCGATGGATTCGATTGCCGGTGTTGCTTTTCTCCAAGGTGATTTTCGGGAAGAGTCTATTTTAAATGCGTTACTCGATAGAATTTCTCCGAACCTTGTCGATGTTGTGATGTCTGATATGGCACCCAACATGGCCGGAAATTTATCTGTTGATCAGCCCAGAGCAATGTATTTGGTAGAATTGGCCTTAGACATGTGTCGACAAGTACTTGCTGAGAATGGTAGCTTTATTGTCAAAGTTTTTCAGGGAGAAGGCTTTGAGCAATACGTGAAGGATGTCCGGTCACTGTTTAAAGTGGTTAAAATAAGAAAACCAGACTCATCGAGGGCGCGCTCTCGGGAAGTCTATATTGTAGCAACTGGTTACAAAGGGTAACCATTTACGGGGCTCAGGCGCTGTCGATACGGTAGCGACATACTATAATCTGTAGTACCCTACCTTTAATTACAACTAGTTATCGCGAGGCTTACACCTTGAGTGACATGGCAAAAAATTTAATATTATGGCTGGTTATCGCCGTTGTCTTAATGTCCGTATTTCAGAGCTTTGGCCCTGGAGATAATAGTGGCAGGGCGGTTGACTATACCACTTTTGTGAAAGAAGTGGGGCAGGGTCAAATTCAGGAAGCCCAATTCAAAGATAGTGAGATTACGTTTACCCGCCGAGGCAGTAGTACTCGTTATGTAACGTACATGCCAGTGTACGATCAGAAGCTACTTGATGATCTGATTAATCAGAATGTAAAAGTTCAGGGAACGCCTCCTGAAGAACAAAGCTTACTGGGGACGATTTTCATCTCTTGGTTCCCGATGATTCTCTTGATCGGTGTCTGGATCTTCTTTATGCGACAGATGCAGGGCGGTGGCGGTAAAGGTGCCATGTCGTTCGGTAAGAGCAAAGCCCGCATGATGACAGAAGAGCAGATTAAAACGACGTTCGGTGATGTTGCTGGTTGTGATGAAGCGAAGGAAGATGTTAAAGAGCTGGTTGATTATCTGCGTGACCCGAGCCGTTTTCAGAAGCTTGGCGGAAAAATTCCAACAGGTGTTTTAATGGTTGGTCCTCCGGGGACCGGGAAAACGTTGTTAGCGAAAGCAATTGCCGGTGAGGCGAAAGTCCCGTTTTTTACCATTTCAGGTTCTGATTTTGTTGAAATGTTCGTTGGGGTCGGTGCTTCTCGGGTCAGAGACATGTTTGAGCAGGCCAAAAAGGCTTCTCCTTGTATAATATTCATCGATGAAATTGATGCTGTCGGGCGTCAGCGTGGTGCCGGTGTCGGCGGCGGGCACGATGAACGTGAGCAGACATTGAACCAAATGTTGGTTGAAATGGACGGTTTTGAAGGACATGAAGGCATCATTGTTATCGCTGCGACCAACCGTCCGGATGTTTTAGACCCTGCGTTGTTACGTCCCGGTCGTTTTGACCGTCAGGTTGTGGTTGGACTGCCAGATATCCGTGGTCGTGAACAGATCCTGAAAGTTCACATGCGTAAGGTTCCGACTTCTAACGATGTGGATGCTTCACTGATTGCTCGTGGTACACCAGGTTTTTCTGGTGCAGATTTGGCGAACTTGGTCAATGAAGCTGCACTGTTTGCGGCTCGTGGGAATAAACGTAATGTTTCGATGGTTGAGTTTGAACTGGCGAAAGACAAAATTATGATGGGTGCTGAGCGGCGCTCCATGGTGATGTCAGAAGAAACCAAAGCGTCAACAGCATATCATGAGGCCGGGCACGCGATCGTCGGACGTTTAGTGCCTGAGCATGACCCTGTTTATAAAGTGTCGATTATTCCGCGTGGGCGCGCTTTAGGTGTCACCATGTACTTGCCTGAGCAAGATCGCATCAGTATGTCTCGGCAACATTTGGAGTCAATGATTTCCAGTCTTTATGGTGGACGTCTTGCTGAAGAATTGATTTATGGTGCAGATAAAGTATCAACCGGGGCTTCAAACGATATTGAGCGCGCAACCGATATTGCACGTAAAATGGTGACCCAGTGGGGATTCTCCGAAAAATTAGGTCCATTGCTGTATACCGAAGAAGAAGGTGAAGTTTTTCTGGGAAGAAGCGTCACGAAAACGAAGCACATGTCTGACGATACAGCAAAATTGATCGATGATGAAATTCGTAAAATTATTGATCGAAATTACGAAAGAGCGAGAAAGATCCTGTTGGATAATATGGATATCATGCATTCGATGAAAGATGCATTGATGAAATATGAAACCATCGATGCGGGTCAGATTGATGACTTGATGGATCGGAAGCCTGAGATTAGGGAACCTGCAGGTTGGGTTGAACAGGAGCTCGCGGCTCAAGAAAAAATGAAGTCGACTGAGCAGACTGGTGATTCGACGCCTGATAAGACTCAAAATGAGGAACCGCAGGACAAATCAGATAGTGATGATCAAAATGGACGAACTGAGTAAATCGTCTTGTCTGTGAAAAAAGCCCCGGTATAGTCGGGGCTTTTGCTATTATGGGAGTGTTATGGAGATTCGGACATCCAATAAAACCTTAAGTTTGAGTTGTCCTCAGGTGATGGGGATTTTGAATACCACGCCTGATTCTTTTTCTGATGGCGGACGGTTTACCTCTCCGGAAAAAGCATTAGCTCATGCTGATTCAATGATTCGCGCCGGGGCAACAATCGTTGATGTCGGTGGAGAGTCAACTCGCCCGGGAGCGGCTGAAGTCACTGTAGAAGAAGAATTGAAACGGGTGGTTCCTGTGGTTAGCGCCATTCGACAAAAATATCCGGACATATGGATTTCTGTTGATACAAGTAAAGCTGAAGTGATGCAACAGAGTATTGATGCCGGCGCGGATCTGATTAATGACATTCGTTCACTTCAGGAGCCGGGCGCATTAGAGGTTGTTGAGAAGGCGGATATTCCCGTCTGTTTAATGCACATGCAAGGGCAGCCCGAAACCATGCAGGATCGCCCTGAATATCGTGATGTTCTTCAGGAAGTCTACACGTTTTTAAGTGACAGAATTACCGTATGTGAAAAGGCTGGTATTAGACGAGAAAACATTATCCTTGATCCTGGCTTTGGTTTTGGCAAAACGCTTGAGCATAATTACCATTTATTAGCGAATCTGAAAATTTTTCATCAGTTTGGCTTACCATTGCTAATTGGGTTGTCCAGAAAAACAATGCTGCATAAATTTCTTGGTAAACAACCCGTTGATTGTATGGTTGCGAGTGTCGTCTGCGCTGCGGTTGCTGCCATGCAAGGCGCACAGATCTTCCGAGTTCATGATGTCGATGAAACCGTTGAAGCGATGAAAATAATCAGTATGATTCAAGCGAATCAATCATAAGAAAATAGGAATGTCGATGTCGAATCATAGACGCTATTTTGGTACCGACGGAGTTCGGGGAAAGGTCGGACAGTTCCCTATCACCCCTGACTTCGTGATGAAACTCGGATGGGCTGCCGGTCGAGTTTTATCGAAACAGGGAACCCGTAAAGTGATTATCGGTAAGGATACTCGTATCTCCGGCTATATGTTGGAATCAGCGCTGGAAGCCGGTTTGGCTGCTGCCGGTCTCGAAGCCACGTTAACTGGACCGATGCCGACACCTGCTGTTGCTTACCTGACACAAACTTTTCGCGCTGAAGCAGGGATCGTGATTTCTGCATCTCATAATCCATATGATGATAATGGTATCAAGTTTTTTTCTTCTGAAGGGACAAAATTACCGGATGAGGTGGAGCTCGAAATTGAGCAAGAACTGGATAAAGTGATTGAGTGTGTTCCTTCCGCCGAACTAGGCAAAGCCTCTCGCTTAACCGATGCTGCCGGCCGTTATATCGAGTTTTGCAAAAGCACTTTCCCATCCAGATTAAGTTTGTCTGGGTTAAGAATTGTCGTAGATTGCGCACATGGGGCAACATACCATATCGCACCAAGTGTTTTCAGAGAGCTGGGCGCCGATGTGATTGCTATTGGTGTGAATCCAAACGGTTTAAACATTAACGAACAGGTCGGTGCGACTGATATCAGAGCACTCCAGCAGAAAGTGCTGGAAGAAAAGGCAGATATAGGTTTGGCGTTTGATGGTGACGGAGATCGTATCATCATGGTAGACGCACTGGGACGCAAAGTCGATGGTGATCAAATTGCCTATATTATTGCTCGATATTTGCTACGCAAAGGAGAGCTGAAAGGTGGTGTTGTCGGTACATTGATGACCAACCTTGGCATGGAGGTCGCGTTGAAGCAACTGGGTATACCGTTTGCCCGGGCAGCTGTCGGGGACCGATATGTCATGGAAAAGCTGCTGGAAAAAAACTGGAAAATCGGTGCCGAGAATTCAGGGCATGTGATCTTACTGGATAAGATGACAACCGGCGATGCGATTGTTGCCGCTCTACAGGTTTTGACGGTCGTCGTTGATAGCGAAATGTCATTGAGTGAATTATCCAACGGCATGAAACTTTTCCCACAGGTACTGGAAAATGTTCGTTTCAGCGGGGATTCTAATCCACTCGATGCCGAGGCAGTAAAACAGTGTGTTGAGGCAGTTGAAGCTGAATTAGGGGACAAAGGGCGAGTCCTGTTGAGAAAATCAGGTACTGAACCCTTACTTCGAGTTATGGTTGAAGGTGAAGATGAAACACTAGTTCGGGAATCCGCCTTAAAAATCGCTGATGTCATCAAGGCAAATTGTTGAATCTGAAAAAGGAACCCTCAATACGATGAGGGTTCCTTTGCTTAGATTCATGCTGTTTGAATGATGAAAAGACTGAGGTTGTCCCTTTTTTAACCGCTTAACCATGAATTTGAAAAAAAAGTAATTTATCCTCTTGCCAGTTTTAAATCCTTTCGTTAGTATTGCCCCCACTTCCGAGACGGAGGTCGCTAGCCTAGTTCAAGTCGATAGATAAGAACGGCGCTGGCTCAACAATTTGGAACATAGGTGGATATGTTATGTTTACAGTTCTACTTGTGATTTACCTGTTGGCAGCGGTTGCTATCATCGGATTGGTGTTGATTCAACAAGGTAAAGGCGCAGATATGGGAGCCTCATTCGGGGCTGGTGCTTCAAATACAGTATTTGGTGCCGGTGGCTCTGGAAACTTTTTAACCCGAATGACTGCAATTTTTGCAATAGTATTCCTAATTGTTAGTTTGGTATTGGGGAACTTATCAACACATAAAGCGAAATCGCAATGGGTTGATCCTGCTCAGAACCAAGCGGTTCAAGAGCAAACTCAGACTGATGATGGTGTTCCTGCTGATAACTCAAACGGCAGTGAAATACCACAGTAAAGAGAATTTAGCCGAGATGGTGAAATTGGTAGACACACTAGCATGAGGTGCTAGCGCCTATGGTGTGAGGGTTCGAGTCCCTCTCTCGGCACCATTATTCTTTACAAACTTGTAAATGAAGATTGAGAGCGTATAATGCTCGACAAGTCGGACGCGGGGTGGAGCAGTTTGGTAGCTCGTCGGGCTCATAACCCGAAGGTCGTCGGTTCAAATCCGGCCCCCGCAACCAATTTTTTGTTGAATTGGTTGTTGCAGGTTTGATAGTGAGAATAGTATCTCACTATGTGTTAAGACGCTGTCTTAACATTCAGGGTCCAGCATAGATAAAAACCCCGACTATCGGGGTTTTTTGTTATCTGATTCTTGTGTATGAGTAGTGCTGACTGCTCATATATTAAAGATTTGGTCTGTTTGCTTGGAATTGAAATTGGGCTCATAGCCCTTTTTTTGTTTCTGGAGTCGTTTAAATGACAGGGTTAGAAAAACAACTTTCTGAATTACTTGAGGCACCCGTTGTTGCTGCAGGTTATGAATTAGTCGGATTAGAGTTTGTTCGTGCCGGAGCACACTCGACGCTACGAATTTATATTGATCACGACAACGGTATTACTGTGGATGACTGTGCTGAGGTTAGTCGTCAGGTCAGTGCTGTGCTTGATGTGGAAGATCCTATTTCTGTGGCTTATAACCTTGAAGTTTCTTCACCTGGCGTAGACAGACCTTTATTTAAATCTGAACACTATGAGCAATTTATTGGTCACGAGGTCAATATTGTTTTGAAAATGGCTGTTGGAAACCGCCGCAAATGGAAAGGTATCATCCAATCGGTTGATGGTGAAACTATTGTGGTTACTGTTGATGGGCAAGAAGAACAATTCGCGCTCAGCAATATTTCAAAAGCTAATCTGATCCCTAAATTTTAAGTCTTAAAGAGGCTGGAAATAATGAGTAAAGAAATTTTAGCGGTAGTTGAGGCGGTTTCAAACGAGAAGGCTGTTCCTCGTGAACGTATTTTTGAAGCGCTTGAAACTGCGTTGGCAACTTCGACTAAGAAAAAATACGACATTGACATTGATGTTCGTGTTGCTATTGATAGAAAGACTGGTGAGTTTGAAACATTCCGTCGCTGGTTGGTTGTAGAAGAAGTTCTGAATCCGACCAAAGAAATTTCAGTCGAAGCGGCTCAATTTGATGATGATTCCATCGAATTGGGCGACTTTATTGAAGATCAAATTGAATCGGTTAAGTTTGACCGAATCACCACCCAGACTGCGAAACAAGTGATTGTCCAGAAAGTTCGTGAAGCTGAACGGGCACAAATTGTTGAGCAGTTTATTGATAATGAAGGTGAGCTGGTTACCGGCGCTGTGAAAAAAGTTAGCCGAGATAGTATTATCCTTGATCTCGGGAATAATGCAGAAGCTGTTATTTTACGGGAAGATCAACTTCCCCGAGAAAACTTCCGTCCTGGTGACCGCGTTCGCGGTTTGCTTTATGCAGTCAGACCTGAAGCGCGTGGGTTCCAGCTCTTCATTACTCGCTCTAAGCCTGAAATGCTGGCTGAATTATTCCGTGTTGAAGTACCTGAAATTGGTGAAGAATTAATTGAGCTGAAAGGCGCATCTCGCGATCCGGGTTCGAGAGCTAAAATCGCGGTGAAAACCAACGATAAGCGCATTGATCCGGTTGGTGCATGTGTTGGGATGCGTGGTGCCCGGGTTCAAGCGGTTTCCGGCGAATTGGGTGGTGAGCGTATTGATATTGTGCTGTGGGACGATAACCCAGCTCAATTTGTAATTAATGCAATGGCACCAGCTGATGTCGCTTCTATCATCGTTGATGAAGATGCTCATTCGATGGACATTGCTGTTGAAGCCGACAATCTAGCTCAGGCAATTGGTCGTAGTGGGCAGAATGTTCGTTTGGCCTCTCAGTTAACTGGCTGGGAACTCAATGTGATGACAGTTGAAGATCTTCAGAAGAAACATCAAGAAGAATCAACAGAATCGATTGAGTTGTTCATGAAGCATCTGGCTATTGAGCAGGACTTTGCTGAATTGTTGGTTGAAGAGGGCTTCTCCACATTAGAAGAAGTTGCTTATGTACCGGTGAATGAGTTGCTTGAGGTTGACGGGTTGGATGAAGACCTTGTTGAAGAATTGCGTACTCGTGCAAAAGATGCACTGACAACTCTGGCTTTGGCTAGAGAAGAATCACTGGATGGAGGTGAGCCTGCTGAGGACCTGCTGAATCTATCTGGTCTTGAGCGTGAAATGGCTTACAAACTGGCAGCTAAAGGGGTTATCACTCTCGAAGATTTGGCTGATCAGGGAATTGATGATCTTGAAGGTATAGAAGGACTGACAGAAGAACGCGCCGGAGAATTAATTATGGCTGCGCGTAATATTTGTTGGTTTGGCGAAGACGCGTAATTTTCAGCAAGGGGAGAAAGCGGCATGACAGAACTTACAGTTAAAGCACTGAGTGAAGAGATTGGTACACCAGTTGACCGCTTATTAGAGCAACTTGCTGACGCAGGAATGACAAAAACGGGATCGGATAGTGTTTCTGAAGATGAAAAACAGAAACTGTTAACTTTCCTTCGTAAAGAGCATGGTGGCAGCTCTTCAAAGGACGAACCGACTCGTTTGACATTACAGCGAAAAACTCGCAGCACACTGAGTGTGAATGCGGGGGGTGGTAAAAGTAAGAATGTTCAGGTTGAAGTGCGCAAAAAACGTACGTATGTTAAGCGTAGTACAATCGAAGATGAAGCGAAGCGTCAGGCAGAAGAAGCAGCCCAACGTGAAGCTGAAGAGAAAGCAAAGTTAGAAGCTGAAAAAGCAAGATTGGAAGCTCAAGCGAAACGTGAAGCTGAAGAAAAAGCGAAACGTGAAACTGAAGAGCAGATGAAGCGTGAAGCTGAAGAAAAGGCGAAGCGTGAAGATAAAAGCAGTCAGAAAGTTGAACTTTCTGATGAAGAGAAATCCAAGCAAGAGGCAGCGCGACAAGAAGCCGAAGCACTGATGCGTCGTCAGGAAGAAGAATTGAGACGTAAAGCTGAAGAGGAAAGTCAGCGTCAGCTCGAAAAAGCGCGTGAATTGGCTGAAAAGAATCAAGAGCGTTGGTCTGCTGCAGAAGAGAATAAAGGTGCTATGGAAGACGAATATACAGATTACCATCTAACTACTTCTCGTTATGCCCAAGAGGCAGAAGACGAAGCAGACCGTCGAGATGAAGGTAGTCGTCGCGCAAAAGCGAAGAAAAGAGCTTCTGCTCGCGATGAACAACGCCAAGAACGCGATATGCGTCCTCGTGGTGGAAAAGGTGGCCGTAACTCGAATCGAGGTCGGGGAAAACCTTCTTCAATGCAGCAAGGTTTTGATAAAAATGCGACTGTTGCAAAATCTGATGTTGTTATCGGTGAAACAATTATTGTTTCCGAACTGGCTCAGAAAATGTCAGTGAAAGGCACCGAAGTCATCAAAGTCATGATGAAAATGGGTGCGATGGCAACGATCAACCAAGTGATTGATCAGGAAACTGCACAGCTTGTTGCCGAAGAAATGGGTCATAAAGTCATTCTCCGTAAAGAGAATGAACTGGAAGAAGCAGTTCTTTCTGACCGTGATAGCACTTCTGAAGCTGTTCCTCGTGCGCCGGTTGTTACCATTATGGGACACGTCGACCACGGGAAAACTTCAACACTGGATTATATTCGTCGTACGCACGTTGCATCCGGTGAAGCAGGTGGTATTACCCAGCATATCGGTGCTTATCATGTTGAAACTGATAACGGTATGATTACTTTCCTCGATACTCCGGGACACGCGGCATTTACAGCAATGCGTGCTCGTGGTGCCCAGGCAACGGATATCGTGGTGTTGGTTGTTGCAGCCGATGATGGTGTTATGCCTCAAACGATTGAAGCGATTCAGCACTCAAAAGCAGCGAAAGTACCGCTAATTGTTGCAGTGAACAAGATCGATAAAGAAGAAGCCAATCCGGACAACGTGAAGAATGAGCTGGCACAGTATGACATCATTCCTGAAGAATGGGGTGGTGAGAATATGTTCGTTCATATCTCTGCCAAACAGGGAACCAATGTGGATGCCTTGTTGGAAGCGATTCTTCTGCAAGCTGAGGTTCTGGAACTGACCGCTGTTGCTGACGGCATGGGTTCTGGTGTCGTTGTCGAGTCCCGTCTGGATAAAGGCCGCGGCCCTGTCGCAACGATCTTGGTTCAGTCAGGTACGCTGCGCAAAGGTGATATTCTGCTTTGTGGTCAGGAGTATGGCCGGGTCAGAGCAATGCGTGACGAAGTCGGTGATGAAGTGCTGGAAGCTGGTCCATCGATTCCTGTCGAAGTACTTGGTCTTTCCGGTGTTCCTGCTGCGGGTGATGAAGCGACAGTTGTGCGTGATGAGCGTAAAGCCCGTGAAGTTGCGAACTACCGTCAGGGTAAATTCCGCGAAGTGAAACTGGCTCGTCAGCAGAAAGCTAAACTGGAGAATATGTTCTCTAATATGACTGCCGGTGAAGTTGCTGAACTGAATATTGTGCTTAAAGCTGATGTTCAAGGCTCGGTTGAAGCAATTACCGATGCATTGGTTAAACTTTCAACTGATGAAGTGAAAGTAAACATTGTTGGCTCCGGTGTGGGTGGTATTACCGAAACTGACGCAACATTGGCTGCTGCATCGAATGCAATCGTACTGGGCTTTAACGTCCGTGCCGATGCGTCTGCCCGCCGAACCATCGAAGCAGAGAACCTAGATCTGCGCTACTACTCCATCATCTATCAATTGATTGATGAAGTGAAACAGGCGATGAGCGGTATGTTAGCGCCTGAATTTAAACAGGAGATTATCGGTCTGGCTGAAGTCCGTGATGTCTTCCGTTCACCGAAACTCGGTGCTATCGCTGGCTGTATGGTCACTGAAGGACTGATTAAACGGAATAATCCGATTCGCGTGCTGCGTGATAACGTGGTTATTTATGAAGGTGAATTGGAGTCACTCCGTCGCTTTAAAGATGATGTTGCAGAAGTGAAGAGTGGTTATGAATGTGGTGTCGGTGTGAAAAACTATAACGACGTCCGTGTTGGTGACCAGATCGAAGTCTTTGAAACAATTGAAATTAAACGCTCAATCGACTAACTGAGATAGATGGTTAAGTTGATATACCACACTATCGGTTGTTGAATGTATCGTTGGTTGTTGAATACACCATGGGGGGTTGGCTAGACCATCCCCCCATTCTTTCTATGAGAAAGTTTAAATATGGCAAAAGATTTTAGTCGTACGCAGCGCGTTTCTCAGCAGCTGCAAAAAGAGCTGGCAATGATATTGCAGCGTGAAGTCAGAGATTCTCGCCTTGGTATGGTGACGATTTCTGAGGTAAAAGTTTCCCGGGATTTGGCTTATGCCAAAGTGTATGTTTCCTTCTTATGTGTTGGGGAACAGACGCCGGAAACTTGCCTGAAAGCGTTGAAAGAGCATGAATCTCATATTCGAATGATGTTAGGCAAGCGGATTCGTCTGCGTCTGACACCTGAAGTCCGTTTTGTTTATGATGATACTTTGGTTGAGGGGATACGCATGTCGAATCTGGTCAACCAAGCCGTTGATGAAGACAAACGCAAAAGAGATGAATCAGGTTCGGATGAGGAGGCGTAATGGCTCGTCGTCGGAAAGGTCGTCCGGTGGATGGCATTATTTTATTGGATAAACCTACGGGAATTTCATCCAATGATGCGCTTCAGAAAGTGAAACGAATTTTCTTTGCGGAAAAAGCCGGACATACAGGGGCATTAGATCCTCTGGCAACTGGGATGCTACCGATTTGTCTGGGGGAAGCGACCAAATTTTCCCAATTTCTGCTCGATTCTGATAAGAAGTATCGGGTGATTGCAAAGCTCGGTGTTCGCACCAATACGTCGGATTCAGATGGCGAGATTGTTGAAACTCGGCCAGTTCAAATCTCCGAATCGTTGCTGATGCAATCGATCGAGAAATTTAAAGGCGAAACCGCTCAGATTCCTTCAATGTTTTCAGCATTAAAGTATCAAGGTCGTCCTTTATACGAGTACGCACGGGAAGGTATCGAAGTTCCCAGAGAGTCACGGCAGATCACGGTCTATTCTATCGAGCTGCTCCGCTATGAAGCGGATGAGGTCGAGATGGAGATCCATTGTTCCAAAGGAACTTATATCCGTACCATCGTTGATGATCTGGGTGAAATGTTAGGCTGTGGTGCTCATGTGACGTATTTACGCCGTACGGCTGTCGCACAATATCCGGCAGAGCGGATGGTGACTCTTGATGAGCTTGAAAATATCCTCGAAGCAGCACGTGAACAGGATGTCGCACCAAGAGTTTTACTCGATCCGCTCCTGTTACCGATGGATTCCGCGGTTCAGTCATTACCAGAAATAAATCTGATTCCTGATTTGGCAGAAATGGTCCAGAAAGGTCAGGCTGTTCAGGTTTTCGGCATACCGACAAGCGGTACAGTGCGTTTGACTGCCGGTGAAGAACAACTCTTTATCGGTGTCGGTGAAATCGATGATGACGGCAAAATAGCGCCAAAACGATTAGTCGTTTTTCGTCAATGAAATATGGCCTATTTTCCGGATGATTTGCTATTGCGGGACTAGGGAATATTCTCTATAATCCCCGCTCCTCGTGTCGGCTGAATCAGAGATTGGCTGACACAAACTAAAACTCAAACTCTTAGGAGAGAAATTATGTCTCTGAATGCAGAAACTAAAGCAGCAATCGTTGCTGATTACGCGCGTGGCGAAGGCGACACTGGTTCACCAGAAGTTCAAGTCGCTCTACTGACAGCTTCAATCAACCACCTTCAAGGTCACTTCAAAGAACACAAAGGCGATCACCATAGTCGTCGTGGTCTTTTACGCATGGTTTCTCGTCGTCGTAAGCTTCTGGATTACCTGAAAGGTAAAGATCTGGATCGTTACCACGACCTTATCCAACGTCTTGGCCTACGTCGCTAAGATTGGATTTGTACAAAAAAGGGGCGAAAGCCCCTTTTTAATGGCTAAATTTAGCCAAATGGCGCTTGAGTAGTTTATACTAGCGACCGTTGAAGTCAGTCAATTGATTTCAATACACAGACTCAAAGCATGACAGTCACCGAAGTCGGCCAAAAGGTCGCGACTATTCAAAGGAGATTGGAATGAATTTTGTTCAGTATCCTTTTACTAGTCGCGATTTGTGATGCCTTGAGTATTGATAACCCATTTCTAGGATAACCTAGGCAAAGGAATAATGAATGTTTGAAAAACCAGTTGTGAAAACGTTTCAATACGGCAATCACACCGTCACGATCGAAACTGGCGTGATTGCACGTCAGGCAACATCAGCAGTTATGGTCACCATGGACGATACATCTGTATTCGTTTCTGTGGTTGGCAAAAAAGAAGCGGTTGAAGGTCAAGACTTCTTCCCGCTAACGGTCAATTATCAGGAACGGACTTATGCAGCCGGTAAAATTCCTGGTGGATTCTTTAAACGTGAAGGTCGTCCTTCTGAAGGTGAAACGCTGACTGCTCGCCTGATCGACCGTCCGATCCGTCCACTGTTCCCTGATGGTTTTACCAATGAAGTTCAGATTATTGCTACTGTAATGGCAGTGAATCCTGATGTTCAGCCAGATATCCCAAGCATGATCGGTACTTCTGCCGCGCTGGCAATTTCCGGAATTCCGTTTAATGGTCCGATTGGTGCAGCTCGCGTCGGTCACATTGATGGTCAGCTTGTTTTGAACCCAAGTGCGAAAGAGCTGGCACAATCTCGTCTGGATCTCGTTGTTGCTGGTACTGAGAATGCGGTACTGATGGTTGAATCTGAAGCGGATATTCTCTCTGAAGAAGAGATGCTCTCAGCAGTAGTATTTGGTCATGAACAACAACAGGCTGTGATTCAAGCTATCAATGAGTTTGCTGCTGAAGTTGCGACTCCTGCATGGTCATGGAGCGCACCTGAAGTCAATGCCAGCCTGAAAGCATTAGTTGCTGAACATGCGGAAACTCGCCTTGCTGAAGCATATCAGATTACTGAAAAACTGGCGCGTTACGAGCGAGTTGGCCAGATCAAATCAGAAGTCATTGCGACGTTACTCGCGCAAGATGACTCGCTGGATGACAATGAACTCCGTAACATGCTGAGTTCACTGGAAAAACAAGTCGTTCGTGGCCGGATTCTGTCTGGTGCACCGCGTATCGACGGCCGTGAAAAAGATATGGTTCGGGCACTGGATGTTCGTACGGGTGTTCTGCCTCGCGTCCATGGTTCATCACTATTTACCCGTGGCGAAACACAAGCCATCGTGACCGCTACGCTGGGAACTCAGCGTGATGCGCAAATTATTGATGAATTAACCGGTGAGAGAAAAGATCACTTCCTGTTCCACTATAACTTCCCTCCTTACTGTGTCGGTGAAACAGGTTTTGTTGGTTCACCGAAGCGTCGTGAAATTGGTCATGGTCGTTTGGCGAAGCGTGGTATTCAGGCCGTGATGCCATCGATTGATGAATTCCCTTATACGGTTCGTGTCGTCTCTGAAATTACGGAATCCAATGGTTCTTCTTCAATGGCTTCAGTATGTGGTTCATCGCTGGCATTGATGGATGCCGGTGTACCGATTAAAGCCTCCGTTGCTGGGATTGCGATGGGTCTGGTCAAAGAAAATGATGATTTTGTGGTTCTGTCTGACATCCTGGGTGATGAAGATCATCTTGGTGATATGGACTTTAAAGTGGCCGGTACGTCAAATGGTGTGACCGCACTGCAAATGGATATCAAAATTGAAGGAATCACCAAAGAGATCATGCAGATCGCTTTGAATCAGGCAAAAGGTGCCCGTTTGCACATTCTGTCTGTGATGGATAAAGCGATTGGTAGTGCGCGTGATGATATTTCTCAGTTTGCCCCGCGTATCCATACGATGAAAATCAGTGCTGATAAGATTAAAGATGTTATCGGTAAAGGTGGTGCTGTCATCCGCGCATTGACTGAAGAAACCGGAACTACGATTGAAATCGAAGACGATGGTACGATCAAGATCGCTGCGACAGAAGGCGAAGCGGCTAAACATGCGATTCGTCGTATCGAAGAGTTGACGGCTGAAGTTGAAGTTGGTCGGATCTACACTGGTAAAGTAACTCGTATTGTTGATTTTGGTGCTTTTGTGGCTGTTCTTGGCGCTAAAGAAGGTTTGGTTCATATCTCTCAAATCGCAGATCAGCGTGTCGAGAAAGTGACAGACTACCTGAAAGAAGGTCAAGAGGTTCAGGTGAAAGTGTTGGAGATTGATCGTCAGAACCGTATTCGTCTGAGTATGAAAGAAGCGGTTGCAAAACCAGCGGTCGAAGACGCACCACAACAAGAGCAATCTGACGCAGAATAGAAACGCGCCTCAGGATTAGATATATCCATTGGGTTGCTTTTTTATTTGCAAGCATGATGTTATAAAGGGAGCTGTTTTGCTCCCTTTTTTTATGAGAGCGTTGAGGAGAATAATTTTGGCGAAGTGGTTTCTCACGGTATTGACAGGACTCGGCTTGCTTTTTATCACCGGGTGCTCATCGATTCGGCATCAGCAGGAGTCAGAGTGGCTTTATGCCCCGATGGCCCGGCCATTACAACCGACCATTCAACAAGAAGTAAAAATCTTGCGTTTGAGCCAACTGCTACAGCAAAAAGAACTCACAGATGAGATTCGGGCCAAAGTTTTTTATGAACGTGGTAATAGTTACGATATGTTGGGTTTAAAAAATCTGGCTCGCCTGGACTTCGAACAATCTTTACGCTTTTATCCATCTCAGCCAGAAGTATTCAACATGCTTGGCGTCTATTACACAGAAATCAACGAGTTCGATTCAGCGTATGAGTCATTTGATTCAGCGCTGGAGCTGGAGCCGGAGAGTATATACGCAGGCAGAAATTTAGCGATTGCGTTATATTACGGTGGTCGTCACCGTTTGGCCCGGGACGAAATCGAACAGGTGATACAACAAGATCCAGCCGATCCTTTCAGTGCCTTATGGCGATATCTGATCGTGAGTGAGATGGATGCTGAAACGGCCCGCAAAGAATTGATGCAAAGTTATCACGCACATCAGTCTGAGCAAAATGATGCTTGGGGATGGTCTCTGATTGCAATGATGTTGGGCGAAGCCGATGATTCGGTGGTTTTCAAACAGCTTTTGCAAGAGACAAGTGATAATACGGTGCTCGCCCGTCGCTTAACGGAAGCCTATTTTTATCTCGGAAAGCGTTATCAGATGCAAGCACATTATGCTGAGGCGATCGCATTATATAAACTCGCAATCTCAATGAATGTTTACGAGTATATTGAACATCGCTATGCTTTTTTAGAACTGGAACGGATATACCATACGATTAAGGACGATCATTCCTCGTCACATTGATATTTTCTTGATTGAAATCACCACCTCAGGATCTGAATTCAACGTCTGGAGGTTTGGTTTATGGTGAACAGCCTGCATTAATTCTTGCAGGCTGTTTGTATTTCAGGTTTGGATTGAATGCAGATGTCTATTTATTCACAGTATTTTCGCTATACCGTTCCAACCGTTGCAGCAATGTTAGTCAATGGCTTATATCAGCTCATAGATGGCATTTTCATCGGCCAGTATCTCGGGGTCGATGGATTAGCCGGGATTAATATCTCTTGGTCCATGATTGCTGTACTGGTTGGCATCGGCTTGATGGTCGGGGTCGGGACCGGTGCAATTACCTCGATTTATAAAGGGCAAAAGAATTTATCCGCTGCCCGCCAGACGATCAGTACCGGACTGATCTTATTGATCCTGTTATCGCTTTTGCTTTCTTTGGGACTGTGGTCCTTTATGGCGGATATTCTGATGTGGCAAACGCAGGATCCCGACGTCTTTAATTTAGCGATGCAGTACATGCAAGTGGTGGTGTTTACCTCTAGCTTTACTCTTTCTGCGACAGCATTACCATTTCTGATGAGAAACGATGATAGCCCGGCACTTGCGACGTATCTGATGATCATCGGCGGGTGTCTGAATATTGTTTTTGATTATCTGTTCATCGTGGTCTGGGATATGGGGTTGCAGGGAGCAGCGATTGCTACCGCGATATCACAAGGGGTGGTAACCATTGTCGGGCTCAGTTACTTCTTTTCTCCGGCAGCATCTTTACGTTTAAGACGGACTGATCTGCTGTTTTTCCGCTGGCAGGATATTCGTCAGATTGTTTTGGTTGGTCTTTCAAGCTTTTTCATGTACCTCTACTGGAGTGTCATGGTGGCCCTGCATAACAGTCAGTTTGCAATCTATGGTGGGACGACCGCGCTGGGAGCATATACCATTCTCGGTTATGTGGTGACGTTCTATTATTTAACGGTAGAAGGGTTTGCTAACGGGATGCAACCGTTAGTGAGTTTTAACTACGGTGCGAATCAGTTAGGCAATATCAAGAAACTGTTGGTACTGGCGATGGGATTATCTGTGGTATTTGGACTGATTGTAACCACAGTTATGAATCTTTATCCGCACGATATTATTGCTATTTTTAATCGTGATAACTCGGAATTGAGTGATTTCGCCACCACGGGGATACGCTTACATTTGATTGCACTGTGTTTAGACGGCTTCATTGTGGTTGCGTCTTCATTTTACCAATCGATACATCGGGGTAAAACAGCGGTGAGTATCTCTCTGGGTAACATTCTTATTCAGCCACCATTTTTGTTTCTGCTGCCGTTAGGATGGGGACTAACCGGTGTATGGCTGGCATTTCCGATCTCAAATATTGTCTTGTCGTGCGTGGTATTAGTGATCTTGTATAGAGATATCAGGCGGTTATTTCATTCCTCCGCCTGATCTGGTTGGGCTGTGATTCAGCCATGGTTGTGACGTGGTGCCGTTTACCGGGACTCAGAGGTCACGACCTCTAATCCTGCGACACGGTGCCAATAACCATTACATTGGTGGCTGTCTAATGGGTAGGGCTGCGCTGCACTCTCATTATCACGGAATGCTTGAATGGTTGTCAGGGTTTCTGCGCCAGTGGGGCTGAGACGAACGACATCGACGCTATCAGTCATACTGGATAACTCGTTAATCAAGTTATAGCAGTAGCCTGACTGTGTCTGAATCCCGTTCAGGTTGAAGACTTCTTGTCCTTCCTGACTTTGGACGCGGATGCCATTGGGATAATGGATACAACATGTTTTACATTCATCTTTCGGACGATTTTCAGCCCGGGCAGTGAAACAGCGGGCAGAATAGGCAAGCGGGAGATAACCGTAGCCGAATATTTCAACTTCAAATGCATTGCGAATCCCCAACGTTTCACACTGGTGTAGCACTTGTTGCAGCCACGAGTGGGAAAGCTCCACCGGCATGCACCACCGGATCATCCCTTGGCGGAGAAAATATTGCAGAGTATGTGCGTTATAACAGTTGATCGCAGGTCCGACAACAAACGGTACCCGCTGTTCGCTGGCGAGATGAATGGCTGAAACATCGTTGGCTTCAATAATAAAATCACCGTTATCAATGTATTTTTTCATCACGGTCAGTTCACTACGCGACTCAAGCAGCGCCATTGTTGACAGGACAATCTGTTTACCTGTCCGGGCGATTTCCTGTGCGATTGACAGCCAGTCGTGTGTTTTTAACTCTCGGCGCTTAGAACACACGGTTTCTCCCAGATAAATTATATCAGCGCCGGATGTCTGCGCCTGCTGATAGAATTGTTCAACTTCTGTTTTTGGCCAGAAATAGAGTAATGGGCCTAATGCATATTTCATCTGTGAACTCCCTGGTTATTGCCACTTTCTATGATAGGCACCGAGTGTTGTCTGAGTGCCTTCGGAAACATTGGCAAGGGTTCGGTTCCATGTTTCATCGACCTGATAACTTTGTGGGGCAGACAAATAATGGTCAATCGCTGCCCGCCACGTCTTGGTCACTTGCTCGACATAGGCAGGACTACGCTGGCGACCCTCAATTTTGACTGAGGCGACATTCGCTGCGAAGAGCTCCGGTAAGAGTGATAGTGTATTGAGACTCGTCGGCTCTTCGAGAGTGTGATAACACTGCTGCTGGCCGTTCAACGCTGTCATAAAGCGGCCTTTACATAATGTCGGATAGCCTGCATTCTCCCCGGGTTTGTATTGATCAATGAGAATATTATTCAGCCGGGTTTCCATACCATGTGGGGTTTCCTGCCAGCGGACAAACTTGGCGGGTGAACACGCGCCGATGGTATTCGGCGATTCTCCCGTCATATATGAAGACAGATAACAGCGACCTTCCGACATGATGCAGAGACTCCCAAAAGCAAACACTTCCAGATCAATCCCATCAGCAATTGACTGAGAGAGTTGTTTGACTTGATGAATCGATAGTACTCGGGGGAGAACAACCCGTTTGATGCCAAAGTTTTGGTGATAGAACTCAATGGCTGCGCTATTGGTCGCGGAAGCCTGAACGGAAAGATGAATTTCCTGATGCGGATAGCGGTCAGAGATGTATTCCAGTAGCGCAATATCGGCAACAATCAACGCATCGACGCCCAGATCAACCGCTTTATCAGCAGCCTCTGTCCAGTGATTAAACCGATCCGGATGGGCAAATGTGTTGAGAGCGACATGAATTTTTTTGTGATGTTCATGAACGAAACGAACAGCACTTTCCAGTTTTTTTCCTGAGAAGTTTAAGCCGGCAAAATGGCGGGCATTGGTGTCGTCTTTAAAACCGATATACACCGCATCAGCACCATTGGTGATTGCCGTCTTCAGGGCGGGAAGGTTTCCCGCAGGACAAAGCAGTTCCATAGTAACTTAATTTCATTGGTGGCTTTTGAAGTGGCTGTATTGTATGGAAAAGTGCCACAGAATGAATTGATGTGAGGCAGGTTTGACCTTGATTTATCGTGATTTATGAGGCGGAGTGACGACGGGTTTGGGCGAATAATGCTTCGATTTCCTGCTTGGGCTGCGGACGATGGAAGTGGAATCCTTGGATGGAATGACAGTGAAGATTGGCAAGTAAAATGGCTTGTTGCTGTGTTTCTACGCCTTCCGCCACGACTTTTAACCGTAAAGATTGACCGAGATTGATGATGTTTTCGATGACAGTCAACTGTTTGGGTAATTGATCGATCTCCGTAATAAATGCGCGATCGATTTTGAGTTCATCAATCGGAAAGCGGGCGAGATAAGAGAGAGACGAGTAACCCGTGCCGAAATCATCAATCGATAAGGTAAAGCCGAGTTTTTTAATAGCATTCAACATTTGCACGGTGTGTTCACTGTCACTCATGACCGCACTTTCGGTCAGTTCGAACGTAATACAGCTCGGATCAAGCTGTGTCGAGCGCAGGAGTTTTTCCATAAAATCGATCAGCTTCGGGTTACCGAATTGTTCCGGCGACAGGTTAATCGCGACAGGGCCGGGGAGGATCCCTTGTTGTTTCCAACGTTTGACCGTGGTAAAGACATCCCGCATGACGACTCGGCCCAGATGTTCGATTAGCCCTGCCTTTTCCGCAACGGGAATAAATGAACCGGGGCTGATATATCCTTCGACCGGATGTTTCCATCGTACCAATGCCTCTGCTCCGTTGATGCTAAAATCTCTCGCACTGACTTTGGGTTGATACCAGACTTCAAGACCACTATTTTGCAGGGCTTTTTGCAGTTCGATCTCCAGCCACAATCGGGTTCTTGCTTCTTTATTCATCTGCGAACTGAAGCGAATCATCCGGTTACGTCCCCGCGCTTTGGCCTCATACATCGCGGTGTCTGCATTTTGCAGTAAGATTCGGGCATCGCTGCCGTCACCGGGGTAAGTCACACTGCCAATCGAGCAGGCAAGCCTTTTACTAAAATAGTTCAAATCGAAAGGTTGATTGACTAACGCGATAATCCGTTCGGAAAGCATTTCTGCCGAACGGGGTTTCTCCGGCTCAGGCAGGAGTAAACCAAATTCATCAGCGCCCAAATGACCCAAAATGGCATTCTGAGGGAGAAGTCGTTTGAGCCGAGCCGCAACCTCCCGGATCACTTTATCACCGATATGATGTCCCAGAGAGTCATTGATGTTTTTAAAGTTATCAATATCGAGGTAGAGCATCACCAGCGGAGTGTTATCAGCAATGAACATATCGAGTCGTTTGGTAAAACCGGTTCGGTTATACAAGCCGGTCAACGGGTCGATATGAGCATCAAATGAAGGGTGATGTAATGGCTTAAGCGTCTTTTTTTCTTGTGGTTGAATGAGGACAAAGAATGCCTGACAACCAAAAATCTTGGTGGTTTCAATTCGAAGTGTCACCTGCAGTTCTTTACCATAGGCTTGAGTCGTATGACAGACAACCGGGTGTTGAACGGCCGGGGAGGGATCGAGAACAAAAGGTTTTCGGGTCGATGTCTGAATAAAAATCTCCGAAAGCTGTTCTCCGTATAGTTCATCAGCGCTATGAAGCCCCAGCGAATGAGCCGCCGCAGGATTGCAGGAAATGATGGTATTCTCTTCCACAATCAGCACCGATTCTTTCAACATATAAACTAATGTTGAGAATTTTTTTTCTGACTCATCAATGGTATCGAGTAACATCTGCTTTTCTGATATATCGACAGCCTGAAAGATGATTCTCGGGGGCTGACCATCGAATTGTAATCGCGAGAGTGCTATCAGTAATGTCGTTGTGAGCAGCGTGTCGTTGAGCGTCAGCTCGGTTTCAATGATTTCACCGTCAAATGCGCGATGATAGTAGGGGCGAATTGCCTGATAGAATGATTCACCAAAGACGGCCTGGTCATTTGAGCCAATGAGTTGATCACGCGTGAGACCTGATATGTCACAATAGCGTTCATTTACCATCGTATAATTGTGCTGGGCATCGAGAATGGCAAAAAAGAAAGGGCTGTGTGACGTTAGCTGTTTAAACCAGCGTTGAAAATCTTGTGAAATCATGCCAACTATTCATTGCTCCGAAACCAGACAGGTACTCAGCATTTATAAATCGATACGGAGTACGCCACTATAACCGTCTTTCTAACATTAGTGAAGCGCATGGCGGTCTTGGATTTTTTGATTCACAACAGCAATTCAGGTTCAATCTTTCAGTATGATAGCGCCATTAATATCAACTTAGTGGATAACGAGTGTGTTTAACAAGATTCAGAACTACATGGTACAAAATGCAGCTTCATTTTTGAGAACACCTGCACGCTTTTTGCCTGACTTTGTGCAAAACAAAATACTATTAGAGGCTTTGAATACCATTTTTAAAGAAGCATTGACAGAAGGGGAGTTTGAATTCCTTGAAAGTAAGTGTTTGAAAGTTGAAGTGAAAGATTTAGGACTTTCTTGGCATATTACCTGTCGTAAAGCTCAGTTGGTCATCGCTGAACCAGCGGTTGAACCCGATGCCTGTTTTAGTGGTTCACTGAATGATTTCGTGTTGATTGCCGGGCGAAAAGAAGATCCGGATACCCTCTTTTTTCAGCGACGACTCTCGATTGAAGGTGATACCGAGATGGGGCTTGAAGTTAAGAATATGATGGATAGCGTGGATCTGGAGACATTTCCCGTGCCAATCAAATATTCTTTGAATCAGCTTTCTGATTTTGTGTATAAAGGTGTACAGTCAGGACACTCAAATCATAAAGGAACGGTGAATGCTTATTCGCACTGAAGCACCCGCAGATATTTTACCCATTGATCAGTTACTCCGTTCATCGCTGAACATCGAGGAAAGCGCTGATCTGGTGATGGCTTACCGGGAAAGTAGTCGTATCACATTGTCTTTGGTGGCCTGCGATGATGAAGGACAGATTCTGGGATATATTCTGTTTACGCCAATCGCTCATGATGGCGTCTTTCATCACTGGCAGTATCTGCGTTTGTTAGTTGCTGACCCACAAGCTCAGGACGATATCAAACAACAGTTAGTTACTGAAGGGCTGAATTCACTTTATGAGTTCGGTTATCCAGTGTGTGCGGTGTTTGGCGTCTATGATGACTATCAGTCACTTGGCTTTCAGCCGGGGCAGGATTTTGGCTTAAGCACTGTGCATTCGTTGTCATCTCCCAATCAATTACTCATTTGTGAGATGGTTCAGGGGGCGGTGGATGATATGGGTGAGTATCAGATTGAATTTGACCCCTCACTCCTTTGAGTCTTTCCCGGCTTCTGATCCCAAGAGAAATTTGTTAGTATTCCGACTCTCTCTTTTATTGGTTCATTGGGCTGACATTCATGCAAGAGCGTCAACAGTATTATCTACAGGAAATGGGGATTCAGAACTGGCAGCTCATTCATCCTGAGCAAATGCAGGGTGTGGTTCACACACAGTATGCGTTGCCATCATCCTGTAAATTGTTATTTGTCAGTCCGGTTTTGCCTGAAGGTTCTCAGGCTGTCATGTTTGAAAAAGTGCTCAAGAGTTTTCATGTCTCTCTTGCCGAAGCACGTCATATCTATCCTCATTCGCTTGATTTGGTCTCTCTGGCCGAGATTGAATGGATCTGGTTTGCCGGTTGTTCTGCACCGGAAGGAATGACGGCAAAACAGCTAACATCACCTTTATTGAGTCAGATTGACGGTCATCCCCAGCATCGTCGCGACCTCTGGCGTCAAATTTGTTCTTATCAGGCTTCATGAATATTTCGATTATCCCGATGTCCTCTGATCATTTGGATCAGATCTATCAAATTGAGTGTCGGGCTCACTCGTTTCCTTGGAAAGAGTCGATCATCCGTGCACTGGATAGTCGTGGCGCTTGCCATCATACTTTGTTGATTGATGGGCGTGTCGGGGGCTATTTTTATGCTCAGAATATTGTCGGAGAAGTCTCATTGCTCAACATTGCCGTTGATCCGGCTCATCAGGGTAAAGGACTTGGCCGGCAACTGCTCGCGTATTTTCTCGCTTTTTGTGAACAACATGCTGCAGAAAGCGTATGGCTGGAGGTGAGAGCGAGTAATCTGCCAGCGTATCAGCTCTATATTCATGCTGGTTTCAATGAAGTGGATCGCCGCTTTGGCTATTATCCGACTGAAAATGGACGTGAAGATGCGATTATCATGAGCTATTTTCTATAATCATGCCCTGATTGCATCTTGTCTGATGCATCGTCCTCGATCCGCATTTCATCCCCTTGGTATCACCGGTCAGTCAAGATCGTTTTTCAGACATGACGGATTCGATTGTTATTATCAATGAAATTAAAATAATTGAAGCATTTATCGCTTTAAATAAATAATTTTGAGCAGAGTGTCTCATTATTGATGTTCTGACAGCAAAATAACATTTCTATGTATCTGCCATGATGTTGATTCGTTTTTGTATCGATATAACTTGACTGTATAGTCAATAAAAATAATGCCATAAGTGGTATTTTTTTAACGTATTTTATCATTATTAATCATTGTATGAATCTTGTGTCTCATTTTTAAGAATGACGGGAATATAAGCGTGATTTGCTTTTATTAAGATTGAAACAATAGTGACTGATGTCGCATACTTTCGTTATGGTCAACTTCACATTTTGACAAATAAAGTGAAGCGGCTCTTTTGATTTTGGTAAGTGGATGCTGATTCGTTTCTTTAAAAATCACATATAAACAATGGGTTGGCTTGATTTTAACCTTTATGCCATAGCGTCATTTACTCAGTTTGTGGGGTGCTTCACCCAAGGGCGGTAGCATACTAAATTTATATTGGTTAGGTGGAATGTCAGATGGGATATGGTAGTCGAATTAAATATTATGGAGAAGAGTCATCAGTCGGATTTAAGATTGTTGATATCTTTGTTATTTCAATAATTTTATTCTTAGTATCAGAGTCATACTTAGATGATTTCACAAATATCTATCAATTAATATTGAGTTTATTTGCTATTGTTTATTTTGTTGTATCTGATATCGCGGGTGTGTATCGGCCATACAAATACCTTTCATTTAAACAGAATTTCTTTGCGATACTGATGACTTGGAGTATTTGTGTCGCGTTATCTCTCATCGTTGGCTTTTTCCTTAAAATTAGTGAGGATTATTCTCGTCTGGTGATCGGTTTATGGTTCGGTCTGACCCCGTTTTGTCTGGTGGGATGGCGCTGGTTGGTTCACGGAATGTTCCGAGTGATCTTCCCCGGAGATAAACATCGCAGCAAAGCCATTATTATCGGTGCGACAGGGACCGGCCTCCAGTTGGCTCAGGAGCTCAAACAGCACCGCTCCAGTCGGGAAGTGCTGGTCGGTTTCTATGATGACCGTAGTCTGGATCGAATTGGCTTACATCGCCTCTCTTGTCCCCTACGCGGGAAAATCGATGATGCACTGATGCTGGCGAAAAGCCGCAGTGTGCAGAAAGTTTATATTGCGCTGCCGATGGAAGCAGCCAAACGAATTAAACAAATCTTAAATGCATTCGCTGACTCCAATGCTCACGTCTATGTTGTTCCTGATTTCTTCACCTTTGATCTGATGCAATCGCGGCTGAAAAACATCGGTAAAGTTGTCACATTAAGTGTGTATGACACGCCTTTTTACGGTTTTACTTCGCTGATTAAACGTATCGAAGACATTATCCTCGCCTCAATGATCATCACGCTGATTAGTCCCGTTCTGTTATTTGTTGCCATTGGCGTGAAACTGTCATCTCCGGGCCCGATTATTTTCAAACAGGAGCGCTATGGTCTCGACGGCAAGCCGATCAAAGTCTGGAAATTCAGATCAATGCGGGTCATGGATAATGGTTCGGTGGTGAAACAGGCAACCAAAAATGATCCTCGCGTGACCCGATTCGGGGCTTTCATTCGCCGTACTTCTTTGGATGAGTTGCCACAGTTTATCAATGTGATTACCGGACAGATGTCGATTGTCGGCCCGCGCCCGCACGCTGTTGCTCACAATGAGGAATATCGAGGGCTGATCGATAAGTATATGCTCCGTCATCATGTCAAACCCGGCATTACCGGCTGGGCTCAAATTAATGGCTACCGAGGAGAAACCGATACACTCGATAAGATGGAAAAACGGGTTGAGTTTGATTTGAGTTATATCCAGACATGGTCTCTGTGGCTCGATTTAAAAATTATATTCTTGACTGTATTTAAAGGATTTGTCGGAAAAACAGCGTATTAATTCACCGTTTTCCGAGTTTCCGAGAATGGATTTTAGAGTTCTGATAGGTAAGTGATGTTGAAAATA
This sequence comes from Vibrio rubrogenes, assembly GCF_059641415.1. Lineage (NCBI taxonomy): Bacteria > Pseudomonadati > Pseudomonadota > Gammaproteobacteria > Vibrionales > Vibrionaceae > Vibrio > Vibrio rubrogenes. The sequence continues at coordinate 170,951 of NZ_JCARSY010000003.1, forward strand.
ATATTAAAAAGCATGGTCTTATGCTGCATATTCTTTTCTGTTTTTTCTAGTGCAGCCGAATATAGATTAGGTGCCGGAGATACAATCAGAATTTCTGTATATGGGGAGCCCGACTTATCGTATGAACAGTATCTCATCGATAGTGGGGGAACAATGGATTACCCTTATTTAGGTAATCTGGAACTAAAACATAAAACACTTAGTGAACTTAGAAATATGATTGTCAGCGGTTTGAAAGGTGAGTACTTGGTCGATCCGAAAGTGACAATCAATATTGTGAAATACCGAAATATCTATGTGAATGGTGTGGTTAATTCTCCGGGCGGATACGAGTATCAACCGGGCCTGACTGTTCAGAAAGCGATTGCTCTGGCTGGCGGATTTCTCGCGAAATACCGCAAAACGCGTGGTATCTATTTAACCAAAGATGAAGAAATCGAAGGATTATCCCAAGATCAGATTGAGGAATTACTGAAAGGTAAACACGAAGTCGAACTGAATGAAACCGTACATCCCGGTGATACGATTTATGTCGTGAGTTCTTTTTGGTAAGTCCGAAAATATAAAATAGATTAAGGCAAGGTAAAAAATGCAAGAGCACTTTGAAGATAATGCCAATCAACAGAATGACATGATTGATCTGACACATTATCTGAATTTAATCAAGAGAAACTGGATCTCAATATTTATATTCTCAGTATTGGTGACCGGGCTGTCAGTATTCATTGCTCTGTCTTTAAAGTCGAAATATACCGCAACGGCTACCTTACTGATTGAATCAAAAGAAAGACAGGCGATTTCAATTGAAGATGTTGTCGGTATCGAACCGAATCAAAAAGAATACTATCAAACACAGTTTGAAATATTGAGATCCAATCAGATTGCTGAAAAAGTGATTCATAAATTGGCTTTGGATCAGAAGGAAGAATTTAATCCGCTGCTGAGTCAGGAGACAGGTATTGTCGAGACGATAAAGTCCTATCCTGTCATCGCGGCATTGCTTGGTTCGACGAATGAAGAGGAAGGGCCGGATCCTGAGTATGTTCGTCAGAAGGTGTTGGATGCATTTAAGAAAAACCTTGAGATTACACCGATTTTAAAGACTCAGTTGGTCAATATCAGTTTTACGTCGGAGGATCCTCAACTGGCTGCCAAAATCGCTAATGAAGTGGGGTATGCTTATATTGAAAATAATCTCGAATCGAAAATCTCTGTGACTCAATATGCGTCAAGCTGGATAACATCACGTTTATCTGAATTAAGAGAACAGTTGGCGGACTCTGAAAAAGCTCTCTCTGATTTTTTGATCAAAGAGAAATTGATCGACGACAGTGGTATTGAATCTCTTGCCAGTAAACAATTGGCAAGTTTGACTGAGCGGTTGGCACAGGTTCGCGATGAACGGATTGAAATTGAATCGGCCTACAGAGCATTAACTTCGGGAAGTGTTAAAGATATCGCTTCTTTGTCTGCGATCCCTTCGATCTCTCAGCATCCTCAGGTAATTGATATTCGGAATGCGGAGCTGGAAGCCCAGAATGAAGTCAATGAATTGAGTAAACGCTATGGGCCGAAGCATGACAAAATGATCGCCGCCCAAGCTAAATTAAAATCGATTGAAGATCAGGCGCAACGTGTCACTCATAAATTGATTCGGGGTATCGGCAAAGAGCTTCAGGCAACGAAAGAGCAAGAAGCACTGTTGGTTCAGGAAGTCACGCGAGAGAAGAATGATTTTCAGGACTTGACGGTCAAGAAAAGCAAATATGATTCATTACAGCGTGAAGTTGAAACCAACCGGGAGATCCTCAATCTCTTCCTGACGCGGCAAAAAGAAACTACCGCGACCAGTGATTTCGACTCAACCAGTGCTCGGTTTACGGATCAGGCTTTGATTCCGCAGCTGCCCAGCGCGCCGAAACGCAAACTGATAGTAATTGCTGCATTTATTCTCAGTATCGGGATGGCGATTGGCTTTATCATCATGCTTGATCTGCTGAAAAACACCATTGAATCCGCTGGCGATTTTGAAGATAAGTTCGGCTTAATTCCTATTGGTGGTATTCCGGTGGTGAAATCCAAACGATTCCGTAAGAAACCCATCGATAGCAGTATCTTTACGGATGAAAATGAAGTGGGCTTTAGTGAGTCGATTCGGTCGATCAGAACCTCTCTGCTGGTCAATCATATCGACAGGCAGCACCGAAAAATTGCCGTGACGTCATCGTTACCTGAAGAGGGTAAGACCACGGTTTCTCTGAATTTGGCGATTTCATTTGCCAAAGTTGAGCAAGTGTTATTTATCGATCTCGATTTACGTAAACCGGCCGTTGCCGAACGGTTTGGTTACAAAAAATATCAGCAAGGGCTCACTAACCATTTGTTGATGAATACACCATTAAGTGAATGCATCTTTAAAGATGAAGCGTCAGGTTTATCTGTTTTACCGGCCGGAATGCTAGCGGCGAATCCTCAGGAGTTGCTGAGTTCTCGCCAGTTGAAAGCGTTACTGACAGAGCTGGAAGACAGTTATGAACGGATCATTATTGATACACCGCCAACGTTACCGGTCAGCGATTCTTTAATCATCGGACAGTGTGTCGATTCTGTTGTGCTGGTGGTAAAAGCGAATGCGACGAAGCAGACATTGGTGAAAAAAGCGATGACGAAACTCATCAGTCATCAAGTCACGCTTGCCGGTGTGGTCGTCAATCAGGTCACTCAGAAATCGGGTGCGGCTGAGTATGAGTATGGTCAGTATTATGGCTATGCGGAAAACTGAAATCTGGCAATGTAACTCAGGGATGACGGGAATGAATTGCTCGAAAATTTCACAATATGCGCTGATTGGGATCTCCGTATGGATGATCATCTTTTCGGTCCAGGCATTGATAGGAAGTTTGTACAGCAACGTCGTCCATCTGGGAATTGAGCGCATCGACCAATCGGAGCATCAGATGACCGATGCGCTTGTGCAGTTGAATCAATTCAAAGATGGAATGTTGTCATGGGATGACGACAATCCGGAGAATCTGTCAATGGCTGCCTACACCGCGTTACTCAATAGTTTTTCTGCAAAGGGATTTGAAAGAGAGCAGTATTTACAACAAAGCGATCATTATAACTGGCAATCGATCCGACGCAGACCTCTGTTTCCCGACGGCTATGCACAGGAAACGGAACTGCTTGCCTTATGGGAAAAACCATTTGATGAAGTGAGCGGGGTTTTGAATATGGCTGAGACGTTCGGACCTTATGAAAAATATACCGCAGAAACAGCGATGAATGTGTTGTTTAAGTATTGGGCACAGCTATCTCAGCAACAGCGTTTGAATGCGGTTCATTATATGACAGCGCATGAAAAATATGGTCTGAAACGGTGGCGGTTGAATGAAATATTCAAAGTCTCCCCTTACAAACAACAGTTTTGCAGTCTGGCTGTTTTTATTCGTTTGCCATTGTGGACGTGTGGCAATTTATCGGATGCTGCACTCAATCATCCTCATGAGTAGAGGGGGGCGTTTGAATGAAGCGATACTGGATCCTGATTTTGGCTGTCGCTGTGGTTGGAATACTTTCACTGAGTAAGAGTGTTGGTGTCGGGTCGCAACATGTGATTGCTCTGGAACAGATTTTAGGCGGAGATAAACACCTCCATTTTTTGTGTGCTTTTGTGTTGACTTGTCTGTCGGTTTGGGTGACCCGAACCAGTGCGGACAAGAATACGACAGTCCGCTTGATTGGCTGGCCGACCTTGGTTGTTGTTGTACTCATGATGCTGGATGAATCCTCTCAGTTTTGGCTGAAGAGGCGTGAATTCTCAGTCGAGGACATGATGACGAATCTGCTTGGTGTCGCGATTGCATTGTGCATTGCAACGGGTGTGAATTACATACTGTCAACTAAAGCGCGTTTTGATGACTAAATCCTGATTACTCAGGAAGATAGCAATCGAACACAAAAGTGAGTTCAATGAGATTCCACAAAAACACGTTATATAGTCTTTTAATTTCGTCTAATTTGCTATTTTTGACTTTGTCTAATGGTTTGTTCAAACGCCCGATTCTGACTCTATATCTGCTTATTTTTTTGTTGTTGTCATTGCGGCCGTCGATCATCAAACAGATGTTTTCATTATGTCGGCGTTGCTATCCATTGATGATCGTTTTTGCATGGTGTGCGGTGACGGCCCAATGGTCGCCATGGCCGAAAGTGACTTACTATGAATTATTTTGGCAATTGATCTTATTCGGTTATGTGACGCTGTTTGTACTCCATTTCTATGCGATCAATACCCAGCGAGTGGTGTATTACACTTTCTGTATCTGGCTACTTTTAACTTATCTTTTAGTGATAAAAAATGATTTATTGGCCGGGCGGTTACTGGAAATTTCAGGGGCATTTGCCAATAAAAATAATTTAGGGCCGATTATCAGTGTCTTTTTATTCTTTTATATCTATTCGGTTCAGCGTTGGAATTTATTGAGAGTGGGGATGTTGCTGGCCACATTTTTACTGCTGCTGGCGACTTTATCCAAGACATCTATTGCGCTGTTTGTGCTAGTAATGGTGCTTGCCTGGTTTATTTTCTCTTGGGACAAATTACTGGTTCATCGTTTTCGCCGGCTTTATTACGGCAGCGGCCGTATTGTCGGGCTTGGTGTGTCAGCCACCTTAGTACTGATGCTGGTGCTCTATTACCGGGATATGGTGGACTGGCTGTTAATGAATGTTCGGGAAGAGTGGTTGACCGGCCGCGGACAGCTTTGGTTGGTGATGTTGAATCAATCCTACGAAAAGCTTTTTTTTGGCGTGGGTTACTCCGCGGTTTGGGGATTGGGGGACAACAACCTGATCCAAGAAACGGAACTCGCAAAATATGCGCCGGAATGGGTTGAAAAGCTGGCCGCATCCGATGGTGGCTATGTTGATATGCTTATCTCTATCGGTGCTATCGGGACAGCGCTTTTTGTCTACACCATTTGTGATTTTTTTATGGCCTTTTATACATCACTGCGAACTCAGAAAAACGTCGCAATGACAAAATTATGTTTTTGTGTCGGAACGTTTGTTGTTTTGAATAATGTCACTGAGACGAAGTTTTTATTGGGTTCTGGCTTTAGCTGGTTTTGTTTTCTCTTCTGTTACGTGTTGTTGAAATACATCACAGGCAAAGAGAGTGTTTTAAAAAATAAAGTGTCGTCATGAGTAATATTCGAAAGTTAATTTGGTTCAGTCTGGACAACCTCGGTGGCGTGTTATTTGGATTGTTCAGCATCGTCTTTATCGCCAGAATTTATGGGCCGACGAATATGGGATATCTCTCTTATATTCAAGCGTTGGCGAGTATTCTTTCTTGTGTGTTTATTCTGGGAATGGATAACGTCGTGATGAAAGAATATGTACAGCATCACGAGAAAAAGCGTGTGTTTTATGCAGTTTCTCTGGTGCGATTGGTCGGTGGCATTATATTCTTCGTCGCGGTTTTCTGCTGGGCATATTTTTTCAGCAAAACACCGGATGAACTAGTGTTGGCGCTGTCACTCACCGCTTGCGTCACCACTTATTTCGGTAAGTCCTCGGCGTTTAGGCTCTATTTCCAAGCCACTGAACAACCAAGAATTTTGTCAATTTCCACGGTGGCATCTCGTGTGGCGGCCATCGCCTATATTTTGGGGGTGATTTACTTCCAGCTGAGTTTTGTCTGGGCCATTTTCTATCTGGTTGTGTACTCGGTCGTTGCTCAGGTGATTTTGCTGTGTGAATTTTATCGCGAGACCAAAGACGAGTTATTCCCGGCGATTGCCGATAGTCTTCGATACGCCAAACAGCTTCTGAGTGAATCGAAATTTGTCTTTTTCTCTTCAATTCTGTTTCCGATCTTTATGTACTTTGATGTGGTGATCATCGAAAAATTCCTGTCTCCTGAAGCGGTTGGGTTATACGGCGTCGCAACGAAGCTGGTCATGCAGTTACTGTTCGTCGGTCATATTTTTGTCTTCGCATTTTTTACCCGTCTCAATCAAGAGCTCAATGAACAGAAGCTGGATGGTCATATTTTCAGAAATATTGTCCGGTTGATGATTTATTGTTCTGTCGGCGGCGGTATTTTTGTCAGTTTGACCGGGGACTATATCGTTCATCTGCTTTACGGAGAGCAATATCAAGGCGCGGGGATTATTCTCAAGATCCTGATCTGGAAACTGGTGTTTTCTTACTTCGGGGCGCTGTTTTCCCGGGTGCTGATTATCAGACAGTGGACCAGTATTGAACTGACTAAAACGATTGTTGCATCAACGGTTTCTCTCTGTGCGTCGATCGTGGCCGTGCAGATTTGGGGCGCGACTGGTGTGGCAACGGTGTCAGTGGTTTCTTATGCGATTGCTGATTTATTCGCTTATCTGCTGTTTCCCCGGACTCGTATTTTTTTCGTGGTTGTTGTTCAAGAACTGGGACGTATTTTTATCCAGCCAGTCGAGGCGTTCAGACAGAGTATTGCGTTTCTGGTAGAGGGGCGTCAGCGTTATGGAAATTAGTATTATTATCCCTGCATACAATGCAGCAGAAACATTGTCCGATACGCTCCGGTCTATTTTTGCCAGCTGCCCTGAAGATGATTGCCGTTTTGAAGTGATCGTCATTGATGATGGTTCAAGTGATGCGACACAAGCCCAATTAGAGTCGCGGTTTGCACCGCAATTGCATACCGGCAGATTGCGCTATCACTACCAGCGCAATGCCGGGGTTAGCGTGGCCAGAAATACCGGACTGAATCTGGCTCAGGGGCGTTATATCACATTTGTCGATGCAGATGATGCTGTTCAGCATGACTATCTTATCCGTCTTTATGAGCTGATTCACCAGCACCCGGATGTCGATATCTTCGAGTTCGGCTATCAAACTTTTCGTAATCAGGTTGAGAACGTACTGGGGACCGGGCATGTGACGCGCTGTCGAGGCTTGAATGCCAGGCAACAAGCATTCGAAGGTGCCGTTTCATCATTTGTCTGGCTAGTGATGTGTCGTTTGATCAAAGCCGATGTGGCAAAGTGTGCTGCTTTTCCGGCCGGGGTGAAATATTGTGAAGATTTGATGTATTTGTGCGCAGTCTATGCTCAGGCGCGGTCATGTTATGCCAGCGAGCTGGCGTTATATCGTTATCGGATTGGTGAAACCAGTGCGATTTCCCGGGTCACGATGGCACAGTGTCAGCAGGTTCGTGATTTTCTCCATGAGCATGTGTTTCATGATCATCAGGTCAATCACTTTGAACCATCAAACAGAACTACAGATACCGCGCATCTCAAAACGATTGTGGACGCGAACTTGTACTACATGAGTCATTCGGCAGGCAAACGGACGATGCCATTCTTTGACTTTTGTCGTCAGGTTAAACGTTTGCCGGTTCTGACGATTTGCAGACTCTATACCCAAGGTCTGTTATCCCGTCGTAAAACGATGATCTGTCTCTTTCCCTCGATTTATTTTTTCGGCCATAGGATGAAACGGCGATGAGAATTATTTTTCGAATTTCTTATATGGGATTCGGCGGGGCAGAACAGGTGTTTCTGTCCGTCGCCAGAACACTCATGCAGGAGCATGAGGTGCTATTCGTCACAGATCGCGCCGAGGGGGCGAGTTACGCCACACTGTTGAACGAAAATATTCCGGTGCGCAGTTTGGATGTGAAGCGAACGTTCATGAGTCTGTTACGTTTTAAGCGGGTGATCGATGACTTTAAACCTGACGTGATACTTTCTGCTTATCCGGATACCAATGCGGCCTGTCTTTTGTCCGCATCCATGGCACGCCATCAGGCCAAAGTTGTGGTCAGTGAACACGCCTCGATCGTTGAACATTTTCAGCATAAATCTGCATTGACTCGGTTGAAGGTTCGTCTGATTGTGCAGTGTCTCTATCGGATGGCCGATCAGGTCGTTGCCGTATCTGAAGGGGTGATGAACGATATTGTGCCGTTGGTTAAGCGGGCCGATAAATGCTGTTTTATTCATAACCCGGTACGTTTCAATCAGGCGGCTCCGGCATTCGATTCGCAGCAAGCGCAGCAGCCTGATGATAGTTTGCAACGCCAAACTGGCGAGGATGTTTTAGCGGCAAAAAGAGGTGTTCCCAAAACCATTTTGGCTGTCGGGCGGGTTACACCACAAAAAGATTACATGACTTTACTTCGGGCTGTCCGTTACCTGATAGAGACACAACATCAACATGATATACAAGTCATGATTGTCGGCGGTACACATGATAAGGCCGAGATGGCCCGATTAACTGAGTATATCGACCAGCATCAATTGCAGTCTTACATTACGTTTGTCGGGTTTTCGGACCAGGTCGAGCGCTATTACGCTCAAGCCGATTTGTTTGTTCTGTCTTCCGCGTGGGAAGGTTTTGGTAACGTGATTGTTGAGGCGCTCGCGTTTGGTGTGCCGGTTGTGTCAACCGATTGTCGCAGTGGACCGGCTGAAATTTTACAAAATGGTCAGTTCGGGCGCTTGGTCTCCGTTGGCGATAGTAGTGCGCTGGCGATGTCGATCATTCATGAGCTAGACACACCATCCTGTTCTCGTGAAGCGCGTTTACAACGCGCCGCACAGTTTTCTGAGCATGAGATCAGTGAACGTTATAAAACGCTGTTTGAAGCATTGGTTTAAAGCTCTGGTTTAAAGCATTGTGACCCACGAATCGGTTGAACGATGAGATGTTTCAAACGTGGTTTTAAAATTCAGTGGGCTTTTTAAAATAGTGGGTTGTTTAAAATAATGAGTGAGCTTAAAGGTTTTCGTAGATGTTGAATCATGTCAGGGCGGATGTATTTCGCTGGTATGGAAAATACAGCAGGCTGCTGTTGGTTAAGGCATTGCTTAGCCAGAAGGGATTTCGTTTTGTTTTGCTAATGCGATTGGCGAAACATAGCCGGCGTATTCCGGGACTCAATTTATTGAGTATCTTCCTCTATAAGGTAGCCAAGATCGTTTATACCAGTGATGTTAATTATCGAGCCTCAATCGGACCGGGACTGAGGATGCACCATGTGTTCGGTACGACTTGGGGAGAACATGTCACGATCGGTCGGAATGCGACGATTGTACATAATGTCACCATTGCCGGTAAAAACGGTGCGTGGCCGGTGATTGGTGACAATGTCTATCTCGGTTCGGGCTGCTGTATTCTCGGCGGCATTCGTATTGGCAATAATGTGGTGGTCGGTGCCAATGCGGTGGTGACCAAGGATGTTCCTGACAATGCCATTGTGGCCGGTATTCCTGCCAAAGTGGTGTCAGAAAAAGGGTCTGCGGAATTGATTGTTCACCCATGGAGTGACTGAGTATGGATATTATCGTATTAGGCACCGGTCAGAATGGCGGGATTGATGCTGTGATTAACAATCTGAAGCTCAATTTGAATCAGCAGTTTCGCTATCGGCGGTTTATCAGCCATAAAGGGGAAAATAAATTATTCGACCTGATGCTCGCATTGTGGGGATTATGGGTCGTTTTCTGGTTATCCCTGCTTCCCGGGGAGCGTATCTTCCACCTGCACATGTCTTATCGCGGGAGTTTCTGGCGAAAGAGAATGTATCTGAAAGTGGCGCAGTTCTTCGGTCGTAAAGTCCTGATTCATTTACACGGCTCTGAATTTAAAAAATTCTATCAGGCCAGTGATGCCAACGTGCAGCAGAAGATTCGGGAACTCATCTATAACGCGGATGCTTTTATCGTCCTTTCGCAGTCATGGCGGGAGTATATTGAGTCGATCCTGGAGTCGCCACAACAAGCCAATCTGGTGGTCTTACCCAATTTTGCCGTTGTCGCACCGTCTCCCGGCGCTCTAGGGCAGCAAAATCATGTGTTGTTTCTGGGGGCACTGATTGATCGAAAAGGTATTTTTGACCTGTTACGAGCCTTACGCGATCTGCCGGATGTGGTTTTGCATGTCGGTGGCGGTGGTGATGTGGCGCGTTTTCAGCAGGCGGTCGCTGAGTTGAGGGTTGAAAAACAGTTGGTATTTCATGGCTGGATTGATCATGAGAAGAAAGCACAGTTGATGGCCGAAACGCAGCTCTTGATTCTGCCATCTTATAACGAAGGATTGCCGGTCGTGATTCTTGAAGCCATGGCTGCGGGGCTCCCCGTATTGTCAACTCCGGTTGGCGGTATTCCTGAGGTGATCGTTCCCGGACAAACCGGTTATCTGGTGGAACCGGGTAATATTGAACAGTTAACCGCAGTGATCCGTCAGGCGCTCCATGACGACGCTCGGCTCAGCATGGCCGATAATGCGAGAGCGCTTTATCAACAAAATTACGATGTGTCGGTTGTGATGCCGCGCTTAGAAAAACTATATGTCAGTTAAGGACTATATGTCAGTTAAGGTTAGGTTATGATCATGAGGAAAATTCTATATCTATGTCTCTTTGGGGTTCTAGGGAGCTATTCAGCGATGGCAATGGCAACAGCCTGTTGCAGCGATGAGCAGAAAGCTGAGAAGCTGAAACAAGTGATTGAGTATAATCAACCCGCCGAACAATTCTTTTTTGAAGCCGATCCAAAGGCCATTGCGATGAAAGATGATGGGGTGCAGTTTATTCTGACGGGGAATAACTCCTATATCTTTAACGGTGAACGTTCGGAAGTGAGTGTTCAGAGCCCGTATGAGGTTGGTGATACGGTTCGTTATCAGTTCTCTTTCAAGTTGCTGGACTCTCCGGTCTTTTCCGAAGGATGGGACGGGATTTGGGTGATTGTCGCTCAGTGGCATGATCAACCCGATCCGAGAAAAGGGGAGACTTGGTCGAATTATAAGAGTAGCTCTCCGCCGCTCTCCTACCAGCTCGAATATGATGATCAACTGTATCTGGTGCTGCATACGGCTAATCACGATGAAAGAATCCCGGTTCGACCCCAACAGCAGATTACCTGTCGCACTCAGGTGCACTGGCTCTATGAAATCGATGGACAGGTTTCAGGCTGGTGTGATGTTGATGGGGAGCGTCATCCCTTTGATTTCACCGATAAGATCATGATTAACGATTACTACCACTATTTTAAATTTGGTTTATATCGTGACAAAAATATCGATGGGTTGATGGGCATCGAATATAACGCACTGACGATCAATGAGGTAAATGATGAAAAATAAGATACTGTTGGTTGCTTCTCCGGGCGGGCACTTTGTTCAATTGAGCCTACTCTCCGAAAAGCTCGATTGTTGTGAAAGGATCGTCGCGGGCACGTATGATAAGCAGCCCGGCTTTATGGCGGGAGAGCGCTATTATCAAATTTCTGATTTCAGCCGGGATACGGCTTATCTGGCAATTAAAGTGGTATTCCAGTGCTTGAAGATCCTCCGCAAAGAGCGCCCGTCTCTGGTGGTGACCACCGGGGCGGCTCCCGGGTTGGTGATGGCGCTGCTGAGTAAAATGAGTGGGATAAATACAGTCTGGGTTGACAGTATCGCTAATTCGAAAAAATTGTCGTTGTCAGGGCGGTTAGCTGCCAAGTGTCGTATTCATGTGGTCTCGCAATGGCGGGAGGTCGCTGAATCCCATCAGGTGACCTATCAAGGAAGAGTGATATGATTTTTTTAACTGTAGGGACACAGCTGCCGTTTGATCGTTTGGTTCGGACGGTAGATCAGTTAGCTGAAAAGTATCAGCTGGATGTGAGCAGCCAGATCGGTGAGTCTGACTATCAGGCCAAGTCCATTCAGAGTGCGAAATTTTTTGCGCCCGATGAACTTGATGAGCAGTTTCGCCAGTCTGAATTGATCATCTCTCACGCAGGGATGGGGACGATTATCAATTGTTTGCGGATCCGCAAGCCGTTAATTATTTTCCCCCGGTTGGCTCAGTATCAGGAACATCGCAATGATCATCAGTTGGATACCCTGAATTCATTTTCAAATGTGAAAGGGATCTATACCGCCCGGGATGAACAAGCGCTTGAAGCATTGCTGAGTGATTATCAGACATTACAAGCGCCCGACGGACTGGATACGCCGGAACGTGATCAATTGGCGCAATATATTCTGTCACTGGCAAGTGCGTGATAAGCAGATGTTAGAGTAGATATTCACAATGATGAAAAAAATAAAAGACTTTATCCAAATCCAGGTTCGACAACGTCTGTTATCTTTGAATGTATGGTATCTCAACCGATTTTTCGGGACACACATCGATGCAACGGCCAGAATTTCTTTAAAAGCTAAAATCGATAAACGCAATGGTGATGGGATCTACATTGGTGAAGGGACATACGTTGCTTTTGGAGTGGCGATTTTGGCCCATGACATGTGCCGTCATCTCAAAGCGGACGTACGTATCGGTAAAAATTGTCATATCGGTTGTAATTCGCTGATCTTACCCGGCGTTACGATTGGGGATTCATGTATTGTGGCTGCGGGGGCCGTCGTCACCAAAGATGTCCCGTCTAACACGCTAGTGGCTGGGAATCCGGCTATCGTAAAAAAAGAAGGTATTCAATTGAATCGACTCGGTATTTTTCCAAAAAATTCAGATTGATAATCAAAGGGTAATGAATGATAAGTACAAGCAATCTACGTAAACATTGGCTAAAGTTAAAATTCGGCTATTTTTACATCGGAATGATGATGACTTTCGTTACACCTTTCCAAGTAAATGCTGACACAATCACATTTCCCAATGGGGCGCATGTTGCGGTGCATCTTTCATATGATGATGCGCTATCGTCTCAGTTGGACAATGCCGTTCCGGTTTTAGATAAATACAATATCAAGGGCTCTTTTTATCTGCTGCCCGGTTCAGAGACACTCAATAATCAGCCGCAAGTTGATGCCTGGAAGAAAGCCGCACAAAACGGACACGAGCTGGGAAACCATACCGTGTTCCACCCATGTTCTTCAAAAGGCCCGGACCGGAACTGGGTAAAATCTTATGCTTCTCTGGAGCAGCGGACACCGGAATGGATGGCTGCTGAAGTGAAGATGGCGAATACATTCCTGTTTTTACTCGATGGGCAAAAAAGCCGCACATTAACGCTACCATGTTTTGAGTCCATGACAGGGAGCGGCGATTATCTGTCGGCTGTCCGCCCTCTGGTCGCCGGAGTCTATGGACAAACATTACCCAAACCGAAAGAGGTTTACTGGTCTGCTCATAATGTCTCTGGTAAACAACTGATTAACTACATCAAGCATTCAGCTGCAAATCCGCAGACCAAAATTATCGGGATTAAATTTCATGGGGTTGGTGGCGATTATTTATCCGTCAGTAATAAAGCACATCAAGAATTGGTACAATATCTGGCCAAGCATCATGATAAATATTGGGTAACGACATATAAAAATATTGTTAATTACATTAATCAGCAGTAATCCTTTCCTGCGATAAATTATTTCTCATCAGTTATCGGAGACTTATTGATCTGGTTGTTACACGATTGATGAGTCTCACTTATGTATATTCCAGATTACATTTGTCTCATTATTGATATTCCAATTAGTTCCTAATTCAGTGGCCTTGTTTTACCCTGCCTTCTCACCCTATAGTTTGAATCATCTAGTGAATGTAATAGTCAGCAGAAATTGAGTTGTTACATTTATTATCGGATGGGATAGCCATGATTGAATTGGCATAACGACGGGTAGACGGGTAATTGTGATGAAACTCAAAGGATTTGTAGTACATATTTTATGGGGGGCCGGGCTGGCATTCTCCGTCATGGCGGCACCGGAGAACGGGCGTCAAACTGACACTGTTGTTTCAGCAGCAGTCTCCAATGGTGAGCAAATGCGGGTCGAACAACGGGTTGAACAGCTGTTTGCTGTAAATTCTCCACTCGACGTGGTTCGTATCATGGCTGGGGAAAACCCACTTGATGCCCCGCTGGTGCTGCAAGCGGTGTATCGCAAAGCTCCGAATGTTTCTCTTGAGGATCTCGTGTTAGCAGCCTTTAACGCAGCTCCTGAAGAAGCGCTGGCGATAGCATCAATGGCTCTCGATTTAGGTTTGGATGCGACACTGTTACCGGAACTTGCGATTGCCGCTAATATTGACCCGACGACTGTTGCGCAAGCAACCGCGGCAGGGCCTGCCGCAACACAACAAACAATCATCCGCCGTCACGCCCGGGGCAGTGGTATTTCTCCGAGTTAATGCCGGGTCAAATGTACAACCGGAACTTCCTTCCGTCAGAATTCAGAATTAAAGATGTGAACCTTGAGAGAGGAAGACCGTGACTCATAGCGAACGTTGGTGCTGGTATTCTTTATTGCTCATGCTGATCTGGCTGCCGATTCCGCTCGGTAGCCACAGAATGTGGTCATGGTCGATATTTGAAATTTGGATATCCTGTCAGACATTGTTGCTCAGTGCATCTTTATGGCACCAGTTTCCCTGGCAGAAAATCCGGAAATTTGTCTGGTTGCTGGCACCGTTGGGCCTCTTTCAACTTTGGGTCGCAATTCAGGCGATACCATTGCCTATTGATATGCTTGGTGTCATTGCACCGGATGTTGCTGAGGTTTATCGTCAGGCCGGAGCAGATGTCGGCAGTCTTTCCTATGACCGCTATGCAACATTGACCGGGTTGATGAAGGGGATCGCCTATACACTGTTTGCTCTGAATGCGGTGATTTTGATCCATTCAGTCAAACGTGTGAAAGCCGTGCTTTATGCGTTGGTTATCAGCGGGACTTTTCAATCATTTTATGGGGTCTTGACGGTATTATTAGATACTCATCAAAGCTGGTTATTTCGTTTGCCGCAAGGCAATCGGGCCACGGGGACTTTTATTTATTTCAATCATTTTGCCAATTATCTGGTGATGTGTTTGTGTCTGGGGATCGGGCTGATTGTCTCGCAATTGCATCAGACTGAGTCCGGGTCTTGGCATGTTCGTATCCGGCGTTGGTTCAGTGCGTTGCTGTCCGCCAAAATGATGATCCGTTTATGTTTGATTGTGATGGTTATTGCTTTGATTATGACGCGTTCCCGAATGGGCAATGCGGTTTTCTTCTCAGTAATCGCATGTGGTGGTGTCATTGCTCTGTGCTTTTATAAGAGAAGACCGAGAGCGTTGACGGCATTAATCATATCTATGATGCTCATTGATACATTACTGGTGGGTACATTGTTTGGGGTTGATAAGGTCCAGCAGCGTATCGCATCCACTTCTGTTGAAACCGAGACGCGCGATCAGGCGGTGCAGTGGAGTCTGGATATCATTCGGGACTACCCGTTGACCGGCACGGGGTTAGGCAGCTTTTATTCAACTTTTCCACACTACACACACTACAACATTGGCTATTACAACTATGCCCATAATGACTATGTTCAATTCACTGCTGAGACGGGAATTCCAGCGGTTGTGCTGTTAAGTATACCGATACTGGCCGCACTGTGGTTTTGTTTCAATGTGCTCAGAACCAGACATAGCAAAACGTTGAAAGGAACAGCATTAGGATGCCTGATGGGGATTTTGGCCATGATGGCGCAGATTAGTGTTGATTTTCATCTACAGGCGCCCGCGAATGCTGTGACATTTATTCTGATGCTCGTGTTGTCTGGCTGTGTGAGACAGATTCAAGTCCGTTCGGGAAATCAGACGGTTTCCGTTGAAAAACTGTCCGTTGAAAAACTGACTGTTTGAATGGCGCCATTTAATTTGATGACGTGAAATTAGACGAGAACTTGTTTTATTCATAAGAATGATACGAGAAATTCTTTTATTTATTTTGCGCTGAACAAGAACTTTCATGAAATTGACGTCTGCGCTCCCAATCTATGGATTAATTCTGCAAGTCGTTCAGAACACGATAAATATTACGCCTGATCTATGTCGTGAATCGTTTTTACTGAGATTACTTGTAGATATGAATAGGGCGTCAGTACGATTAAAATATCGGGGAATAAAATGAAAAAGACATTAATTGCTTTAGCAGTGGCAAGCAGCGCTTCGGTGGCTCATGCTGCGGAAATATATTCACTGGATGGTGTAACCGTTGATTTATCCGGGGAAGTCGATGTTCAGTATTATAAATCTCAGGATAAAAGTCAGCATTCTGAATGGAATGTCAACGAAGCCAAGTTTGGCTTTGATATGACTTATGAGATGACCGAGGATCTGGTGGTTGGCTCACATATGGATGTTGATGCCAATGATGAAGAGGACAATGGTTCGGTCAGACGTGGTGATGTATATGGCAAGATCATTTATCTTCAGTCGCATACCATTAGTTTTGGTGCACAACCGACCATACTGGATGACTCCGGTATCGGGGATGACTATGAATTCGGTTTTACCTCCTTCGTTGAAAGTGCGAAGAACGAAGGGGATCAGGTGATTAAATATAAATATGACGGCGGCGAAATGTTTTATGGCGGGCTGGCATATTTGGAGAATAAGAATGATACCAGTAGCTCGGGCAGTGACGATGATTATCAGCTCGATGGAAATATAGGCGCAAGAGTAGAAGATTTTGACTTTACCATTTTCCTTGCGCGAGCCCAGAAAAATAATATTGATATCAGTACCTATGATCTGGAAATCCGCTATCTGTATGGTGACTGGCAGTTTGCCACAACATATGGTACATCTTCGACGGAGCAGGAAAATGCATCGGATCGGGATAAATCAACTTATGGTCTGACCGTGAGTTATAACGACGGTGGCCGGTTGGAATATGCTGCCGGATGGGCGGTGGTTGAGACGGATCATAGTATCAGCAGCACTGTGCCAAACGGTGATGTCAATGATTTCTACATCAATGTAACTTATGCACTGTCAAATGATGTCGCGCTCTATGCCGAAATCGGTCTGACCGATGAAAATGATCAAGAAACGGGTTATGTCATTGGCATGGACACGACGTTCTGACATTGTGGGGCACCATGGCTCGATCGATTGATCTGCTCTTGCCATTGCTGCGTTGATCGCAGACGCTTGATTGTAGAGGTTTAATTGATCGAGCCGGCACCGATTGATGTAAAACACCATTTTAGGGAGTCATTTTGAAACGTATTCTATATATTTGGGGGGTGTTCGTCGGGAGCTGCTCTTGTACAACACTTGCAGCGGAATTGACCTTGCCGGGGAGCGTTGAGTTATTGGCTCTCGATGGTCAGAAAGTTAATCATACCGGCGAGCTTAAGCTACCGGAAGGAAAACATCAGTTGGTGTTTCGGTATGAAGAATCACTGCGTTTCGGCTCTCGTAACAAGAAATATCAGTCGACGCCTTTGATTGTTTCAATCCCATTTTCTGAATCGGCGCAGGTAGTGCTGCGTCATTCTCGTTTTCGTGACTATTCCGCCGCGGAATCTGCATTCGAGAATGGAACGGTGGCATGGCAATTAGCAGATCCGCAGGGTAAGTTAACCGATCTTCAGCCCGTTGAACTGCCCGGTAATCCCGGTTTTCTGCCTTATCAGAATATTGAAGCTGCAATTGAACGCTATAATCGACAACATGGCATTGCGACGTCATCGCTTGGCAAGGCGGCACCAGCCGTTCAGGTACCAGCCACTTTTACACAACAAAAGCCGATGAATAGCCGTCAAACCGTTATTCCTGAGTCATCAGATTCTGGATATTCTGGTGATTTTGTGCCCCGGATTCAGGCTTGGTACTTACAGGCGACAGATGCCGAACGTAAAGCTTTGCTCAAGTGGATGATTGAGCAGCAATAACGTTTCGAAGAGATATCTCATGTTTGAAAGAATTCTTGTGATTTGTGCCGGGAATATCTGCCGTTCTCCTTATGCAGCCGAGCGACTTCAGCGCCTCATGCCTGCTCATACGGTGCACTCTGCCGGTTTACTCACCGAAAAAAGCGGGCTCATCGGTGCTTCGGCAGCCTCGGAAGCACAAGAAGTTGCCGGTACATTAGGGATCGACCTGAGCACTCACCGGGCACAGCAGGTTACCACTGCTATGGTCGATTCCAGTGATTTAATTTTAGTAATGAACCCAAATCAGATTGACATACTGAGCCGAATGTTTCCGAAAGCACGCCATAAAGCGATGCTCTTCGGGCATTGGGTTGGAGTCAGTCAGATTGACGATCCTTATCATAAACCCTCCGTAGTTTTTCAACAGGTTTATGCTGTTCTTGATCGGGCTGCCAAAGCTTGGGCCGATAAGATCAGCAAGTAAGCCACATCTTCACAGGCGGATTATTTTTTAACCTATTTGGTTAGTCTGTGCCATATTTATATATATGTACCATAATAAAATTCCCCTATCTTTTGTCATGCTTCCCAAAATAAGAAGGCTAAACATATACATACAGCAACCTTACTTTTCTCTGTTATTTCAAATTATTTTGCCATGCATGATTGTGCCTAATGAATGAAATTGATTATTTGAATTGAATGGATTCGCATTGGTGTTTTTATTCAGCAATTCTCGCTGAAACTGCACCTGAGGTAACTCGGGGATTTCCCCTGGTTCATGATGAATAAAATAGTCTGTTTAATGATGAGGGAGAGAAAATATGAAGTTAGCTAGGTGGCTTTTATCTTCACATTGCCGATTATTCGGTTGCTTGTTAATGATGTGTTTATCTGTGGTCACGGCCACAGTTCAGGCCAGTGAGACCGACTCAACGAGTCTGCCCACGCCGAAACTACTGGAGAGTTTCGATTCTATGGCGGGATGGTCCGTCAATAGTGGGGGCGTTTTCCAGCAGGTCTGTTCGGTGACGGAAGGTCAGGGAGCAATGGCAGTACTGGGTAAGGGCGAAGAATTGTCCAATGCCATTGCCCAGAAGGTATTATCGGAGCCGATCAATTCGAATGATATGGGTGTGATTGCTTTTGCTGTACGCAAAGAACTACCTCGCGTGACGAGCAATCTGAATGTCAGACTAGGAACGGCCGGCGGCTCGTACACCAGCGTGAATTACAATCTCAATGTCGCCAACCTGAATTCGAATGCACCGTTGAAAACGTATTGGATTGCGTTTCACCAGTCAGAAGATCCACTGTTGTCACAATCGGTTGATATTACAAAAGTCCGGGTCAGTTCACCGTCTCGCAATCCCCCCTATTTGATCAACAATACCATTGATTCACTGTATGAGAATGCGAAAGGTCAACCCACGGTAGTCATTGGTTTTGATGATGGGGAAGATACGATAGCAAGCATTGCCTATCCTTATATGGCGCAGTATGGTTTGGTCGGCACGCTCTATGTTCCGACTCAGCAGGTTGGCTGGGCAGATCGACTGACTTGGGAGCAAATTTCAATGTTGTCGGACGCAGGCTGGGCAATTAGCGTGGATGGTTCTCCAGACGATACACCGATGACTGACGCTGCCGATGTTGCTACTGCGGTAGCCAATGCAACTTCTGCGTGGGATGAGTTGAAACAGCATGGTCTGGATTCCGATGCGATGTATCACCTGTGCTACCCAGGCGGAAAATTTTTCGATACTTCTGTCCGACCGGTTCAGGTAACCGCCATGACTTCGGATGGTTCAAATGTGGTGACCCTTGATGACAGCTATCCGATCCACGTCGGGATGCGAGTCTACGGTTCGAATATTCCCAAGAATACCTATGTGATTAACGGGGGCGGAGAATCCGTTTCTTCGGTCACTTTGTCACAAAAGATTCCGCCACAGAATTTACCTGCAATGTTTAATGATGAATCAGGGGAGTTTTATTTGGATAAACTGCCGGCAGCATTACATAAAAAAGGATTTAAATCAGGACGTATCACCGTCGGCGGCGATATGTATACCCGTTTTGGTTTTGGTGGCAGAGAGATGACGACCATTGGCCAGGGGGCCTCTTACATGACGTTTAACCAATTTTTACCGTTGTTAGAGCGGGTGGTTTTGCGCGGTACTACGATAGAAACTTATTTCCATCGGATTGTGCCGGATCCTGAGGAAGGCTGGACGCCTGATACACCGAATCCGGGGATCAATATTTATGAGTCATTTTTCAAAGCCTATATTGATGCGGTTGCTGAAAAGGTTCAGGCCGGAGATCTGGTCGTACTGACCAAACCACAGTGGTATGAGCGAGATATTGATAAGACGGTTCCTGAATCATAGTTGAGGAGATGTCCATCACTTCTCAATATATGATTTTCGAAAATCAAAGCGATGTCGAACAGCATTCCCTTACCGGCTCACCAAGTGATATCAAAGCCGCCACGGGGGAGTGCTGGTTTCTGTTCGTTCAGTGCAGAATGTGTTGATTTGATACAAAGTGCTACATTCTTTCTGGCAGAATTTCGCTACACTGGATTTGAGAGTCGTTTTATTTTGAGGAGCCAGACATAAATGACCCCCTTGCCGAATTACAATAAACGTATTTTGTTGGTTGAAGATGATCTTGAACTTGCCAGTCTCATTAATGACTTTCTGTCTCGCTATGGGTTTGAGGTGATGACAGTCAACAACGGTATTGATGCCGTTAAGCAAGTGGCTGAACTTCATCCGGATCTGGTGATTCTGGATGTGATGCTGCCGGGGATGAACGGCATGGAAGTTTGTAAAACGATACGCACTTTCTATTCCGGCTATATCTTGATGCAAACGGCTTTAGACGATGATACCGATCAGATGAAGGGATTGGAAATTGGTGCCGATGATTATGTGATTAAGCAGGTGCAACCCCATTTATTACTTTCCCGGATTTATGCTTTATTACGACGTTCAGAAAGACAATTACCGCATTCCGATACGATGACGGAACCGAATACACTGGTGTGTGGGCCGTTGGTGATTGATTTAAGTAATCGGACCGTTGTGTTGAATCAGGAGCCTGTTGAGACGACTACCGCAGAGTTTGAACTATTGGTCTTACTGGCCGATACGGTTGGAAAAGTGGTTAGCCGGGATGAGATTTTGCAGAAAATCCGCGGTTTTGAGTACGATGGTTTGGATCGCTCGATTGATCGCAGAATATCCCGGTTGCGGCAAAAATTGGTGCTGGAGGATGGCAAAGCACTGATCAAAACGGTCAGAGGGGTTGGTTACCAACTCTGTGTTTATACCGATTGAACTTGAACCTAACGGAATGACGTGGGCATCTCGCTTGCTTCGCCTGTCGGCCCCGTTTCCCCGATAGGCTATTTATTTTCACCAGCGCTGCATATTGAGCCGGGATCCGGCCTATCGTGCGGTACTGAGCTTTCTTTTCGCTGTTACAGACTGTCACATAGCGTCACCATAAGTATCTCAAATCTCAGCCTCTGTTCAATGATAATGACAGCATGATTCATGTTGTCCATTTTCATTGTTGTCAGAGGAAAAAGTAATGAAAAAATTCATCAGTATTTTAGGTTCCGCCAGTGTATTGCTCGCATCAACGGGCGAGGCTGCGACTTGGGTTGGCATTGAGGCGGGGATTGGTTCTTCTGATTATGAGTCAGCATCGGATAGTATCGATGTTTCATGGACAGGGGCGATTCAGGCGGGTGTTGATTTGAATCAGAACTGGAGCGTCTTGGCCGGGATACACATGGGGTCGGGGACTAGTGTGCCACGCAAAGAAATCGGTGTGATCACCGAATCAGAAGAGGAACTGGACTACCGTGCCGTATCCCTGAGCCTGAACCGCAACTTTTATCTTACGGATCGCCAGTTTCTTTATGCGTCTGTGGGGCTGAATTATAACCAGACCGAGGTTGAGTTGCGTTCGGTCAAAACGATTGACGAAGATGGGATTGGTTATAATTTACGAGCGGGATGGTTATTACGGCTAGATCAACGGTTTTCGATCAATGTCGGTCTGCAACGTTTAGGGATGAGTGATGTGGATGTTAACTCAGCGAATGTCGGATTGATGTATCGGTTTTAATCAAAGTCAGCCCGATATCAAAGACGGTGGTCTATTTTCACCCGGTGAGGGGTGCCGTCTTGAGTTATCCATCGCTTGCCCTCAGAAAGTCGTAATGAGAGCAGATTTGTCGACCAGTAAATCTTGGCTGTTTAAGCAACCATGATTGTTGAACAACCAGATTGTTTAAACAGCCAAGATCAGCGAGAATAGCAGCCTATTACGATTCACATGACGGATTTGATCTGCAGCGCGCCCGAAAGGCAGCTTGAAACATGTGTACAAATCCGTGTACAGATAAAAGATTTTATTCATGGCTGACCAGAATTTTCTTAACGAAGTTAATAAGCGAAGAACCTTTGCTATCATTTCCCACCCTGATGCGGGTAAAACCACCATTACTGAAAAAGTGTTACTGTTCGGACGTGCGATTCAACAGGCCGGGACCGTCAAAGGACGGGGCTCGAATCAACATGCGAAGTCGGACTGGATGGATATGGAAAAAGAGCGGGGCATTTCGATTACCACGTCAGTTATGCAGTTTCCTTACAATGATTGTCTGGTCAATCTGCTTGATACTCCCGGACACGAAGACTTTTCTGAAGATACCTATCGGACGCTGACGGCTGTCGATTCTTGCCTGATGGTGATCGATGCAGCAAAAGGGGTTGAGGATCGGACTCGTAAGCTGATGGAAGTCACCCGTCTGCGGGATACGCCGATTGTAACCTTCATGAATAAATTGGACCGGGATATCCGGGATCCGATGGAGCTGTTGGATGAAGTTGAGAATGAGCTGAATATTCTCTGTGCACCGGTGACTTGGCCGATTGGCTGCGGTAAATACTTCAAAGGCGTCTATCATTTGCACCGTGATGAGACCATTTTATATTCAACCGGTCAGGGGCATACCATTCAAGAGTTGCGGATCGTCAAAGGGCTCGATAATCCGGAACTTGATCTGGCGGTCGGTGATGATCTGGCAGCGCAACTGAGAGAAGAGCTGGAACTGGTTGTCGGTGCTTCAAATGAATTTGATCAGGAACTGTTCCTGCAAGGAGAACTGACACCGGTATTCTTCGGCACGGCTTTGGGCAACTTCGGTGTTGATCATATGCTTGACGGTCTGACGGAATGGGCACCTGCACCATTACCGCGTCAAACGGCTGAACGTGTGGTGGATGCAACTGAAGAGAAGTTCTCTGGGTTTGTGTTTAAAATTCAGGCCAACATGGATCCGAAACACCGTGACCGGATCGCTTTTATGCGGATTGTGTCCGGCTCTTACCAGCAGGGAATGAAGATCAATCACGTGCGGATCGGCAAACAGGTCAGTATTTCTGATGCAGTTACATTTATGGCTGGTGACCGGACGCGGGCTGAAGAGGCATTTGCCGGTGATATTATCGGTTTGCACAACCATGGTACGATTCAGATTGGTGATACTTTTACCCAGGGAGAAACGATGAAATTTTCCGGGATCCCCAATTTTGCCCCGGAACTGTTTCGCCGGATTCGTCTCAAAGATCCATTGAAGCAGAAGCAGTTGCTGAAAGGATTGGTGCAGTTATCAGAAGAAGGTGCAGTACAGGTCTTCCGTCCGATGCAAAATAACGATCTGATTGTCGGTGCGGTCGGAGTGTTGCAGTTCGATGTGGTCGTGGCACGTCTGAAATCTGAGTACAACGTTGAAGCGATCTATGAGAGTGTTAACGTTGCAACAGCACGCTGGGTCGAGTGTGATAATGAGAAGAAGTTAGATGAATTCCAGCGTAAGAATCAAGCCAATCTGGCTTTAGACGGTGGAGATAATTTGGCTTATATTGCCCCGACGATGGTCAACCTCAATCTGGCCAAAGAGCGCTTCCCGGACGTTGATTTTCGCGCGACTCGCGAGCATTAATCGCGTCATTTGACGTTTCGACAAAGACAAAAAAGCTCCCTTTGGGAGCTTTTTTAATCACTGCGTTTAACCGATGTTATTTCTTCTTCTTTTTGGCGGTTTTCTTTTTCACGACTTGTTTATCTTTGGTCGCTGCTTTTTTCTTCGCCGGAGACTTTTTCTTTTTAAAGACCGGTTTTTTATGTTTGGGGCGCAATCCGTCAATGAACCGTTCTTTAATCTCTTCGCTCATATAACGCTGAATCCGCTCGATCATCGGTTGATCGTGCGCTTCTACCAGAGAAATCGCAATTCCTTTTTTACCGGCCCTTGCCGTCCGACCGATTCGGTGTAGGAACACATCTGCGGTTCGGGGCAGATCATAGTTGATCACATGGCTGATATCAGAAATGTCTAAGCCACGGGCGGCAACATCGGTGGCTAACAAAATGTTGATTTCACCCTCTCGAAATCGGGTGATCGCATTGTTACGCCGTTCTTGCGGCATTTCTCCCTGAATCCACGCACAAGGAATCTGACTGCGTTCTAATTCTGAGCGTAAATCTGCCAGCCGGTCACGAGTTTTCACGAAGACGATGGCACGCTGAGACTGGTTGGTCAGGATCTCTTTGAGCAGATCATTCTTATGAGTCAGGCTATCCGCACGGTGATACCACTGGGTGATTTTCTTTCTTTCTCGCCGAGGCGGTTCGGCGCGGATTTCTGCCGGTTCGTTCAACAGATCCGCTGCAAATCCATCCACCCCTTTCCCTTCCAGTGTGGCAGAGAACAGCAAGGTCTGTTTACGCCAGCGGCATTCAGCGGAAAGGCGATTTACGGTGGGTGCAAAACCCATATCCAGCATTCGGTCCGCTTCATCCAAGATCAGCCATTCGATAGCCCGACAGTCAAAGCGTTCGGCTTCAATGTATTCCATTAATCGGCCGGGAGTCGCGACCACAATATCCTGCGTCGCACCAAGTAGATCGGCATGTTGTTGATATTGAACGCCACCGGTAATCGTCACGATTTTCAGATGGGTCAGTTGAGCCAGCGTCTGGATCTGTTCTGAGACCTGAGCCGCCAATTCACGGGTTGGAGTGAGGATCAGAATCCGGGCCGGCCCCGGTTTTTTGCGCGGAAAGTCGATTAAATACTGAATCGCGGGCAGGCCAAACGCTGCTGTTTTTCCTGTCCCTGTCGGGGCGGATGCCATGACATCCCGGCCGTCTAAAGCGTAGGGGATGGACTCGGCCTGAACTTGTGTCGGGCGATTAAATCCTGCTTTTTCAATGGCTTCAAGAAGACAGGGATCTAATTCTAAGTCTGAAAAATTTTTAATCACGGCTATTTCTCTGCTTGTCGAACGCTCTGCATCAAAACGCTCATTCATCAAACTATCTGTTAAGCTATCTGTTCTCAGTAATCTGGACAACAGGGATGGCAAAACCAAAGCTCGGCATTATAGAGACTTCTATCACGATCTTACATCCTTTTTTACATCTTCAGATAAAACGCTTTGGTGAGTTCGGTAAATGCAGGGGTATAGCTATTTTGGGTGCGAATGGTGAGCTGAGTGAATTCACAAGCCTGTGGTTCTGTTCTGCTGAGTGAGAACAGAACTCGGGACGGGGGTTTTGTCTCTGTGGGTGAAACCAGACAATAGCGCGTTAAAAACCATCCCAGTTGTTTAGCCGAGTCAATCAGTGAATTCCCTTCCTGACAAGGCAAAATCATACTGAGCTGTCCTGAAAGTGAAAGCAAATGCTGACAGTGATGCAAAAGCTGTTGGTGAGAAAAACCGGAAACATGGCGGGCAAGAGCTCGGGCCGGAGCTATTGAAACCTGTCCGGAGGTAAAATAAGGCGGATTACAAATGATCGCATCATAATCCGAGTGGGGCGCAAAGGTTAAGATATCTTGATGTTCTACCTCGATCCGTGCAGCCCATGGGGAATTATCCCGGTTACTGATGGTGGTCTGAATCGCCTGTTCATCAATATCGAGAGCCGTGATCTGTGCCGCCGGGAAGCGTTGGGCACAAAATAAAGCTAATAGGCCGGTGCCTGTGCCGATATCGAGAATCGAACGGAGATTCTCACCATTCATCCAAGCACCCAGTAACACACCATCTGTACTCACGGGCATACCACATTCACCACCGGATACTGAAAATTGTTTGAAATGGAACGTTTTGGGGTGCTGTGATTTTTTCTTCATGGATATTGTTTCACCAATAGCGGACTTCATCTCACTGAAGCCGCTTTTAAACGCTTTTCAGGCCATGAGACGTACATTTTAGCGAGATGTTGGCAGGAATAGCATGACCTTTCAAGTCCACTCTGTTGTTGCTGTGTTTGTGAATGATTTGTACGAAATAATTTTTATTTTTGTATCAATTTTTTGCTTTTTTATTGGTTTATTGTTCTAGTCAATGTGAATTTACATGGATCAATTGACTAATTCTTGTTGTGTTATTGATTATTTCATTCTGTTTGTTCATTATCGCGCAAAAAATGAAAGACAGTCTACTGTCACAATGACAAACACAACATAAACATAAGAAGGTGCTCTGTGAAACAGACATTGAAATTAACCGATATTATGGCGGTCGGCTTTATGCTGTTCGCTTTTTTTCTTGGCGCAGGCAATATAATTTTCCCTCCGCTTGCCGGGCAAATGGCTGGTGAACATCTTTCATCTGCGATGAGTGGTTTTTTACTGACAGCCGTCGGGCTTCCTCTGATTGCGATTATTGCGGTTGCCGTCGCCGGTGGCAGTTGGCAGCACTTAACTAAAGATTTGCCACTTAAGGTATCGACAATCATGGCGGTGCTGATTTTTATCATTATCGGTCCCGCTTTTGCTGCACCTCGCACAGGGCTCGTTGCTTTTGAGATGGCGTTTAAGCCATTAGTCGGTGAAGGTAGCTTCTCTAATCTTACTTTTTTCTCTGTTATATTTTTTGTAGTTGCTGCTTTCTTCTCTTGGTCTCAGGGTAAACTGATTGATTTGATTGGTAAGGTTTTAACTCCAACGTTGTTTATCGGACTGATTATTGTGGCTGTCGGGGTGTTTATTCATCCACAGGGAACCGTTGCTGCGGCGCAAGGCGCATATCTGGAAAAGCCTTTAACCACCGGTTTTCTGGAAGGTTATAACACCATGGATACCTTCGCTTCGTTAATGTTTGGTATGTTGATGGTTGATGTCTTGCGAGGCAAAGGGATTACCGAGGCCCGAGCGACCACCAAGTATTTGATTGCTGCTGCCTTTATCGCAGCTTTCGGACTCGCATTTGTCTATATCTCGTTGTTCTATCTGGGAGCGACCAGTTCAGCCATTGCGACCGGGGCTGATAACGGTGGCGTGATACTCAGCCTTTATGTACAGGCGATGTTTGGTGACTTTGGTCAGCTTGTCTTATCGATCATTGTATTGTTGGCTTGTTTGACGACGGCAATCGGTCTTGTTTCTGCGTGTTCTGATTACTTTAGTTCGCTGACGCGATTCAGTTACCACCAGTGGGTGATTGTGAACAGCGTGGTTTGTGCCGTGATCGCGAATGTGGGTCTGAGTCAGTTAATTTCACTGTCTATTCCGGTTTTATTTGCGTTGTATCCGGTGGCTATTACGCTGGTTGCGCTGACATTTGTCCGAAATAAGCTCCCGAATCCTAAAGTGGCTTACCGAGTGGCTTTACTGGTGTCTTTTCTGTTTGCGCTGATCGATGCTTTCAAGTTTGTGGGAGTGGATGTTTCCTCTTTTAGTTTCTTGCCACTGTTTGATATTGGCATGGGTTGGGTATTGCCGACTGCGATTATATTTGTTGCGATGTTTTGCATGTCCCGTTCAGAGCAATCTCTGGAAATCAACGAAGCGACCCACTGATAGGTCGTGAATGAGAATTCGCTGACTATCAATCCAAGCGATTCTTGTCCCCAAATCGCCGAACGCTGCATGATATCCTGATAATATGGGCGTTCGGTTCGATTTCATCGTGTGCTGGAAAGTCATGTGGAACCAGCAATTTTTCCTGTATCTTCATCACATTTTTCAGTAGAATTCTTCGGTTAAATTCTACTCTAATAAACGATTGAGCAATCATGTTTGAAATCAACCCGATAAAAAACCGCCTGCAGGACGTGTCTGAACGCACAAATGTCCTGAGGGGGTATCTTTGACTATGATGTAAAAAAAGAACGTCTCGAAGAAGTCAACGCAGAACTTGAACAACCCGAAGTATGGAATGAACCCGAACGGGCTCAGGCGCTGGGAAAAGAGCGAGCCACGTTGGAGGCTATCGTTGAAACCATCGATCTCTTGGATCGTGGTGTTGATGATGTCGAAGGTTTGCTTGAACTGGCGGTTGAAGCTGAAGATCAGGAAACGTTCGATGAGATCGGCCCTGAGCTGGATGAGCTGGAAGCAAGTCTGGAGAAACTGGAGTTTCGCCGCATGTTCTCGGGAGAGCACGATCCTTCGGACTGCTACATTGACCTTCAGGCGGGTTCCGGTGGAACCGAAGCACAAGACTGGACTTCAATGTTGCTGCGGATGTATCTGCGCTGGGCTGAAGCGAAAGGCTTCAAGACAGAAGTGATTGAAGTCTCCGGGGGCGAAGTCGCCGGTCTGAAATCGGTAACGGTGCGGATCGTTGGCGAATATGCTTATGGATGGCTGCGGACCGAAACCGGTGTTCACCGTCTGGTGCGTAAATCTCCGTTTGATTCCGGCGGTCGTCGTCATACTTCTTTTGCATCAGCGTTCGTCTATCCGGAAGTTGATGAAAACATTGATATCGATATTAATCCGGCTGATCTGCGCATCGATGTTTACCGGGCATCGGGTGCCGGTGGTCAGCACGTCAATACAACTGAATCTGCGGTACGGATTACGCATTTACCGACCAATACAGTTGTTCAGTGTCAGACAGACCGCTCCCAGCACAAAAACAAAGATCAAGCGATGAAGCAACTTCGGGCGAAGCTGTTTGAACTTGAACTTCATAAACAGAATGCCGAGAAGCAAGCGAATGAAGATGCTAAATCTGATATCGGATGGGGCAGCCAGATTCGTTCTTACGTGCTTGATGACTCGCGGATCAAAGATCTGAGAACGGGGATCGAAAACCGCAATACTCAGGCGGTTCTGGATGGCGACTTAGATAAATTCATTGAAGCAAGCCTGAAATCAGGTCTTTAAGCTTTTCACCGATATGACAGGTACATCGAAATGACTGATGCGATTCAAAACGAAACGACTCAAGAAAGTAACAGACAAGAAGAAAATAAACTCATCGCAGAACGACGCGGTAAGTTAGATTATATCCGTCAGGATTGTAAGGCAAACGGTCACCCGAATGATTTTCGCCGTGATAGTCTGGCCAGTGATTTGCAGCAAACGTTCGGTGAAAAGACAAAAGAAGAATTAGAAGCCTTGAATCATGTTGTGGCGATTGCCGGACGAATTATGGCAAAACGCGGGCCTTTTTTGGTCATTCAAGAAACTTCCGGTCGGATCCAGGCGTATGCAAGTAAAGATGTGCAGAAAGATCTGAAAGCCAAATATCAAGGGTTGGATATTGGTGACATCATTGGTGTGAAAGGTGCGCTGCATAAATCCGGGAAAGGGGATTTATATGTCAATATGGAATCTTACCAACTATTGACGAAAGCGCTGCGCCCGCTACCTGAGAAGTTCCATGGTCTGACCGATCAGGAAATGCGTTATCGCCAACGTTACGTGGATCTGATCATGAACGAAGATTCGCGTCAGGCGTTCATCATCCGCTCTAAGCTGGTCAGCGCGATTCGTCATTTTATGATCGGCAAAGGATACATTGAAGTTGAAACTCCAATGATGCAGAGCATTCCCGGTGGTGCAACAGCACGTCCGTTTATTACCCACCATAATGCGTTAGATATGGAAATGTATCTGCGGATTGCACCGGAACTGTATTTGAAGCGTCTGGTTGTTGGTGGCTTTGACCGTGTATTTGAAATCAACCGTAACTTCAGAAACGAAGGGTTGTCTCCTCGGCATAATCCTGAATTTACCATGATGGAATTCTATCAGGCTTATTCAGACTATAACGATTTGATGGATTTGACCGAAGAGATGCTGAGTTCGGTTGCTCAGGAAGTTTTGGGCGCGACCTCAATGCCTTACGGGGATGAAACGGTTGAGTTTGGCGGCCGCTATACGCGCATGAGCATGTTAGAAGCAGTGAAGCATTACAACCCTGACCATGCGGAGATTCAGGGTCTTGATAATGATAAGATTCAGGATCGTGACCTGATGGTCTCGATTGCTAAATCGCTGCATATCGAAGTTGAACCATTCTGGACATGCGGTCAGTTGCTAGAGGAAATCTTTGGTGAAACGGCTGAGCCAAAACTGATTCAACCGACTTTCATTACGGGTTATCCGGCTGATATTTCTCCATTGGCTCGCCGTAGTGATGACAATCCATTTATTACGGATCGCTTTGAGTTCTTTATCGGAGGCCGGGAAGTCGCCAATGGTTTCTCTGAGTTGAATGACGCTGAAGATCAGGATGCTCGCTTTAAAGCGCAAGTTGATGCGAAAGATGCCGGTGATGATGAAGCGATGTTCTATGATGCAGATTATATCACTGCGCTAGAACATGGTTTACCACCGACTGCCGGACAGGGAATTGGTATTGATCGCTTGGCGATGTTATTCACAAACTCGCATACGATTCGAGATGTAATTTTATTCCCAGCGATGCGTCCTCAGGGATAATTGACTAAATTTATCACTGGTGATGGATTAAAGTGCTAAAAAATACGCAAAGCCTTTCCTTCGGGAAAGGCTTTGTTTTATCAGAAAGAGAAGGTAGGATGATTAGACCAGTGATGATTTCATATATTAGAGGAGTTGCAAGGGGGGAAATATATTTAAGTAGTTGTCATCGGATAAGGAAAACGGGTCGTAGTATTTTATCGCTTCTGTTCTTTTTATGTAATTTCTTATGTTAGTCTCATAATTAAGAATATGCGTTTTTTAATTCGTGCCTACGGTAGCGTAATTATTAATAATTAATACTATATAAGCCCCCAAATAACATAACAATATGAATAAATGATAAGGAATAGTTCATGGGTAATCAGTTCCGTATGGACTCTGTGCCAGGTTCTCTTATCGTGGTTGGTGGCACGTATGAACCATGGCTTTCGGTATTAGAACAAGTTGGTTGGCGATGTTCTCAAGTCGGCGATTTAAGAAAGGCAGATGTCTTGTTTGATGAAGTCGGTCCCTGTATCGGTATTGTCGATTTAAGTCACGATGAGTTCAGTTTAAATGGGGTTGCGAACTTAGTCAGTAGTCATAGACAAGTTCGATGGCTGGCATTCATTCGCGAGTCACAATTAAGCTCAGATACAATATGTCAATTTATTGTAAACTTTTGTATTGATTTCTTTACTGCGCCAATACCTGATGCGCAGTTGCTGAGTACGATCGGGCATCAGCTTGGCATGTTGAAACTTGAAAAAAAAGTATGGCCTCACTATGGGTTAAACGATAATTTTGGCTTGATTGGAGAGTCGGTTTCAATGAAACGACTACGCGATCAGATCAAACGAATTGGACCGACCGATGTGAGTATTTTGATTCATGGTGAAAGTGGTTCAGGGAAAGAGATGGTTGCCAAGGCAGTTCATCATTCCTCTTCCCGTTCCAAAAAGCCATTTATCTCGGTCAATTGTCGGGCGATGTCCGAAAAACGTTTTGCGATGGAATTGTTCGGTATTGGTGCTGATGATGATTTTGTTTCAATTCTGGAAAAAGCAGATGGTGGCACGGTTCTTCTGAATGATATTTTATCGATTACGAAAGATCAGCAACTGAATTTACTCCGCTTCTTCCAAGAAGGCACGATAGAGACATCGAGAGGTTTCCAGACGGTTGATATCCGAATACTTGCGGCAAATGCAACGGATATAGAGAAGGCTTTAATTGATGGTAATTTCAATGATGAGCTGTATCACTATATTAATGTCCTGCGAATCAATGTGCCTAGCTTAAAAGAACGTGTTTCCGATATTCCTTTAATTGCTCGTCATTATCTTCAGCAATTTTCAAAAGAGTACAATGCTCAGGCCCGTGGTTTTACAGAAGATGCTCTCAAAATGCTTTCCCGCTACCATTGGCCAGGGAATATTCGTGAGTTAATCAATCAGGTAAAACGAATGGTCCTGATGTCTGATACCGTGATGCTCAGTGAGAGTAATCTGGACTTGCCAAAATTTGGGGATGGGAAATTAAGTCTGAAAAGTATCCGTGAACGTTCTGAAAAAGAAGCGTTGATGTTGGTGCTTGAGTCTAATTCAGGGCAAATTACTCAGGCGGCAAAAGAGTTAGGCATATCAAGAGCGACAATGTACCGTTTGTTGAATAAGCATAATCTAATTTCGGAAGATATGAACTAATTATATTGAGACTGCCTTATTTTGGCAAAGTCGTATGATACTGTTTGAAAAGCCTTATGATGTTAGTAAGGCTTTTTTATTTTATACCGATATTCACATGGCTAAAAATAGTGTTAGTGAATTGTTTCAATAAAATAATTCATTCTAGTTGAATGTCATCATGATTACATGAGTGATTGTTAATTATTGAACTAATCTATTTTTTTGAAGAATATTGATGATTCATTGATTGATTTATTGAACCATTCCCATTAAATTATCGTCGTGGCTTCGGTCATAATTATCAATTGGATTGTAATGACTAAAAGGAGATACGCTATGAAATCTATGCTTTGTATTATTTCTGTTTGTGTCTCTTCATCTCATTCTGCTTTTCATTTTCAGGCAAGCGCCATTACTGGCATGTCACGACAAATGAAACGAGATATTTTTAGTTAATCAATCCGTAACCTTTTTATTAGGCTGCGGGAATGTAGCAGCTTAATAAGTCAAAGAATTCAATTCTCTTTTCTGTATTCTGTTAAGTGTAGCTAGGTTTCCTTCAGCCGATCTCTCAAGGAGATACTGCTATGCGTCATTCATTTTATTTATCACTTGCAGCATGGCTCGTTCGAGCCGATTTACGTCGTGAAGAACGGGTATGGAGAGCAAAAGTACGTCGGAGTGCTTACGATATTCCGTGGGATAATCCTTATCTATTGCGTGATATCGGTCTGGAAGCAGATGGTCGCCTGATTGGTCGTTCAATCAATGAAGAGCAGCGTGTGACTCGTCGTATGCATCTGCTCAGGCAGTTTATATCATTGCGAATACCGACATAACTAAAACAGGCCAAAAGGGCGTTTCAATCCTTTTGGCCTGCGACTCACTTAGCCCTGGAATAGCTTTCGATGAAGCTTAGGGCTGTCAAGATCAGTAAACATTACGGACAAGGGTTGGAGTAGGTCGTGGCAATATCATTGATTTTGCCAATGAGCTCATCCGACAATGTGATATCAATACTATCAATGTTACTTTTTAATTGGGCTAACGTCGTCGCACCGATGATGTTAGAACCGACAAAAGAGCGCTGGTTCACGAAAGCCAGCGCCATTTGCGCCGGATCGAGTTGATAATCCCGGGCCAGTTGAACATAAGCTTCGGTTGCTTTGATTCCCTGAGGTGTGAAGTAGCGTTTAAAACGTTCGAAACGTGTACAGCGTGCTCCTTCCGGTTTGGCACCATCGAGATATTTCCCGCTGAGAATGCCAAATGCAAGTGGGGAGTAAGCCAGTAGTTTCACCCCTTCAAAATGACTGATTTCTGAAAGGCCGATCTCAAAGCTACGATTCAGCAGATTATATGGATTCTGAATCGTGACAATACGAGGTAAATCATGTTTTTCGGCTAATCGGAGATAGGTCATCACGCCCCAAGGTGTTTCGTTGGAAACACCGATATAGCGAATCTTTCCAGCCCGAACGAGATCGGTCATGGCTTCAAGTGTTTCAATCAGTGTCACTTCTTCTTTTTCAGGCAGTTCGGGATAGTTGAGTGTGCCGAAACAGTTGGTCTGGCGCTGTGGCCAATGGAGTTGGTACAAATCGATATAATCGGTTTTTAACCGCGCGAGACTATCGTCAATGGCTTGATGAATATTACGGTGATCCAGTGCCATATTTTCCCGGATCTGAAGTGGGTTTCTTGGTCCCGCGTTTACAGGACCGGCAACTTTGGTTGCCAGTACGATCTTTTCTCTTTTGCCTGATTTTTCAAGCCAGTGGCCGATAAATTCTTCTGTTTTTCCCTGCGTTTCCGGAGAAGGAGGGATCGGATAGACTTCTGCCGTATCGATAAAATTCACGCCTCGTTCGAGGGCGTAGTCAAGTTGGCTGCAAGCATCATCACATGTATTTTGTTGACCGAAGGTCATGGTACCAAGGCAGATTTTACTGACTTCTAATGTTGAGTGAGGCAGCTTTGTATAATGCATATGACTTCCTTTCTTGTTAGAGAACCAATTATCCAGCGGATCCGACTGCATATCTTCATTAGGTTTGAGCGTGGGTATATATGCTTCCCCTTTCACTATAAGCGAAGTACCTACTGAAAAGGAAATAGAAATTGATGGTGAAGGAGCGATGACAAATGATTGCTCCGCACTGAATGTATCAAGCTAGAACGGTGTTGGTACGGGGGCGTTATGAGTGATGCCGTGTTTATATAAAGTGATGCGCGAGGATCTGCGCGGTAAATTGAGTCCGCAGATAAAAACCCCGAGGACGTGTACGGATTATTTTCCCGTGATAACCATAAGCTTCTGTTTGAACTCGACCATTGGCTGCTTTGGGACGCAATTGCAAGATCTCACCGTGTCTGGCGGTTACTTGCTCGATCTGACCTAACACAATGAACTCCATGAGCTCTTCCCAGTCATTTTTGAGTTGTGCCTCTTGCTCCGGTGAAGGGCTCCATAACAGAGGTGTCCCGACTTTTCTGTCCGAAACGGGGATATCTCTTTCTCCTTCAACGGGGATCCAGAGGACTCGCGACAGTTTGTTTCTGACATGACTGTTTTCCCACGTCAAACCATGAACGCCCGTTAATGGCGCCACGGAGACAAATGTGGTTTCGAGTGGCTTGCCCGCATAGCTGATAGGAATACTTTTCAGCTCAATTCCCAGTTTTTCAAAATCCTGTTGCGGTTTGCTTCCGGCGGTTGCACCCAAGTGCCATTCGAGAAGTTGTCCGACCCAGCCTTTATCTTTTTTCAGATCCAAAGGGACTTTCATCCGGGCAATCTCCGCAAGTTCAGTAAAACTGAATCCGGCTATTTCCCAAGCTCTTTCAAGTAATTCACTTTCTGTTTTTGGTTCTGGTCTCATAAGATCTTTCGGATATTAGTGGTAGAAGAGCAACAGTTTAGGATGTAATGAGCACTAGTTTAACAGATGAAATGAGAGGCCGTCATGGTTTGTCTGAAAGAGCGGAACCTTGATGATTTCCTCAGCTTATCCACAGGATAGTTGTATCTGACGATGCATCGCGTCATGATATGGATGGATATACAGGCTTTATTCTGTGGTTTGTGTTACTTTTTCAGCGAAATCGCGGTTGTTGTGTGGATAAAAATGGTGATGGTTGATCTTTGTTCAATGTGACAATGAGATTGATCCTTGTGAATCAAATTGGGATCGTAAGCGTTATAATTGTTTATTTAATCTATTGATAAATAACAATTAGTTGAACTGGTTTACTTGCTGCTGAAAGGTTTGTTGCGAGAAGAGAATCAAAAAATTGTGAGTAATCTATCACTTTTTCACATAGTTACTCACAGAAAAGGTGAATAAGATCAGCTAAATTTGTCATCTTGTGTTAATAAGTTACTTGTCTGAGGTGGTATACCCAATTTTGTCCATTGAGTATTTTTGTTTTTATTGTCAATGGATATTTGCTACATCTGGGGATCTATGAAAAAATCAGGAGAAGTTAAATTTTATTAGAGGTTTGCCAGTGATAGATGGCGATGGTTATCGGCTGAATGTCGGTATTGTAATCTGCAACAACCATGGTCAGGTATTCTGGGCGAAACGATACGGACAACACTCTTGGCAGTTCCCTCAGGGCGGCATTGATCATGGTGAAACGCCAGAGCAAGCAATGTTCAGAGAGTTATACGAAGAGGTTGGTTTAACAAAAACGGATGTGAAGGTCATTAGTTCCAGTCGTCATTGGTTGAAGTATAAACTTCCCAAACGATTGGTGCGCTGGGATTCTCAACCGGTCTGTATTGGACAAAAACAGAAATGGTTTCTTCTGCGTTTAGAGTGTCATGAGTCTAAAATCAACATGCAGCGTGGAGTAACCCCTGAATTTGATGGTTGGCGTTGGGTGAGTTATTGGTATCCGGTAAGGCAGGTTGTTTCATTTAAACGCGATGTTTATCGGCGAGCAATGAAAGAGTTTGCCTCGATCGCGATGCCATTTAAAGCACGGAAAGTAAAAAGCAAACGGAAAGGAAAAAGAGGATAAACATGCTCTCTCAGCTTCGGGACATCATGGAACAGGTTTCAAAAGTTGAAGATGTTCATCAGGCCTTTGATATTCTGGTGAAAAAAACCTGTGAGGCCATGAATACCGAATGCTGCACAATTTATCTCGCCAATGAAGAAAAACTACGCCTTGAACTGATTGCGACTCAAGGATTGAAATTTAAAGGCAATAAAATTCATATCGGTTTTGATGAGGGCTTGGTTGGGTTAGTCAAACGTTCAGCTGAACCGATCAATCTGGCCGAAGCCTCCAAACACCCAAATTTCAAATATTTCAAACAACTCGGTGAAGAAGTGTACCAAAGCTTTCTAGGTGCACCGATTATTTACCGTAAACAAGTGCTGGGTGTGTTGGTTATCCAGCAACGTTCTCCCCGTCTGTTTAGTGAAATCGAAGAATCGTTTATTGTGACACTCTCGGCCCAGTTGGCCGTTCTGGTTGCACATGCGCAGTCTCAGGGGTTATGGTCACTTGCAAAGCAACAGTCGGTTGTGCGCGGTATTGGGGTATCTCCGGGGGTTGCGATTGGTGAGTTCTGGTGGGATAACTCTCAGCCGGAGCTAGAAAATGTTTTGCCGGCATCGACGCTTGACGTTAAGAAAGAACAGGAATGGTTATCCAGAGCAGTTGAAAAGGCACTGAGTGATTTTCGGCGAATGCGTAAGAAGCTGGATGGCGACATTCACAAAGAAACGCTGGCTATTTTCGATTTATTTACCCACTTACTCAATGATCCAATGTTACGTAAGGATCTGAAAGAACAGATCCTGAAAGGTGATCGAGCGGATTGGGCCTTGCGTCAGGTGGTTGAAGCATATGTCGAACGCTTTTCCCAAATGTCGGATGTTTACCTGCGAGAAAGAGCCCAGGACATCAGAGAGCTCGGGCAGCGAATGCTGTACTTTTTGTACAACAGTGAACTGGAAGAATTGGTTCTGGAAAAGCCGATCATTCTTGTCGTCAGAGAGTTAACCGCTTCAATTCTGGCCAGTATTCCCAAAGATAAACTTTTGGCTGTTGTCTCGTTCGAAGGCGCTGCCAACTCCCATGCCGCAATTCTATCCCGAGCCTTGGGGATCCCTGCCATCATGGGGGTTTCGTTAAATTTCAAAGAAATTAATAGTCAATTAGCTATTGTCGATGGTTACAGTGGCTTCATTCATATTTCACCGGATTCCGAAGTTCTGGCCGAATACCAAGAGCTGATGGAAGAAGAAGGTGAACTATCGGAAATGGTTAATCAAAGCCTTGCCGAGAAAGCGATCACGCGCGATGGGTATCCGGTCAATATCTTGCTGAATGCAGGCCTGAATACCGAGAACAATACTGCAGTCAATCAAGGGGTGGATGGTGTCGGTTTGTACCGGACTGAAATCTCGTTCTTATTACAGAACCGTTTTCCTTCTGAAGAAGAGCAAATCCAACTTTATCGTCAAATACTATGTGCGCATCCCGATAAAATGGTTGTGATGAGAACATTAGATATCGGTGGTGATAAGCCTTTACCTTATCTACCAATAGAAGAAGATAATCCATTTCTCGGCTGGCGAGGTATCCGTTTCACGCTTGATCATCCGGATATTTTTCTGATTCAGCTCCGGGCAATGCTCAAAGCCAGTATCGAGACGGGGAATTTGGGCATTCTGTTACCGATGATTTCCGGAATGAGAGAACTTGATGATGCGCTTACTTTTATTGATCAAGCATTTACTGAAGTCTCGGCTGTGGATAAACGGGTGAAAAAGCCTTCAATCGGGATTATGCTCGAAGTGCCATCCATGATTTACCTTTTACCCCGAATGGCCGACCGGGTTGACTTTATCTCGGTTGGAACAAACGATCTGACGCAATATTTATTAGCAGTTGATCGGAACAATGCCCGAGTTGCCGATGTCTATGAATCCATGCATCCGTCAGTTTTGATGGCGTTAAAACATATTTCTGATGTCTGTTGTCAGCATCAGATTCATGTCTGTGTGTGTGGCGAACTTGCCGGAGACCCGATAGGGGCGTTGCTTCTGATTGGGATGGGATATCAGACATTGAGTATGAATACGGCGAATGTCGCGAAAGTGAAATACCTCATCCGTCATTCAGAAATAAAAACGCTGAAAAAACTTGCCTCGCAAGCGCTGATGCAAACTTATGGTCATGATATTTATAGTATGATGCGAACTTATTTTGAAGAGTTCGGTTTTGCCGGTTTTATCCGAGCCGGTAAACATTAAGTTAACCTGAGGAATGAGCGTGACCATCACTTTTGTCTTGCTGTTAATCGTGTTAGGTGCTTTTGTCGGCGTTATGGCCGGGTTGTTAGGCATTGGCGGTGGCTTAATTATTGTTCCGGCCCTGTTACTTTTATTTCCCCATATTGGCGTTACACCTGATATCGCGATGCAAGTGGCTTTGGCAACCTCTCTCGCCTGTATCATTCTGACTTCAGGCTCTTCGGCATTGAATCATTTACGCTATGGCAATATTGATTTATTAGCTGTGAAGTGGCTGACACCCGGAATTATTGCCGGTGGGTTGATGGGGGCGACTCTTGCTGACTGGATGCCGAGCGAATATCTGCCCAAAGTGTTTGGGGTGATTGTTTTTTTCCTGGCAATACAGATGTTTCTCTCAATTCGCCAGCAGACGGCGAAGCCGATGCCGGGGCTGGGGGCAATGATCCTGAGTGGGAGTTTAATTGGCATGATTGCCAGCTTAGCTGGTATTGGTGGAGGGGCACTATCGGTGCCTTATCTCAACAAACATGGCATAGAAATGCGTAAGGCTGTTGGCACATCGTCACTTTGCGGCTGTGTGATTGCATTATCTGGCATGATGGGATTTATTTGGCACGGTTTTTCGCTCCAAAGCCTGCCTGAGTTTAGTCTGGGATACGTTTATTTACCCGCTTTGCTGTTTATTTCCTGTTCGTCGATGTTTACGACAAAAGTGGGAGCCAAGTTAGCGACCGAACTACCGACATCGGTGTTGAAAAAGGTGTTTGCTGTGTTTCTGATGTTTGTATCCGTTCATATGTTGCTGCGCTGAGCGCGGTATGTCATAAACCGTTGTATATTGAATAAAGAGTAAAGATTTATGTCTCAGGAATTCTTGCAGTTTCCGAATATTGATCCTGTCTTAGTCTCCATCGGGCCGCTTTCCATTCGTTGGTATGGTGTGATGTATCTGCTTGGGTTTCTTTTTGCAACTTGGCTTGCGAACCGAAGAGCTGATAAGGAAGGAAGCGGATGGACGAGAGAACAGGTTTCTGACCTTTTGTTTGCCGGATTTGTCGGTGTGGTGATTGGCGGACGTGTGGGATATGTCCTGTTTTATGGGTTCGAATATTTTCTGGCCGACCCGCTATATCTGTTTAAAGTCTGGACTGGCGGAATGTCCTTTCATGGCGGTTTACTCGGTGTGATCACGGCTATGTTCTGGTATGCCAAACGCAATCATCGCCAGTTTTTTGCAGTGGCCGACTTCGTTGCACCACTGGTTCCCTTTGGACTTGCGTTGGGACGTTTAGGGAATTTTATGAACGGCGAATTATGGGGACGAGTGACCCATGTACCTTGGGCCATGGTATTTCCGGGAGCAGGGCCGTTGCCGCGTCATCCTTCTCAGCTGTATGAATTCTTTTTGGAAGGGGTACTTCTATTTATCATTCTCAACCTCTTTATTCGTCAGCCTCGTCCTGCCGGTTCAGTTGCCGGACTCTTTCTTATCGGTTATGGCGCCTGTCGTATCTTTGTTGAGTATTTCAGAGAGCCGGATGCACAGCTAGGATTGTTTGCCGGATTCATTTCAATGGGGCAGATTCTTTCTTTACCGATGATTTTGGCTGGTGTTCTGCTGATGTTTTGGGCTTATCGTCGTCGTTCCGATTCACCAGAGTAATCGAGTTAGCTTGCGGATAAGGAAGGATTCTGCACGTGGTGTCTAAAGCTCCCCCGACCAATTACCGTTGAGCGGGGGAATCGAGAGTTATATTGCGACCGGCGCTTTAATTGATGGATGTGGATCATAGCCAACGATTTCGAAGTCCTCAAAACGGTAGTCATAAATCGATTCGGGGTGGCGCACAATCCGTAATTCCGGCAATTGCCGTGGTTCCCGGGTCAGCTGGGTTTTAATTTGTTCCATATGATTTGAGTATGCGTGTAAATCCCCAAAGCTGACCACAATTTCATGCGGTGTCAGTTGGCATTGTTGTGCAAGCATATGGGTGAGCAACGCCAGTGAGGCAATGTTATAAGGTAACCCGAGGAAGCTATCTGAACTACGAATGTATAATTGTGCAGAGAGCTTACCGTTTGAAACATAAAACTGATATAGCAAATGGCAGGGAGGAAGTGCCATTTTTCCGTTCCGGGCATTCTCTTGAGGTGCCATTGACTCGTCAGGTAAATACTCAACATTCCAGCCGTGGAATAGAATACGGCGACTGTTGGGATTATTTTTTAAAGCATCCACGACATAATCGATCTGATTGATACTTTCACCTGATTGCGTTGGCCATGCGGTCCACTGCTGACCATAAATCGGTCCTAAGTCACCATTTTCCGTCGCCCATTCATCCCAGATCGAGACACCATTCTCTTTGAGCCAAGAGGTATTGGTGTCCCCACTCAGGAACCAAATCAGTTCGTTCGCGATACTTTTGAAATGGAGTTTCTTGGTTGTAATGAGAGGAAAACCTTCTTGGAGGTTGTGACGAATTTGACGGCCAAACACAGAAAGTGTACCCGTGCCGGTGCGATCGCCTTTGACATCACCGTTTTCCAGAATATCTTCCAATAATGCAATGTACTGCTTCATAACTTGCCTATTCATGAATTTTTTATCAGTTTAATGAATTTCCCAGAGACTTGTAAGGGGCAGTATTGAAGATATTTTTATATTCGGATATATCGATTCTATATATTGAAAACTTCGGTTATTTCGATCATGCTGATGATAGAATACGCTGTACGGGTATGAATTGAATCTGACAGATGGTCTGGGTATATGTCTCATTTGAATTACAATCACTTATATTATTTCTGGATGGTTTGTAAACAAGGTTCGGTCACCAAGGCCGCTCAAGCCTTATTTCTGACACCGCAAACGGTGACCGGGCAAATTAAAGCGCTGGAAGCTCGTATGGACGGCCAGTTGATGAAACGCGCAGGGCGGCGTGTCGAGCCTACAGAGTTAGGACAATTGGTTTATAAATACGCTGATCGTATGTATGGCTTGAGTTATGAGATGCTCGACATTGTCAACTATAGTCAGCGGGCAAACTTACTACTAGATGTGGGGGTCGCCGATGCTATTTCCAAACAGATCGTCAGTAAGATTTTGTCGTGTGCCGTTCCCGAAGATGAACATATTCATTTACGTTGTTTTGAATCGACACATGAGTTGCTCTTTGAGCAACTTTCGCAGCATAAACTGGATATGATTCTGTCTGATTGTCCGGTTGATTCGGCCCGTAGCCCCGGTTTGTTTAGTAAAAAGCTGGGCGAAAATCAGATGTGCTTTTTCTCCTATACCGAACCTCAAGCGAGTTCACTCATCGAATGCTTGTCAGATGGAAAAATACTGATTCCGGGGAGTCGCACTGCTATGGGAAGAAGTGCGATGCAATGGTTTGATAGTCAGGGGATTCAACCTAATATCATGGGCGAGTTTGATGATGTTGCGCTGATGAAAGCCTTTGCCAGAGAACATCGAGAGGCTATTTTTTTAGCGCCGTCTCTCTATACGGAAGCCGGGAATGGCGATTTGCCGATGCATCTGATCGATCGAATCGATGACTTAAAGGAAGAGTATTACGTTATCTTTGCCGAGCGGATGATCCAGCACCCGGCCGTGAAACGTATATGCAGTGAAGATTTCAGTTATTTATCAGTATAATCGGTTCTTTTTCATGGGTAATTGCTTTAATATCTAGCACTTACTTATTATCAGGTAAAAGTTTTGTGATGCCGTCGAGAAAATAATAATGATGAATCGCGGTGGATGAACAGCAAGTAAAATGATTTTGTAAGGCTGCAAGGTTGTAGTCGCTATATGTATGAAATGAACCTGTCCATAAAGGGAGCCTTTCGTGAATCTTCAGGAAATGGAACAAAAATCAGCCAAAGCCGTTGTATTACTCAAAGCCATGGCAAATGAGAGACGTCTTCAGATATTGTGTTTACTGTTAGCGCAAGAATTTTCAGTAGGTGAGTTGTGTGCGAAACTTGAGTTGAGTCAGTCTGCATTATCGCAACATCTGGCGTTATTACGTCGGGAGAAATTGGTTGCGACGCGGAAAGAGGCGCAAACGGTTTACTATTCGATCAGCAGTCATGAGGTAAAAGAAATGATTGAATTGCTATATCGTCTCTATTGTTCATAAAACTAGCCGCTGATTGGTATCAAGGAAAATAAAAAAACCGACATTATGTCGGTTTTTTATTTTTGTATGAAGCAATTAATGCATTACAGCGCTTTGATTGCAGCAACAAAACGAGCTTTATGACGAGCTGCTTTATTCTTGTGGATCAGGCCTTTTGTTGCCATACGGTCAAGAATAGGTGTTGCTTCAGCTAGTGCAGCAGTTGCAGCTTCTTTGTCGCCTGCTTTGATAGCAGCGACAGTTTTCTTCATATAAGTGCGCATCATTGAGCGGCGGCTCGCGTTGTGTTGACGATTTTTTTCCGCCTGAATAGCGCGCTTCTTAGCAGATTTACTATTTGCCAAGGGTCTACTCCCAAA
Source organism: Vibrio rubrogenes (assembly GCF_059641415.1). Classification (NCBI taxonomy): domain Bacteria; kingdom Pseudomonadati; phylum Pseudomonadota; class Gammaproteobacteria; order Vibrionales; family Vibrionaceae; genus Vibrio; species Vibrio rubrogenes. Next base: position 213,855 of record NZ_JCARSY010000003.1, read on the forward strand.
AACTTTAGTTCAGTGACATTTTAAGGGCGGGAACTATCCCTTATTTGCCTAAAAATGTCAATTCATTTGTGCAAAAACACAACGAACCAAAACATTTTTGGTATCGTTGGACATTCGCGGTTAAGATGGCGGGGATTCTAACAGCATTCTTTTTTGAATGCTAATACTTAATCTGCACTTTCAACGGTATCTTTTTTGTGTTTATCCGTCTTTCAACGAGCATGATGCCGGATGGTCCAGTTCGAATAGCCAGACCAATTATTGACACAACTATGATTTGAAAAGCAACGCATTCTACGTTAAAAAACTGCACACAGGCAGAAAGTATTCTCAGCACGCCGATACAGTCCGCGCGATGCTTATGATCCTGCTATATCAATCAATAAAGTCGCCGGGATTCTCTCGGATGTGATTTGACATATTAATAGAGGTTACGGTGAGTCAACGTCTTCTCAGGTCTGGTCTGATTGTCAGTACCATGACACTGCTATCGCGCGTTTTAGGATTATTCCGGGATATTGTGGTTGCGAATCTTATGGGAGCCGGTGCGAGTGCCGATGTGTTTTTCTTTGCCAATAAGATCCCTAACTTTTTACGTCGTTTATTTGCGGAGGGCGCTTTTTCTCAGGCTTTTGTTCCGGTTCTGACCGAATACCACGCTCAGGGCGATATGGACAAAACACGGCTGCTCATTGCCCGGGCTTCGGGGACGCTCGGTGTGCTTGTTTCGATCGTCACATTGTTTGGGATTTTGGGCTCCAGTGTCGTGACGGCAGTTTTCGGTGCCGGGTGGTTCCTTGATTGGTTGCATGGCGGGCCGTCGGCCGCAAAGTTTGAGTTGGCCAGCTTACTGCTTAAAATCACGTTCCCTTATTTATGGTTTATTACTTTTGTTGCGTTGTCTGGCGCAATTTTAAATACACTGGGTAAATTTGCGGTTTCTTCATTTACTCCGGTATTTCTGAACGTGATGATTATCGGTTCCGCACTACTGATTGCACCTCGTCTGACGCAGCCAGAGATTGGTTTAGCTTTTGGTGTATTTCTCGGCGGATTGGTTCAGTTTCTGTTTCAGTTACCTTTCTTGATTAAGGCCGGTGTATTTGTCTGGCCGAAATGGGGATGGAATGATCCCGGGGTTAAAAAAATCAGGACGTTGATGATTCCGGCTCTGTTCGGTGTTTCTGTCAGTCAAATCAACTTACTGTTCGATACATTTATTGCCAGCTTTTTGCAAACCGGGTCGATTAGTTGGCTGTATTATTCGGATCGTCTGTTAGAGTTTCCTCTCGGGTTATTCGGTATCGCAATCGCCACCGTGATTTTGCCGGCTCTATCAAGAAAACATGTTGATGCTGAACCGATCGGGTTTGCTAATACGATGGATTGGGGGGTGCGGATGGTGTGCCTGCTGGGAATCCCTGCCACGCTCGGCTTAATCGTATTGGCTCAACCGATGATTATGGTCTTATTTATGCGCGGTGAATTTACTTTAGCCGACGTGCAGCAAGCGGCTCTTTCGTTACAGGCTTATGCTTCCGGTCTGCTCTGTTTTATGCTGATCAAAGTATTAGCGCCGGGGTATTACTCTCGCCAAGATACTAAAACACCTGTCAAATATGGGATTGTGGCGATGGTCACTAATATGTTTTTTAATGCGGTGTTTGCTTGGTTTTTCGGTTATGTTGGTCTGGCAATGGCGACGGCATTGTCGGCATTTATTAATATGGCTTTGTTATACCGGGGGCTGCATTTAGCCTCTGTGTATCAGATGCAGCGTTCGACCATGATATTTATTGGCCGTATTTTTATCGCTAGTTTCATCATGAGCCTATGTCTTGCTTTTGGGTCAGATCACCTTGCGGCTTGGGCTGAGTGGGGAACACTAAAACGATCCCTCATGTTGGTAGGGTTGATCGTGTCCGGTGCCTGTGTTTATGGGGGAGCCAGCTTAATCAGTGGGATTCGGTTGAAAGATATCCGAGTGATCCAATAGGCTGTAGCGTCCCGTTTTTATATTGAGGAAAGTCGCTCTTCTAACAGGGCTATCACATCACTAAAGCAGGATGTGGAACGTATTTGTTGGCTTGATTGACTTTCTTCTCCTGAGCTGAGGTTATATAATCCGTCGGTTTCATCACCAGAGAATTGAATCATAGGTTTTAAACGTCCGATATGGAATTAATCCGGGGTATTCATAATATACGCACTCAACATCATGGTTGTGCACTGACGATCGGGAATTTTGATGGTGTCCACCTCGGGCATCAGCAAGTGCTGCGGTTAGTGTCGGAGCGGGCCCGAGTGTTGGGGGTTCCATCAATGGTGATGACGTTTGAACCACAGCCGCTGGAGCTGTTTAACCCGAATCATGCACCAGCTCGGCTGACACGCCTTCGGGATAAATTTGTTCAGTTGAGCCGACTCGACATTGAGCGTCTGCTTTGTGTTAATTTTGACCATCAATTTGCCCAGTTAGATGCAGAAACCTTTATTCATGACTTGTTGGTCAAGCACTTGGGTGTTAAGTTTCTTGTCATTGGTGATGATTTCTGTTTCGGTCGGCAACGTCGTGGCAATTTTACGATGTTACAACAAGCCGGTAAGACCTTCGGGTTTGATGTGGTCAGCACGCAAAGTTTTTGTGTCGATCGCCAGCGGGTTAGCAGCACTGCAATCCGTGAAGCACTCGCGCGAGATGATCTGGTTGCTGCGAAAGAGATGCTTGGGCGTCATTACAGTATCAGTGGCCGGGTATCTCATGGCAGAAAGTTAGGGCGAACCATTGGTTTCCCAACCGCAAACATTCCGCTGAAACGGTGTGTTTCCCCGGTTTCCGGGGTGTATGCAGTCCGGGTTTCTGGCCTGGGTAATTCGCCAATCGACGGTGTCGCAAATATTGGCAACCGGCCGACGGTCAATGGCGTTCGTCAGCAACTGGAAGTTCATTTATTTGACTTTCAGGGCAATATTTACGGTAAACAGCTAGAAGTCGCACTTTTACATAAACTTCGTGGGGAGCATAAATTTGAATCCTTCGAAGCGTTGAAACAACAAATAGAATTGGATGCTGAAGCGGCAAGGGTGTGGTTGCTTCAGTATGAGGGTTAGCCGGGACAGACTCGGCTGACATAATGTCTAACTTCGCCCAGTATAACGGAATTAAGAATCGATGAGTGAATATAAAGATACCCTGAATTTACCTGAAACAGGGTTTCCAATGCGTGGCAATCTGGCGCAACGCGAGCCGGATATGCTGAAACGTTGGTATCAAGAGGACCTTTACGGCGCGATCCGTAAAGCTAAAAAAGGCAAAAAATCTTTCGTATTACATGATGGCCCTCCTTACGCCAACGGTGATATTCATATTGGTCACGCTCTGAATAAGATTCTTAAAGACATTATTGTTAAATCCAAAACACTTTCAGGTTTTGACTCACCTTACATTCCGGGGTGGGACTGTCACGGATTGCCGATTGAGTTGATGGTTGAAAAGAAATTCGGTAAACCGGGACAGAAATTAACGGCTGCTGAGTTTCGTGAAAAATGTCGTGAGTATGCTGCCGGTCAAGTTGAAGGACAGAAAGAAAGCTTTAAACGTCTGGGCATTCTTGGTGAATGGGATAAACCTTATCTCACAATGGATTTTGCCACTGAAGCGAACATTATCCGGGCGTTGGGGAAAATTGCTGATAATGGTCACCTGCTTAAAGGCTTTAAGCCGGTTCACTGGTGTACCGATTGTGGCAGTGCCCTTGCTGAAGCAGAAGTTGAATATAAAGACAAAGTCTCACCGTCGATTGATGTTCGCTTCAAAGCGGCTGATGTCCCTGCGTTATTATCTAAATTTACGTTAAATCAAGGTCATGAAGGCCACGGTGATGTCTCTATCGTGATCTGGACGACCACCCCATGGACCTTGCCGGCAAACCGAGCGGTCTGTTTACGTGATGATCTGGAATATGTGTTAATTCAGCTTGAAGCTGATGAAGCAACAGGGCGTCAGGCGGAGCGGATTATTGTTGCTTCCGAGCTGGCAAAAGACGTGATGGATCGCGCGGGGATTGAGCATTTCCATAATCTTGGATTTGCCACCGGTGCTGATTTAGAGCTAACCCGTTATCATCATCCTTTCTATGATTTCACTATCCCGGCTGTGCTGGGGGATCACGTCACAACTGATTCAGGAACCGGGGTTGTCCATACCGCTCCGGGGCATGGTCAGGAAGACTTTGTAGTCGGTCAGAAATATCAACTGGAAGTTGCCAATCCGGTCGGTTCAAACGGTGTTTATCTGCCGGATACAGAATTGTTTGCCGGTCAGCATGTCTTTAAAGCCAACGATTCAGTGATTGAAGTGCTGAAAGAGAAGGGCGCTTTATTACATCATCATGCTTATGAACATAGCTATCCGCATTGCTGGCGTCATAAGACCCCGATTATTTTCCGTGCAACACCGCAGTGGTTTGTGTCGATGGATCAGGCGGGTCTGCGTCACAAGGCGCTGGAAGCAATCAAAGGTATCAAGTGGATGCCGGATTGGGGCGAAGGTCGTATTCAAAGCATGGTTGAAGGTCGTCCGGAATGGTGTATTTCCCGCCAGAGAACCTGGGGCGTACCGATTGCACTGTTTGTGCATAAAGAGACCTCTGAATTACATCCGAATTCTGCTGCGTTGATTGAGCAGGTTGCCCAACGGGTTGAGCAGAAAGGGATTCAGGCATGGTGGGATCTCGATATCGCCGAACTGCTGGGTGATGAAGCCGAGCAGTACGAAAAAGTATTGGATACGCTGGATGTCTGGTTTGATTCCGGTGTGACTCACTATTCAGTGGTCGATTCCCGTGAAGAGTTCCACGGTGCAGAAGCTGATATGTACTTGGAAGGCTCTGATCAACACCGTGGCTGGTTCCAGTCTTCTCTGATTTCATCGATTGCGATGAAAGATAAAGCGCCATACCGAGAAGTGCTGACACATGGTTTCACGGTGGATGGACAAGGTCGTAAGATGTCCAAATCGATCGGCAATACCATCGCTCCGAAAGATGTCGTCAATAAATTGGGTGCGGATATTTTACGCTTGTGGGTTGCTTCCACGGACTATACCGGTGAAGTGGCTGTTTCTGATGAGATTCTGAAGCGCTCTGCAGATGCGTATCGTCGGATTCGTAATACTTCCCGTTTCTTCTTGGCCAACCTGAACGGTTTTAATCCGGCAACAGATATTGTGCCGATGGAAGAGATGGTCGCATTGGATCGTTGGGCTGTCGCTCGCGCGCTCGCGACCCAAAAAGAAATTATCAAGGCTTATGACGGTTATAACACACATGCGGTTGTCCAGCGTTTGATGCATTTCTGCTCGATTGAAATGGGGTCGTTCTATCTCGATGTGATTAAAGACCGCCAGTACACTGCGAAATGTGGCGGACATGCGCAAAGAAGTTGTCAAACGGCACTGTTCTATATTGTGGAAGCCTTGGTTCGCTGGATGGCTCCGATTATGTCATTCACCGCTGATGAAATCTGGCGTGAAATGCCAGCACTGCAAGCGAACGGCGCAGCGCGTAATCCTTTTGTCTTTGCTGAAGAGTGGTATGAAGGGTTGTTCGATTTACAAGATGGCGAGCCTTTAGACAATGCATTCTGGGACAGTATTCAAGAAGTGCGTGGTGTTGTGAATAAGCTGTTGGAAACCGCCCGTAGTGAGAAAATCATCGGTGGTTCGCTGCAAGCTGAGGTGACACTGTATGTTGATGGTGAATTGGCAGATAAACTGAATCGGCTTGGAGATGAACTTCGTTTTGTGCTGTTGACTTCGAAAGCGGTTGTTCAACCGACTTCGCAGAAGACCGAACAAGCGCAGAGTACCGAGATTGATGGCCTGTTTGTTAGGGTTGTAGCGACTGATGCTGAGAAGTGTGAACGTTGCTGGCACCACACCGATGATGTCGGTACGATTGCCGGACATGAACATATTTGTGGTCGCTGTGTCTCGAATGTCGAAGGTGCCGGCGAAATCCGCAAATTTGCATAATCAGTAGGCTGACGGAATCAATATGACAGAATTGACACTTAAGCGTTCAGGAATCCGCTGGTTATGGCTGGCGGTTGTGGTTTTCGCACTTGATATTGTTATCAAGCTGGTTGTCATGAATCATATGGATTATGGATGGCAACACCGCATTGAGGTGCTGCCGTTTTTTAATCTGTTGTACGTTCATAATTATGGTGCTGCATTTAGTTTTCTCAGCGATCAAACCGGGTGGCAGCGTTGGTTATTCACCGGTATTGCATTGCTTGTGGTACTGTTACTGATGTACTGGATGCGTCGCCAACCTGCATCCGAACGATGGACAAACAGTGCTTATGCAATGATTATTGGCGGCGCTGTTGGTAATGTCTTTGATCGTATCGCGCACGGATTCGTGGTCGATTACCTCGATTTTTACTGGGGAGGACATCACTGGCCAGCTTTCAATCTGGCTGACAGTGCCATCTGTATTGGGGCGGTGATGCTGATTTTGGATGGTTTCCGTCGTAAAGATGAGCCAAAATAGTTGATCCGGATTCATTGAATGAATCTCCCTAAGCGCTGTCTGCTCAACCGGATAGCGCTTTTTGCATCAAGGCTGGAGAAAGTAAGTCACATGACAAATACAAGCGAAAAACAATTGATCCAAGCAGGGACTGCCGTCACTTTCCATTTTACCATTCAACTGAAAGACGGCTCTGTTGCTGATAGTACGCATCAGGTGGGAAAACCCGCGAAGCTGATCATCGGAGATGGCAGTTTAAGTGACAATTTTGAGCAATGTCTGCTCGGGCTACAGGCTGGTGATCAACGTACGATTGAGCTCAAAGCAGCAGATGCATTCGGTTTACCTAATCCGGATAACATTCACCATATGGATCGAACCAAGTTTGCCGGAGAAACTGAGCTTGAGGTCGGTGTGATTATGGCATTTAGTGGCCCGGACGGGATGGAGATTCCCGGCATCGTGACTGCAATTGAAGGGGAATCGGTGACAGTTGATTTTAATCACCCGTTGGCCGGTCAGGATGTGACTTTTGATGTTGAAATTTTAGCCGTTGAATCGGGTGAATAACGACGGATGTCGTGAATTGAGTAAAAACCATGAGCAATGACATGAAAATATTACTAGCAAATCCACGTGGCTTTTGTGCCGGTGTTGATCGAGCCATCAGTATTGTCGAGCGGGCTTTGGAAATGTATCAGCCTCCGATCTATGTTCGTCATGAAGTCGTCCATAATCGATTTGTGGTTGAAGACTTGAAACAGCGTGGCGCTATTTTCGTTGAAGAGTTGAACGAAGTTCCGGACAATCATATTGTGATATTTTCTGCGCATGGTGTCTCTCAGGCCGTCAGAAATGAAGCTAAATCCAGATCATTGACGGTGTTTGACGCGACTTGCCCGTTGGTGACGAAAGTTCATATGGAAGTTGCCAGAGCCAGCAGAAAACATATGGAAGTCGTGTTAATTGGTCATGCCGGACACCCGGAAGTTGAAGGGACGATGGGGCAATATGCCAGCCAGAGCGGTGGTATGTATTTGGTTGAAAAACCGGAAGATGTGGTCAAGCTGAAAGCTCTCGTCAAACATCCGGAGCATCTTCATTATGTCAGTCAGACGACGCTTTCAGTGGATGAAACGGCGGATGTGATTGATGAACTCCGGCGCGTTTTTCCTGAAATTCAAGGGCCTCGCAAAGATGACATCTGCTATGCCACGCAGAATCGGCAGGATGCGGTGCGGATCCTTGCTCAACAAGTGGATGTGATGATTGTAGTCGGTTCTAAAAATTCGTCGAATTCAACCCGGCTGAAAGAGTTAGCCGAAAAACTGGGCACGGCTGCATTTCTTACCGATACGCCGGAAGATATTAATCCACAGTGGTTATCCGATGTCCGCCTTGTCGGGGTGACGGCCGGGGCTTCGGCACCGGAAGCGCTGGTGAATCAGATTCTTGAGCGAATTAAAGCATTAGGCGCGGTCTCAGTAGAAGAAGTATTGGGACGAGAAGAAAATATGTTTTTCGAAGTTCCGAAAGAGTTGCAAATTAAGATGGTAGACTGACCATTATTCTTTTTCCGATGATCGTATCAGGGCTCCCTAAGGGAGCCCTTTTTACATCAAGCACTGTTCATCAACAATGTGAGGTTAAGCGGTTTTGGTCTGCTCATCCGATACTTTTTTCGCATTTGAAAGTGCTGCATTATCATGGCCTTTTGTCACCTTGAGCACGTAGGCAAGCATCGCGATAGAAACGAGGAAGCCGAGAATTGTTGAAATTTGCATCGGTAAGCCAAACCCAAGGGTACTGCTATTGAGAATAAAGCTGACACAAACCGTCGTCATAAACAGTGCCGGGACGGTGGTGATCCAGTGGAATTTTTGGTGGCGCAGAAGGTAAGCAGAAGCGGTCCAAAGCATCACAACTGCGGTGGTTTGGTTCGCAAAACCAAAGTAACGCCAGATAATACCGAAATCAACCTGAGTCAGAATTCCACCGACAACAAAGAGTGGCATCGCCATGAGTAATCGGCTGCGCAGGGTTTTCTGCTCAATATTAAAATACTCCGCTAGGATTAGACGACTGGAGCGGAAAGCTGTATCACCGGAAGTGATTGGCAGAATGACGACACCAAGGAAAGCCAGAATGCCACCGAATACGCCCAGTAGCCCGAATGAAGCGCTGTAGACCACATTACCCGGACCACCTTGAGCGATGGCTCCAGAAAGACCGTCCAGTGAACCGAAGTAAGACAAGGCAATCGTACACCAGATTAAAGCAATCACCCCTTCGCCAATCATGGCACCAAAGAATACGAAACGACCATTTCTTTCATTTTCCATACAGCGCGCCATCAAAGGGGATTGCGTGGCATGAAACCCTGAGATTGCGCCACAAGCAATAGTGATGAAGAGTGCCGGCCACAGCGGCATGTCGTTTGGATTGAGGTTACTGAACAGATCCTGAATGGCAAAGCCACCCATGATGGTATGTTTGTCGGAGAGTATGAGTGCGGTGATCAGACCGACAGACATGAAAATGAGCAGTGCTCCGAATAATGGATATAGACGTCCGATAATTTTATCGACTGGAACGATCGTGGCCAAAATGTAGTAAGCAAAAATGACGATGACCATCAGACCTGTTCCCATATGCAGTGAAAGCTGTTCATTCACCAAGTTGGTAATCATACCTGCAGGTGCAGAAACAAACACAACCCCAACGAGCAGTAAGAGAATAATCGCAAAGGCATTCATGAAATGTTTCGCGCCGTTGCCAAGGTATTTGCCGCTGATGTTCGGTACTGAGGAGCCCCCATTTCTGACGGAGAGCATCCCGGAGAAATAATCATGTACGGCACCGGCAAAAATACAGCCAACGACAATCCATAATAGTGCCGCCGGGCCGTATAGCGCCCCCATAATTGGCCCGAAGATAGGGCCGACACCGGCAATGTTCAGTAACTGAACAAGGTAGACTTTTGGTGTTGATATCGGGACATAATCAACCCCATCCCTCTGACTGTAGGCCGGAGTCTGGCGTTTCTCATTAATACCAAATATTTTTTCAACAATGGTACCGTAAATAAAGTAACCGCCGATTAAAGCGATCAGGGAGACGAAGAACCACAACATATTATTTTCCTTCTGTTTGCGGACAGAGATGTTCTATCAATAGACTAGTCTGACCAGCGGCGTTATGCATGAGAAAGTCAGCTAAGTGGTTCTATGAAGAATTAAGTGGTCTTCTGTCTGCAGGAAGTGGTTTTCATTTTAATTATCGATAGGATGGTCAATGAATATATTTCTGTTTAATAATGATGTGCTGTGAGGAAAAAACATCGCTGTTTGGTGTTTTGTGTCGAAAGCGTATATGGTTGAAGTTACATAAGTTTAAAACAAGGTGTTGATGTCGTGATAAATTTTCCTAATTGGCTCGCTGGAATGGTAATTTCTTTGCTGTTGTTAGGGTGTTCTGCGTCGGAGCAATCACTTGCCACACAAGGGGATTGGTATCAAATCGGTTATCGTGATGGGATTGCAGGACATCAACAGCGTTCCTATCAAGCGCTTAATAAGCTGGGGGCTGTCCAACTGGCTGATTATGATGAGGGATATGATGATGGCGTTACCCAGTATTGTAATCCAGATTTTGCTTATCAAATCGGCTTGTCCGGTCAATACTATGATGGGGTTTGTGCCGGAACGCCAGCGGGAAATCAGTTCCGTATGGAGTGGCAACGAGGTTGGGATCAATATACCAGTCACTGAGCGATGAGCTGTAGTGTCTGTCTCTCAGCGACATGGTATTGCAACAACAACAGGCCAAACGAGTAAACATGCTGGTTCTTTAAGAGGATGGCTGGATTGCCTTGCGTAAAAAACCTTCCGATTGTGAGAGTTTATCGAGTGCCTCTTGATAACTCATATCGGTCAGCGCCATCAGAATCGCGACTTTGGCATTATTCTGGCTCTGCGCCAGTAACTGTTCCGCCCGTGTTTTTTCACAGTCCGTAGCTTGCATCACGATCCTAACGGCCCGGGCTTCCAGCTTTTTATTGGTCGCCTGCACATCAACCATCAGGTTCTGATAGCTTTTGCCTAAGCGGATCATGCTCGCGGTTGTCAGCATATTCAGTATCAGCTTTTGTGCCGTACCGGATTTCAGTCGGGTTGAACCGGTTAATGCTTCCGGACCCACCAGCGGTGAGATGGCAATCTGTGCAATGGCTGCGATTTTGGAGTCCGGATTACAGGAGACGGCTACGGTCGTGGCACCGATTTGGTTGGCATATTCCAGCCCGCCAATCACATAGGGGGTTCGGCCACTGGCTGCAATACCGACTACAACATCCTGCCGATCCAGCTTAATGTTTTGGAGATCATCGCTTGCCGCGCTCGGTGAGTCCTCACTACCTTCCTGTGCTTTAAACATCGCTTCTTTTCCCCCGGCGATCAAACCGATCACCATCTGATCTGACACACTGAAAGTGGGGGGACATTCTGAGGCGTCCAGCACCCCCAGACGGCCACTGGTACCGGCACCGATATAAATCAACCGCCCTTTATTTTTAAATGCCGTGGTAATGGCATCGACCGCAGTTGCGATTTGAGGAATGACTTTTTCTACCGCAAAAGGCACGGTCTTATCCTGTTGGTTGAGCCGTTCAAGAATGGCTTCTGTGGACAACAAATCGATATCCATAGTTTCCGGATTCCGTCCTTCAGAAACCAACTGAGACAGTGCAGATAATAAAGCATCATTCGTCATAAGCTTTTACTCTTCTGATTTTATCGGGTTGTGTAAATGACGCCCAGTGACACGGCTTTCGTCGCGCCGGTGACTTCAGGAACGTTGCTCGGGAGTTCGTGTATGCGCTGATGGGCCAGCCAGGCAAATGCCATCGCTTCCATATAATCGTTGTCAACGCCTTGCTCCGATGTGCTACTGACCTGCCAGCCTTTCAACAGGGTTTGCAACTCCTGCATCAATAATGGATTGTTGGCGCCACCACCACAAACAAACAGTCGGGGCTGAAGGCCGCTGGCATATAAACAGCTTTGATCGGCAATGGTTTCTGCGGTCAGCCGACACAGGGTTCTTTGCACATTTTCGGGAGCGATGTGACGGTTCAGTAATCTGATTTTCGACTGAACCCAATCGAGATTGAAGTATTCTCTGCCAGTACTTTTGGGGGCGTGTGCTGAAAAATAGTTATCCCGCTTCATCAGTTCCAGCAACGGTGCATCAATGTGCCCGCTGCAGGCCATCTGTGCATCCTGATCGTATTTTTCTTGTGTATGATATTGGCACCAGGCATCCATCAGGATATTTCCCGGGCCGGTATCATATCCCAAAAGCGGCTGTTCCGGTCTGATCACTGAAATATTGGCAATGCCACCAATATTAAGTACGACCAGAGTCGCATCATCATGCGGAAATACTTCCCGGTGAAAAGCAGGCACGAGTGGGGCACCTTGCCCCCCCAACGCCATGTCTTTACGACGAAAGTCCGCCACGGTATCAATACCCGTTTTCGTTGCGATAATATGAGCATCGCCGAGTTGCATTGTAAAGGGCGTGTCCCCTGCCGGATGGTGATAGACCGTCTGTCCATGACATCCGATTGCTCGGATATTCTCCGCCCGGTAGCCGCTTTGTGCCAACAGTGCATTGACGGCATCAGCAAACAAATGCCCAAGACGATGATCGAGCCTGCCAATTGCCGGAAGATGCGTCGGCTGACCGGTACAGATATCCAGAATGTTCTGTTTTATTGATTCAGGCATGGGGTACATCGCGGATGAGAGCAACTGAATATTGTGGTCATCGATCTCAATCAGAGCAACATCAACACCGTCCAGACTCGTGCCGGACATCACGCCAATATACAATTCTTTCTGAGCCATTATCGCTCCCTGCTGGTGGACATCTCTGCATTGTAATTGATTTTTGTCGCAGCACCACTGTGCTGGCAAATCTTTGCTTATTGTTCTTTTTTATCCGCTCCTCAGCGAGTTAACCACTTGCAGAGCAGAGATATCTGTCTTACGAATAGAACTGCATCGGGGCGTTGTTGTGTATATAATCGGCTGAAATCAATCATGAGAATTCGGGAGACAGATATGGGGCCGCTGTGGCTAGATGTTGAAGGATGTGAGCTGAGTGCGGAAGAAAAAGAGATGTTGGCGCATCCGACAGTCGGTGGCGTAATTTTATTCGCCAGAAACTATTTCGATTCAAGGCAATTACGGGCTTTAACTCAGTCAATTCGGCAATATGCGAGACAACCAATTCTGATAGGTGTCGATCAGGAAGGTGGTCGTGTTCAACGGTTTCAGGACGGGTTCACCCGGTTGCCGGCTGCCGCAAGCTATATCCGTTTCCCTGAGAGTGAACGCTTAGCACAACTGGGTGGTTGGTTAATGGCCAGTGAACTGATTGCGCATGATATTGATTTAAGTTTTGCCCCGGTTCTCGATACGGGATTTTCCTGTCGTGCTATCGGTAACCGTGCTTTTGGCGAAGAGTGTGAGACAGTCATCTCGATGAGTCGGGCCTATATACAGGGGATGAAATCTGCCGGGATGGCGACAACGGGAAAACACTTTCCGGGACACGGGGGAGTGGTAGAAGATTCACATAAAGAAACACCGTACGATCATCGTGAAGATATTTTCGACACGGATATGCAGGTGTTCCGGCAGCATATTCAGGCTGATTTACTGGATGCGATTATGCCGGCTCATGTGATTTATTCTCATTATGATCAACAGCCTGCGAGCGGTTCGGCATTCTGGCTGAAGCAGGTTTTACGGCACAAACTCGGTTTTAATGGCATTATTTTTTCAGATGATTTGGCGATGGAAGGTGCCTCGATCATGGGTGATGCGGTTGCCCGCTCCCATCAGGCCTTGGCGGCAGGATGCGATATGTTATTACTGTGTAATGATCGGGATGCATCAGTCCGAGTGTTGGATCATTTACCGATCATGGCTGTATCCGGTGCTGAATCTCTGCAAAAACAGCGCGCGTTTAATCCGGCAGAACTGAAAGCAACCCCTCAGTGGAAACAGGCTGTGGCAGCGCTCAGACCACTGACGGAGGAGTAACCCGTATGTTGTCTAACTGATTCCGAGAGTTTCTTTTAAGTTTTTCAGATAGCGCCGACTGACCGGCACGGTATATCCCGAAATGGTCAGTACCTCAGCCAGACCATGCTCGAGTAGTTTGATCTCCTGAATGTTTTTCGGATGAATCAAATACTGACGGTGACAGCGTAGCAGCGGGGTTTTTTCTTCCAGATGTTTCAATGTGAGTTGGCTGGTGGCTTTTTTGTCACTGGTTTGGACATGAACGCCAGCCAGATCACTACTGACAAATTCAACGGCCTGTATTGGGATAATCACAATCCGGTTGAGTCCGGTGCAAGGGATCTGTTCCAGTGACTTGGGAATAATGGGGGTCATATCCTGGCGTTGTATGTCTCGCTTTAACCGTTGCAGGGTTTTGTGTAACCGCTTGTCATCAATAGGTTTGAGCAGATAATCAAACGCGTTATCTTCGAAGGCTTGAATTGCGTATTGATCATAGGCTGTGACAAAAACAATTCTCGGCATGGTTTCTTGATCTAACATCGCCAGTAGATCGATACCAGTGAGTTGCGGCATTTGAATATCAAGAAAAACGACATCCGGTTTGAGCTGATTAATTTGTTTCAAGCCGTCAATAGCATTGCCTGCCTGACCGACGATCTTCAACGTCTCATCTTCTCCAAGCAGTTGGATCAGTTCTTCTCTGGCATGTATTTCATCATCAATAATCAGTACTTGCATTCAGATATTCTCTCAAAGATATGTCAGGTTAGGTTTGGGAGTAAAAACTGCATTTTGGTTGAGACATCCGGTTGGATGTCGGTTTGCAGTTGCGATGAATGACCAAAGTAATTGATCAGACGTTTTTCGACGATTTGCATGCCAAGCCCGTGCGTTTGATTGGGTGAAGAACGGTAAAGCCCGGCATTATCTTCAACAACAATCAGGTGTCCATGCGCTGTTGGCTGGTTATAAATACGAATTTTACCCTGGCCGAGTAAATTGGAGGTGCCGTGCTTGATAGCATTTTCCACTAAAGGCTGGAGAGTAAATGTAGGCAAGCGTCGCTCCATCAGAGAGGGATCGATCTGAATTTCAATATCGAGGCGATCACAAAAGCGGGCTCGTTCAATCATCAAGTAGGCATTCACATGGGCAAGTTCCTCTGCAAGGGTAATTGTTTCGATATTCTGTTTTAAATTACTGCGAAAAAAATGGGCCAGATGTTGGATCAGTTCACGAGCCTGGCGGGGATCAGTGCGAATGATTGCACTGATCGTATTTAAAGCATTAAAGAGAAAATGCGGATTCACTTGCGCATGAAGGAGTTTGATCTCTGCCTGAGACAATAATGTTTTCTTCTGTTGATATTCACCGTGAAGGATTTGACTCGATAATAGCTGCGCAATGCCGCCAGCCATTGACATATTAATTGACGAGAACAATTTGCGCTTCTGTTCATACAGTTTGATAGTCCCGATGACGCGATCATCGACACGTAGCGGAATGATCAGCGCGGAGCCTAATTTACAGTCCGGTGACAGAGAGCATTGATAAGGGCGCTCGTATCCGTCGAGATAGATAATTTCATTTTTTTCAATCGACTCCAGTGTTTTGGGCGATGATATGGGGGTATTGGGATGATGATGATTATCACCGACACCAATGAAAGCGAGGATTTTTTCCCGATCGGTAATGGATACGGCACCGACATTGGTTTCCTCATAGACGATACGGGCGACCGGTCCTGCGGTTTTTGCCGTAAATTCATCGGATAGTAACCCGACGGAACGTTCTGCGATACGTAACGCTTTGCGGGAAAAGGTTGCAGAGTATTCCTCATAAATCGATTTTTTATCTTTGAGAATGCTCATAAACAGCGCTGCTCCGACGGAGTTGGCAATAATCATCGGGGCGGCAATGGTACTGACCAGTGAAAAAGCTTGGTCATACGGTTTGGCAACCGATAAGATAATCAACATTTGAATCACTTCAGCAAACAGCGTGATCCCGAAGACCACCCCCGGTTGAAACAAACGTTCCCGTTGGTATCTTCTCATCAGATAAGTATGCAGTAATCCTCCGATAAGGCCTTCGGTGGTGGTTGAAATCGCACAGGCTAAATCGGTAAACCCACCGAGTGTGTAACGATGAAGCCCACCGGTTAGACCAACCGCAAAACCGACAATCGGCCCTCCGAATAGTCCACCCATAACGGCACCAATCGCTCGGGTATTTGCGATAGCATCATCGATCTGTAAGCCAAAATAAGTGCCCAGAATGCAAAACAGCGAGAAAAGCACATAAATTGATAATCTGTGCTCTAAACGGGAAGAAATGTTCAGGAGTGGCAGGAACAGAGGCGTTTTACTGAGCATATAAGCAAGGACAAGGTAAACGCACATTTGTTGCAGCAGGGAAAGAATCACATCCATGGTCATACAAAACATCTTGTAAACTGTTTGCTTATTCTAGGGGAAGGCAGTGCAATAAAATACTAACCTATCAGTGAATTGTGATGGAATGATGATGAAATAGATGTGTAAAATAAAGTTTACAATAAATGTTTCTATTATTTTACATTCACGTAAGCTGTTTTTGCTGGTAATTTAAGCCGCATGTGTGATTTAATTCTCGTTAATAGAGAATGAAGTGTAAAATTTTTTGTACAGGTGGCAACAATGAATGAACTCAATGATATTAATATAATTGACCAACAGGTTTTGATTACGCCGGAAGCACTGAAAGCGAAGCTGCCTCTGAGTGAGAATGCACAGCAATTCATTCATCAGTCTCGTCAGACGATTGCTGACATTATTCATAAACGGGATCACCGTTTACTGGTTGTCTGTGGTCCTTGTTCGATTCATGATTTAGATGCGGCTAAAGAGTATGCTAAACGTTTTAAAGCGTTAGCTGAAGCTGTGAGTGATCAGCTGTATTTAGTGATGCGGGTATATTTTGAAAAGCCGCGGACAACCGTCGGTTGGAAAGGGTTGATCAATGACCCGCATCTGGATGGTACATTTGATATTGAGCATGGGTTGCATGTCGGCCGACAATTATTGGTTGAACTGGCAGAAATGGAAATCCCGCTTGCGACAGAAGCGCTTGACCCGATTAGCCCTCAATATCTCTCTGATACATTTAGTTGGGCTGCTATCGGTGCCAGAACGACTGAATCGCAGACTCACCGGGAAATGGCCAGTGGTCTTTCGATGCCGATTGGGTTTAAAAATGGTACAGATGGCAGTTTATCTACGGCAATTAACGCCATGCAAGCGGCGTCATCGAGTCACCGTTTCATGGGGATTAACGCTGAAGGTCAGGTCGCGTTGCTAACCACACAAGGGAACTCAAATGGACATGTGATTCTGCGTGGCGGTAAACAAACCAATTATGATTCAGTTTCTGTTGCTGAATGTGAAGCAGAAATGCACAATGCGAAACTTGACCCGGCACTGATGGTCGACTGTAGTCATGCGAACTCTCGTAAAGACTTCAGACGTCAACCACTGGTTGCTGAAGATGTGATCCATCAAATTCGTGAGGGCAATCGCTCGATTATCGGATTGATGATCGAAAGTCATATTCATGAAGGAAACCAGTCCGCTGATCTGCCTCGTGAGGAAATGCAGTACGGTGTCTCTATTACCGATGCATGTATTAGTTGGGAAGCGACTGAAACCTTGTTGCGTCGTGCGCATCAGGATCTGGTTCCATTCTTAGAGAAACGTTTGCAAGATTAAAGAGGTTGTTCATGTCAGTTGAGCTCAACACGTTACGAGAGCAGATAGATGGAGTCGATCAGCAGATGATTCAATTGCTTGCTCGTCGTCTGGCGTTGGTTGAAAAAGTTGGTGAAGTGAAAAGTCAGCACGGTTTACCGATTTATGCCCCGGAACGTGAAGCAGCTATGTTGGCGGCACGTCGTGAAGAAGCTGAAAAACAGGGCGTTCCTGCTCAACTGATTGAAGATATTCTGCGCCGGACGATGCGTGAGTCTTATGCCAGTGAGAAAGATGCCGGCTTTAAGTGTTTGAACCCGGAACTACGTCCTATTGTGATTGTCGGTGGGAAGGGGCAGTTAGGCAGCTTGTTTGCACGGATGTTCCGTTTGTCCGGTTATACGGTAAAAGTACTTGGTAGTCAGGACTGGGATCATGCCGATGAATTGTTGCATGACGCGGGAATGGTTGTCGTGACTGTGCCGATTCATCTGACACTGGATGTTATATCGAAGCTTAAACATCTGCCTGAAGATTGTATTTTGTGCGATCTGACCTCGATAAAGTCTAAGCCATTACAAGCCATGCTAGAGGTTCATTCAGGGCCGGTTGTCGGCTTACACCCGATGTTTGGTCCGGATGTTCCCAGCCTTGCGAAGCAGGTGGTTGTTTATTGTGATGGACGCGATGCCGACAGTTATCAGTGGTTGCTTCAACAGCTATCGATTTGGGGAGCCAGTTTGTGCAAGATTCGAGCAGAAGATCATGACCATGGGATGACATTAATTCAGGCGCTGAGACACTTTACCTCTTATGTGTATGGCTTGCATTTATCGAAAGAAAATCCTGATTTGGAAAAGCTACTTCAGCTTAGTTCTCCGATTTACCGTCTGGAACTCGTGATGGTCGGGCGCTTATTCGGCCAAGACCCGAACCTGTATGGTGATATCATCTTCTCCTCGGAAGAAAATACCGCTATGATTCGTCGTTTTTATCAGTGCTTTACCGAAGCGATGACGATCATCGATGAACAAGATAAAGAACGATTTATCGAGAGCTTTGCTAAAACCAGTCAATGGTTTGGTGACTACTCGCAAAAATTTATGTCAGAGAGTCAGAGTTTACTCAAACATGCCAATGATGCGATTCATCGCGGGTAAATGTACAGTATCAACGGAAAGAACGGAAAAGAGCGGATCACCCGCTCTTTTTTACATTGTCAGCTCTAATAAATCACCGCTTTGGGCGTTGAACCCGATTTATATTGGACCAAGCGTCACTTTTCACCTTCATCACCTAAATCAGTCAGGTGTTCTAGTTCTCGATGTAAGAGTGCGTCATCGCCAACATTCAGCTCAATCAGCCGTTTCAGGTGAGAAATACTTTCGACATCGATATAAGCAATACTTGCGTGCAATGTACTGTTTTCCAAACTGACAATATTGGCTGTCATTTGAATCGAGATATCACTTTCAGGGAGCGGGAATTCAATGTAAACCGGTTGTTGCGGATCGAGCCTTGTTTCACCAATGATGGAAAGCAGTATCCCATGCAGTGATAGATCCTGAACCGTCGTTGCAATGTGGACTGACCCTTGGGTCAGTAAAGCCGGAGCCCGGTAGATAATCCGTGAAAATCGACGTTTTTCTGCCATATCTCTGCCTCTGTCGGTGGGATAGGGGCGCTCAGTTGCGGAGAATGCATCGTCATCAGTCTTTTCCGGTGATAAAAAAGGCCGCAATGGCGGCCTTTTTTACACCAACAGAAAACACTATTTCGCAATACGTTTGTATTTAATGCGATGCGGTTCTGCCGCTTGAGCACCCAGTGTCTGTTTTAGCCATTCTGAGTATTCAGTATAGTTACCTTCGTAGAAGTTGACTTGCCCTTCGTCACGGTAATCAAGAATATGTGTCGCAATTCTGTCAAGGAACCAACGGTCATGCGAAATAACCATGGCGCATCCCGGAAACTCTAATAACGCTTCTTCCAGCGCCCGGAGTGTTTCCACATCGAGATCGTTGGTCGGCTCATCAAGCAGTAAGACGTTGCCGCCAGCTTTGAGTAGTTTTGCCAGATGAACACGGTTGCGTTCTCCTCCGGAGAGCTCACCGATAACTTTTTGCTGATCCACGCCTTTAAAATTAAAGCGAGAGCAGTAAGCCCGGGCGGGGATCTCAAAGTTATTGATCCGGATAATATCGGCACCTTCAGAAATCTCCTGAAAGACCGTATTCTTATCGTTCATACTGTCACGGAACTGATCAACCGAAGCGAGCTTCACGGTATCACCGATGTCGATCGTGCCGGAGTCTGGCTGTTCTACCCCGCTGAGCATCTTGAACAGGGTGGATTTACCTGCACCATTTGGACCGATGATGCCCACAATTGCACCTTTCGGCATGGTGAATGACAGATCATCAATTAACACTCTGCCATCGAATGACTTCGTGAGGTTTTTCACTTCAATGACTTTTTCGCCTAAACGGTCACCCGGTGGGATAAACAGTTCATTGGTTTCATTGCGTTTCTGATGATCGCTACTCTGCAATTCTTCAAAGCGAGCCATCCGGGCTTTCGATTTTGCCTGACGACCTTTTGGATTCTGACGAACCCATTCAAGTTCTTTCTCGATGGTTTTCTGACGGGCTTTTTCCTGAGCGGCTTCTTGCTTCAGACGTGCGTCTTTCTGTTC
Source organism: Vibrio rubrogenes (assembly GCF_059641415.1). Classification (NCBI taxonomy): domain Bacteria; kingdom Pseudomonadati; phylum Pseudomonadota; class Gammaproteobacteria; order Vibrionales; family Vibrionaceae; genus Vibrio; species Vibrio rubrogenes. Next base: position 233,908 of record NZ_JCARSY010000003.1, read on the forward strand.
CAGCCAAGAGGTATAATTCCCTTGCCATGGAATCCCTTCACCACGGTCAAGTTCCAGTATCCAGCCCGCAGCGTTATCTAAGAAGTAACGGTCGTGGGTAATGGCTACCACGGTACCGCTGTAATCGACCAGAAAATGCTCCAGCCATGCAACGGATTCTGCATCCAAGTGGTTGGTTGGTTCGTCTAATAGCAGCATGTCTGGTTTTTCCAGTAGCAGACGGCAAATCGCCACCCGACGTCGCTCACCACCAGAAAGGTGACTGATTTTCGCATCCCATTCAGGCAGACGAAGGGCATCTGCGGCACGTTCCAGTATATTCTCCAGATTGTGGCCATCTTTGGCCTGAATTAAGGCTTCCAGATCTCCTTGCTCTTTCGCCAGCGCATCAAAATCTGCATCCGGTTCAGCGTAAGCTGCATAAACTGCATCAAGGCGCTCAAGGGCATTTGTTACATCAGAAACAGCTTCTTCAACAATTTCGCGGACGGTTTTACTCTCGTCCAGTACGGGTTCCTGTGGCAGATAACCGACATTCAGTCCGGGTTGGGGACGCGCTTCACCATCAATGTCGGTATCAATACCAGCCATGATACGGAGCAGCGTTGATTTACCTGCACCATTGAGACCCAGTACACCGATCTTGGCGCCAGGGAAAAAGCTTAGAGAGATATCTTTCAGGATTTGTCTTTTCGGGGGCACAATTTTGCTCACCCGAGACATTGTATACACGTATTCAGCCATTGCCGATCGTTCCTAACTGTTACTCATAGACCAAAACGGCCATTTTATACTAATCAGATGATATTTGTTACTCGCAGACATTTTTTTCATCCAGACTTTGGGGGAGTCAGATGATTTGTGAAAAAATATGCAAATTGATGTTGTTTGAGATTTTTTGTTAATTTAGCCTCTCTCATGTAATAAATGAGGAAATTATGACTAAAATGTTAAGAAATCGTTTTGGGGGAGTTGGGCCGATTGTATCATTTATGAACGGGTCTTGGGGAAGAAGCATTCTGCCCATTATACTTTGTATTGTTATCGGCAGTTGCTACGCACAGCGTAGTGTGGCACAAAGCGACTTGACACTGGAACAACAGCGTCAGCTTTATGAGCGTGCTCAGCTCTGGCTGGATCAACAAGATGTCAAAAAATACCACCGTATTCGCGACCAGCTGCTTGATTATCCTTTAACGCCTTATCTCGATTATCGCTCCATTTTAGTCAACATCGGTGATAAGCCACCACTGGTCATCAAAAATTTCATCGATAGTCATCGTAATTTCCCATTTGCCGGACGAATTAGTGCGCCTTACTTAGATGCGTTGGCTCAGAAGAAAAAGTGGTCGGTGTTACTGACCTATCAAAAATCCATTCCCAATCAAGAAAAATATCGTTGTTATTACTATACGGCGATGTGGCATACCGGCAGAAAGAATGAAGCATATCACGGGGCCGAATCGCTGTGGCTGAGTGGTGACAGTGTCTCTGATGCTTGTGATTTTCTGTTTTCTCAGTGGCGTAAGACGCGGTTTTTTACTGATCGACAGATTATTGATCGTATGTTTCTCGCATTTGAGCAGCGAAGTTCCTCTCTGATGCAGTATCTGAGTCGCCAGTTGAAGACGGATCAAGCGCATGCACAGGCGCAGCGATTGCTTAATATTTATCGTGATCCGAAGCGGGTATTGACGCTGATGAATACCAACGTATTCAGTGACGATGATTCTAAAACGGTTGTTCTTGGTTTGAAAAAATGGGCCGCTGCGAAGCCGATTGCCGTGTATTCGCTCATCGCACAACACCAACTGACGTTGCTGAGCGCTGAAGAACTGAATCATCTGTCTCTCTATGTTGCCAGCCAATTGCTGGATGAGGAACCGGCATCGGACATCACTGAATGGCGAGATCAGGTGATTGCAGAAAGTGGCGATGTCCGGTTAATTGAACAGCGCATTCGTCAGGAAATCAGGCGAGGTGATTGGCATCATATTCATCGTTGGATTGGTTATTTGCCTGAATCGTTGCAGCAGTTGCCCGGATGGCAATTCTGGCTTGGCCGAAGCGAGATCGAGTTGGGCAATGAAGCCGAAGGGATCAACAAATTGGCGGCGCTCACCGAATTGCGAAGTTTTTATGGGGTGGCTGCGTCTGAGATTCTGCAACAGCCATTTGTCTATCGGACCAGTACCCTGAGCTACAATCCCGATTTGATTGAACCTTATCGGAAGGCTTTGGTTCGGATTGAGGAGTTGATTGAGCGAGGGAAAATTGCGGCTTCTAAAAGCGAGTGGCGTTGGTTACTGGAGCGCGTTTCGGTGGAAGAACGTGCGATGTTAGCGCGTTATGCAGCGACAGCCCATTGGTATCATTTGGCTGTGGTTGCTTCAATTCAGGCCAAGCTGTGGGCCAACTTGGATCTACGCTTTCCCAGAGCTTACCTGAAATGGTTTGAATTTTTTGGTAATAAAAACAATGTTGATCCGATCTCATTGATGTCTTTAGCAAGACAGGAAAGTGCGATGGATATTGAAGCGCACTCTCCGGTGGGAGCCAAGGGGTTGATGCAAATTATGCCATCTACCGCCCGACATGTTGCCAAAAAATATCGACTGCAGTACCACAGTGCCAGTGATTTGTTTAATGTGGAAAAAAACATTGAGCTGGGCAGTCAGTATCTCCATGAACTGTTGACCCGGTATGACGGCAACCGGATTCTGGCTTTTGCGGCATACAATGCCGGGCCATACCGGGTTGATCAGTGGTTGAAAGATTCGGATGGTGAGTTGGATGTGTATCGGTTCATCGAATCGATCCCTTTCCACGAGACCAGAGGCTATGTGCAAAATGTCCTGATGTTCGAAAACTATTACCGCTATTTGATGGGGGTGGAAGGCGATTTTTTACAGCATATTGAAGTGGAGACAAAATATTGATTCCATTGGGCGATAAAACTACTACAATGGATGAAGTGTATCAATCAACGAGTACAGTCATGTTACAGCAACCAAAATTTACTGACTGGCAGTCTTTATTGGAGCTGCTGAGAGAAGCATCGGAACAAGATCGTCTGGCAATGGTGTTGACGATGATGATGACTCCAGATGAGCGGGAAGCGTTGGTTTCCAGAATCAATATATTTTATGAGTTACTCAAAGGTGATTTGTCTCAGCGGCAGATCAGTCAAATGCTGGGGGTGGGGGTTGCAACGATAACCCGAGGTTCGAACGAACTGAAAGCGTGTTCTGAAGATAATAAAGCAGCTTTGATTAAGCTGCTGCTTGGAAAGAGTTAGCCCTCGATTGGGAATCAGGCCGATTGATGTTGGCAGTCAGAGACTGTCAGTCCTCAAGCAGCTTGATTCTTTTGCTTCTCGAACCCGAATCCCTGTATTGTTAACCGATCCCGCCCTGAGTCAGCTTTTGTGGGGCGAGTAGTTTTTCCAATTCTTCTCTACTCAGATCGGTTTCTTCAACTGCGACATCAATAATTGCCCGCTGTTGTTGATAAGCTTGTTTGGCGATTTTGGCCGCCTTTGAATATCCGATAACGGGATTGAGCGCAGTGACTAAAATCGGATTCTTTGCTAAGGCAATATCCAGATTATCCTGACGCACAGTAAATGTAGCAATGGCTTTATCGGCTAACGCTGTAGCACTGTTGGTCAGCAGTTCGATGCTTTCCAAAATATTATGAGTAATAACAGGTAACATCACGTTGAGCTGGAAGTTGCCTGACTGCCCGGCAATGGTAATAGTTGCATCATTACCGATAACCTGAGCCGCAGCCATTGCCGTCGCTTCCGGGATGACCGGATTGACCTTACCGGGCATGATCGAAGAGCCGGGTTGTAGCCCTTGTAGTTCAATTTCTCCTAAGCCAGCGAGCGGACCTGAATTCATCCAGCGCAGATCATTTGAAATTTTCATCAGCGCGACCGCTGTTGTTTTTAACTGTCCGGATAAGGCAACAATTGCATCTTGACTACTGAGGTTGAAAAAGAAGTTTTCACTGCTGGCGAACTGAATCCCGGTTTTTTGAGATAAGTGCTCGACAAAGGCTGTCGCAAACCGAGGGTCTGCATTGATGCCCGTCCCGACGGCTGTCCCGCCTTGCCCTAAAGCTTTCACTGAGGTCAGACTGTGCTGAATTCCCTGAATTGCATGTTGAATCTGATGAGCCCAGCCGCTGAGTTCTTGAGTAAATGTAATGGGCATCGCATCCATCAGGTGGGTTCGCCCTGTTTTGACAAAATGCCCCACTTCGGTACTTTTATGATTGAGGGTTTCAATCAGGTGATTCAACGCAGGGAGCAGTTGTTGCTCGATAGATAGGGTACTACTGACTTGGATGGCTGTCGGGACAACATCGTTACTGCTTTGCCCCATATTGACATGATCATTCGGATGAATCCGGGTACCGAGAATCTGGGAAGCAAGTGTCGCAATGACCTCATTGGCATTCATATTTGAACTGGTCCCGGAGCCGGTTTGGAAAATATCGATCGGAAACTGTTCTAGGTGCTGGCCATCAATAATTTGTTGAGATGCGAGAGCAATCGCATTGGCAATGTCATCTTCTAACAAGCCTAATTGAACATTTGTTTGTGCTGCAGCTTGTTTGATATAAGCCAAGGCTTGAATAAATCCACGGGGCATCGGTCGTTTACTGATAGAAAAATTATTCACAGCGCGCTGTGTTTGTGCCTGATAAAGGGCATCCGCAGGAACCAGCACTTCTCCCATACTGTCGGTTTCAGTTCTGAATGTTTGCTTCATGAGTGCGCTCCTATATTTCATTAATCGAGTATGGTCTGAATACTTCTTAACTGTTGCTGTAACGACATAAGTTTGACATCGCCACCATTGAACTGACGATAAAAGCGTTTGAGCGTGAGTAGTGGGATATGGATCGAATCGAGACAGATTCGGCGAAAAATTCGACTGTAGGTAGGATCTTGAATCGCGTCCAGAAGATGAAAGAATACCCGACGGAGAAACAACTCATGGAGTAGCCCGTTTTCATGATGTGTCTCGGGACGGTAAAGCGACGCGAGTAACAGACCACTCTGAATATATTCCTGAATAACTTCAGGCTCAAAACCCAGAGGCTGGTTGTGTTGAATGAACCGATCCTGAGCTTTGAAAAAAGCGTTATATAAGATCTCTTCCCGACGCATAGTCACCTCACTCTACATTATAATGATAATTATTATCATTATAATGTACTAAATGCAAGTTGCCCCTGATCGTCAGTCTCTATTTGGTTGGTACAAGGAGCAGGTTATCAGGATAAAGTGTTGGATTGACGAAAGGAACAAGCGCCAGAATCAAAGCCTGATGATAAACAGAGCCGCGAGTGAGGCGGTGGTTGGTGAGTAAACCGATAGCACCGCCCTGCTGTTTGATATTGGTTGTTTGAAACAGGTCGTCCATAATGCTACCGAGTTCGGTTTCGGTACTTAATTGCGTGATCACTTCAGGGGGAAGCGGCAGACTTGAAGAGCGTGATTCTCCTCTTTTTTGTCCTGATTCGACAACCATCCATGCGTAAGTAAATTGTCCTTCTACGCCAGCCTCCAGACCGACATAGAAATCAGCGTCCGGAACTTGCTTTCGGGCGTTGGCAACGCGGTTTAATGCACCCAAACGCGTTTCAGAATCACTCATGGGCTGATCGGCGACGTGACTGGAAGCTGAGATACCGAGCACTTCTGCCTGAATAGTCGGAAATACTTCCTGAAAGGCATTCTCTACAGCCTTGATTTTAACTGGATTGAGTGATGCGACAATAATTCGGGTCATCATTGTGTTCCTTTTGATTGTTCTGCAAGTGCTGTCAGTTCAATGATTGATAGGGGCTTACCGAAATAATATCCCTGTAAATAATCACACTGGTATTCCTGTAGCCATTGAGACATGCATTCTGTTTCGATCCCCTCAGCTGTGACTTCCATATTTTGAGAATGGCACAGGTCAATCAATGGCTTCACCACCTGATGTTTTTGAGTGACAATTAAAGTATCAAGAAACTGGCGATCTAATTTTATTTTTTGTACTGGATATTGAACCAGCTGAGAAATCGACGTGTATCCGGAGCCAAAATCATCGATCGTCAAACCAAATCCGAGTTTCGATAATTCATGTAATAGTGGAAAGCTCTGAGATTCAGCCGCGAATGTTTCCGTAATTTCAAACTCTACCAAATGGACTGGAATCTGATAAGTGGTCGCAAGTGCTTCGATATATTCTGCCAGTTGCAAGGAGTTCAGCTCTGCGGATGACAGGTTGATTGCGATTTTTTTCGGTTCATCCTGAATGTCTTGAAGCGTCGCAAACTCTTCAAAGGCCTTATGGATCACCCAACGGTCGATGTCACCAAATAATCCGGTTTGCTCTGCAATAGGAATGAATTCGTCAGGAGAAATCTCGCCCAACTGAACGGATTCCCAGCGCAGTAATACTTCAAATCCGGTGATAGTTTTTTCGGAGCAGGTGAAATAGGGTTGATAAACCAAACTAAACTCATAATCGAAAGAACCGTTTCTGAGTGCTCGCTCGATGTTTGCCCGGCGCTGGACAATTTTATCGAGTGCTTTTGAGTAGTGTGCTATCTGGTTTTTGCCGGCATTTTTTGCCTGATACATTGCGGTATCGGCATTGGAAAGGAGTTTTTCAATATGTTGACCATCTTCCGGGAAAGTCGCAATCCCGATACTGGCAGTAATCGGAAAATGTCCTATTGGTGAATGAGTCCGGTTTTGTATCGGTTCTAATAGTTGTTGCGCAAACTTATCTGCGATATCCGGCTGTTGAGTAGAGGATTGAAGAAGAATGGCAAATTCATCACCGGAAAGCCGAGAGGCCAGACAATGTACGTGATAGGTCTGATTAAAGTGCTGACACAGTGTTTCGATATGATTTGCAAAATTAATCAGCAGTGAGTCCCCGATTTGATGCCCATACTTGTCATTGACGTACTTAAAGTTGTCTAAATCAATATAGAGTGCCCAGACATATGAGCGAGCATGAGAAAGAATGGTTTTGGCGTGACGTTGAAAATGATGCCGGTTCGCCAGATTGGTGAGGTGGTCGTTTTCTGCCAATAACTTCGTTTGCTGATAGGTTTTTTCCAGTTCGGTATACATCACATAAAAGCGTGATGATAAGCGTCCGATTTCATCATTGCTCGACAGAACTTCAATATTTTTCCGCTGATTGTTTTCAACTTCCTGTAATTGATTATCCAACCGGGTAATTGGGTTAATGACATGTCGGTACAGCAGGAGCAATAACAGGACAACCGTAAAGAATGCTGAGACATTAAACGCTAAGATTAACTCTTTCTGGATGGCATTGAGCTGTTGATTCAGAATCAATGGTGCCGGATCCAGCGTCGCAAACCAGCCGGGCTGAAGTTCAACGGTTTGGATCAGGTCTTCTTTTGGGAAGGTTTTATTTTCCGCAGGCTGATGAGTGAAAAATATGGCGGTTTGATTATCGTACTCTAGGCTTTTTTTCAGATGATTGAAACGATCAAGGGTTGCGTAGACCAGTACGAAAAAGATTTCATTCTGATTATAACTCAGCGGTGTTTGCAGTGTTTTTGTATCTAAAACATCATAACGAATTAAAACGCCTTCTCCCGATGAATTTTCAGTGTAGCCAACATAAGTCGGTTTTCTAGTCTGTTGGTAAACTTGCTCGGTATATTTTAGAAGTTTCGGATCCATCTGTGCAAAAGGATCATGACTTCTGTCCGCATAGTAAAGAACCTTGTGCTGACTGTCCAAAATCGATAATGCGATAAACTGTTGTTGCTTGGGTTGAAGGGCATAAATTGTGTCATTCAGATTATCAACCAGTTCAAGTTCCCGAAACGGATTCTGTTCATGATGTATATAGTGGCGAATAATATCGCTTTTAGCCAATGTGTAGGCATAGCTACTAACCAGCGTATTCGTTTGACGATAATAGCCTGCTAATTTCTCCATGTTGAGCTGTAGATAACTATCGGTTCGTTTTATGAGTGCATCTCTTTGCGTAACATAAATAATGTAACTTGATGCAGCTGCACTCAATAAAATAACGGGCGCGATGAGTAATAATATTCTATGGGTGAGCTTCATGCTGATTAATTAAACTATTGATGATTTTGGATCGGATATTTAGATTAAAGGGCGAAAGTTCCGCATCAATGATGATGTTGTTCATGTCTCCGATTGATGGAAAGACACTCTCATCATGAATAAAGCTTGCTGGCAGTTGTTTGAGTGCTGCCATATTGGGTGTCGCTGCACCGATATCCAGAGCATTTCGAGCTGCGACATCCGGTCGCATCAGATAATTCAGAAAATCTTTGGCCGCTGTTTTATTTTCTGAATTACTATTGATTGCCATACAGTCGACCCAAATAAATATGGGGCCGGCAGGTGTGATAAACTTCCAGTTGTTATTATGAAAATAGCGATTGAGAGAATATTGATCGCCACTATATCCTAATGCCATGTAAAGATTATCATTATCTTTATTGCTTCTCACGTAGCTGAGTGCATATTCATAAGTGATAATATTGGCGTTGAAACGTTCCATTGTATGATAAGCGGCTTTCAACTCAGATAAAGAATCCGTTAGCGGAGATAAGTGCTGTGAATATAGGAAAGGTAATAATGTTTCGACACTATCTTGTATCATGCCGATGTGTCCTTTGACCGCAGGTGGTGGATTCATGAACTCAGACCATGTTCGCGGTGGTGAAGGTACTTTATTTTCTCTATAGACAATACCAACACTCCCCAAAAATAAGGGATGGCGTGTGTCCCGCAAACTTGATTCCAACGAGGATCGATATATTGACGGTTTTCTAGTGATGACAGATCCTCAAAAGCATCCTGACGGGCAAAAATTTGGGCAGAAACATTATCCAAGACAATGATATCAAAAGGAAGCTGAAAACTTTTCAGCATGAGCAGACTACGTTCATCATCATTGTCAAAATGGAATAAATGTAAAGGGATATTAAAATATTTACGCCATTCTGATATGACATGTTTTGATAGCGTATCTTCCCACAGATAAATATTAAGTTCTGAAGCGGTAGCTGTTAAGGGAAAAGCAGCAAGGGTAATAATCAGTATTCTAACTAGTTTTTTAACCATCATTTATGCGTTCGAACCTGACGTATGCCGATCCTAAAGATGAGGTAGGCGCTATTTGCTACTTTATCCTGTATTTAAGATAACAATACGACAAAAGACTATGTTTGGGTGAGAGCGTTCATTTGTACAAATTCATTCTATGTTGTCGATGTCGTATTGTCAGCTATATCAAAGTGGAAATCACCAATTTCTCAATATTGTTCCACTTGCGTCGGTTTTACATTTTCAATCGGATAGCACCCCAGCACTTTGAGGAACTTCGTTAATCGGGTCAATTCTTCCAAGGCTTTTTGCATTTCGGTAGACGCTAAATGAGCAGCTAAGTCAACATAGAACATTTCTTCCCAGGGATTGCCCATCACCGGTCTTGACTCAAGTTTAGTCATATTAATTCCCAGCTTTTGCAACACTTGAAGTGTTGAAACCAGAGCGCCGGCTTCTTGAGATGTTGCCATAATGAGCGTTGTTTTGGCGGGGATCTGTAAGGAAACTTCGACCGGCTTGCGAGCCACAATAATGAAGCGGGTATAGTTCTCGGTTTGATTGGCAATATTAGATTTGATTGGTTGTAATCCGTACAGCTTTCCGCTGGAAGCATTACCGATCGCGACAACATCATGGCGGTTCATCTCTTTGACTTTCTGCATTGCATCTGCGGTACTGATGCAAGATTCGAGTGTGACATGATCCATATAACCTAAAAACTCACTGCACTGTTGCAGTGGCTGTGGATGAGAGTAAAGCACCCGAATATCTTCCAGAGAAATATCTTGTGTTGCCAGCAGGCAATGTTCTATTGGTAAGGTTAACTCACCGACGATGTGTAATGTTGTGCGCTGAAGCAGGTCGTACACTTCGTTGATTGAGCCTGAACTGGTATTTTCGATCGGTAATACACCGTAATCTGCATGTCCTGATTCAACTGCTTTGGTCACATCTTTGAACTGCTCGCTATTCATCTCAATCAGTTCGACATTTTTCCGACTAAAATATTCACGAGTTGCCAAATGTGAATAGGAGCCTTTTGCCCCCAGAAATGCGACGCGGGAGGTCGGTTTTCTGTGCACTGGGTTGGCTAAATTCTGTAAATAGTTTTGTTGTAGTAAGACAGAATCTTCAATGATGGTATAAAACACTTTAGTAATATAGGGGGCATCTAACTGGTATTTTTCTTTGCCATTATTAATCAGTTTAACCAGTAATTGTTGCTCTCTGTCGGCATCGCGCACGGGTTTGGCGGTTTCCACCTTGCTTTTGGCAACTTCAATACTCAATTTGCGGCGTTCTGAGAGTAATTGAAGTAACTGATCGTCTAACTCGTTCAGTCTTAAGCGAATATTCTGCAAAGAGTACTTCTGAGACGTCATATTATATCCTCATAAGAAAAGACCTCCGTACAGAGAGGAGGTCTCCAGTTGTTATTTTATATGCGCAATGATTGTCATTTTGATTCGGAGTTTCAGCGCTGATTCACTGGATGAATCTAAAATTGAAAATGGTCGTTAGTCACACAATAAGCAAGGTGTCACAAGGCGTCAAGCAAAAAAACAGCGCTGAATCAGCGCTGTTTACAATGATGGATGATTTGATTTTTACAAGATTTCAGATGGGTCAATTTTGTCTTTATCTGTCCGTCTTGCTTCTGGTTTATGTCTCAGTTTATTGAGCTGACGTTCTAGTTTCTGTTCGACTTCATTTACAGCGACATAGAGATCTTCGTGTACGGCCGAGGCAACCAGTTGTCCTTTGGGAATAGAAATAACAGCTTCGAACTTTTTCTTTTTATCCGGCTCTTCTTGAAACGTGGTTTGACAGCCAATGATATCAACTTGCCATTTTTCCAGTTTTTTGATTTTCCCTTCGATATGCTCGCGGATTGCAGAGGTGACTTCAATATTTTTACCGATAATGTTTACATTCATAGGTGATTCCTCTGTAGCTATCCCATCTGGATTACTTTCAGATTACCTGTTTGATATGGAAAAAATGTGATGTTCATCACTTAAATGAGCGGTGGATTCTGACGTCGAACCAAACGTGATCTGTCGCAAAGAGTCATCGCGAGAAAGTGAAAAAAGAGTTGAGAATATTTTACGTCACGTTAGATTAGAGAAAGGTTGAACTGAAAAATATTTGTTTTTTAGCGGTTTTTCTCAGCTTGTTAAAAAGCCATCAATAATTAAAAAGTCATCAAACCTGCTGCTCAGCCAACTCGTTTACCCCTTTTCAAAAAACAGATTGCTCTTCCAAAAATGAGGAAAAGCAATCCGTCAGTCTGTTCAATTTACTCGTGATTATTCGATAGGGTTTAATTTGATTAATGTTTGCGTTCGCTTCACTGCGTCAGTTAACCCTAACTGTTGGTAAGCTTTCAATTGTATTTGTAATGACTTTCTCGCGGCTTCAGTATTCGGGAAGGTTTTCTGTAATTCCTGACAACGTTTGATCGCTGCAATCCATGCTTCTCTTCTCAAATAAAAATCTGCCGTCGCCAAATCGTAATTAGCCAGTCTGTTTTTTAAAGCCAAAAGGCGTTGATGTGCATCTTTGGCATAAGGACTGTTTGGGTAGCGTTCAAGTAATTTTTTAAAATCGGCAAAAGCTTCTTTCGCAGGTCCAGGATCGCGATCCGAACGATCAATATTAAATAGCTCCTGCATAAAGTTAGTGTCTTGGGCCATGTTGGTTAAGCCCCGCATATACAGTACCCAATCGATTTTATCGTGAGTCGGGTTTAAACGCATAAAGCGATCAATCGTTGCCAGACTCATCGCGAGCTGATCACTTTTATAATAAGCGTAAATCAGATCAAGCAGAACCTGCTTTGAATAAGCACCGAACGGATAACGTGAGTCCATGGCTTCCAATTTTTCAATTGCACTGGTCCAGTTACCGCTTTGCAAAGAGATTTTGGCTTCTGAATAGAGTTGTGAAGGGGGGATATCGGGAACAATATGTTTACTGCTCGAGCATCCCGCGAGAAGTATCAGCGCAAGTAGACCTGATAAAGCTTGGTATTTCATGTCAGAAGTGGCTTCCTTTAATTCAAAATAGTTCAGTGAAAGTTCTCTTTGTAAAAAGGTTACGTTACTTTCTCTGTGGTAACAGATACAATAAGGCATCATTTTATCCATACTAGGGACTATTAGTCTCCTTGTTTTTTAAAAAGTTCGATATGGCTCAGCAGATTGAATTAAAGAGTACCGTAAGAGATAGCCAGTTAGGACAACGCCTTGATCAGGCGATTGCTGAACTGTTTTCTGATTTTTCCCGTTCTCGTCTTAAAGAATGGCTACTTGCCGGCAAAGTGGTAGTCGATGGAGAGGTTGTAATTAAACCGCGTCAGAAAGTCATGGGAGGGGAAGAAATTATCCTTCACGCTGAACTGGAAGACGAAGAGCGCTGGCTGCCTCAGGATATTGCTTTGGATATTGTCTATGAAGATGATGATATTCTGGTGATCAACAAACCTCGTGATTTTGTGGTTCATCCCGGTGCCGGGACGCCTGATGGCACGGTATTGAACGCATTACTGCATTACTATCCACAAATTGCGGAAGTGCCGAGAGCGGGGATTGTCCACCGTTTGGACAAAGATACCACCGGTTTGATGGTGGTAGCGAAGACCGTCCCGGCTCAGACTCGTTTGGTCAGAGCGCTTCAGAAGCGCAAAATCACCCGGGAATATGAAGCGATTGCAATTGGCACGATGACCGCTGGTGGTCTGGTTGAACAACCGATTGGACGGCATCCGACCAAGCGAACATTGATGGCTGTGTCACCGATGGGAAAACCCGCTGTGACGCATTACCGGGTAGCCGAACATTTCCGTGAACATACGCGGATTAGACTGCGGTTGGAAACCGGACGAACTCACCAGATTCGTGTGCATATGGCATCGATTCAGCATCCGTTACTGGGCGACATTGCTTATGGCGGGCGCGTCAGAATTCCCAAAGGCGCGGATGACGATGTGGTGGCGTTGATCAGAAACTTTGATCGTCAGGCGCTACATGCGGTGATGCTGCGGTTTGAACATCCGATCACAGGAGAAGAACTGGAATTTCATGCCCCGGTTCCTGAAGATATGGTGATTTTGACCGAAGCATTACGTGACGATACCAACAAATATGGAAAAGATGAGTATTCATCATGATCATCCCTGACTGGCAGCTTCCTCAACATGTTCGGGCGGTGTCTTCGACACGCCAATGCGGTGTTTCTGCTGGGAAATATCAAAGTTTGAACTTGGGGATGCATGTCGGTGATTCACCGGAACATGTTGCGGAAAACCGCCAGCGAGTCATTGCGTATGCGGAAATGCCTTCAGCACCGGTGTGGATGAATCAAACCCATTCAACACAAGTCCTTGTTATTGATCATCCTATGACCGATATCGTAGAGGCAGATGGGATTTTTACCCGGACGCCGGGTGTGGTTTGTGCAGTGATGACCGCAGATTGTCTTCCTATTTTGATGACCAATACATCAGGGACTGAAGTTGCTGCGGTTCATGCCGGTTGGCGAGGATTGGCTGGCGGCATTCTTGAACAAGCCGTCTCCTGCTTTTCTGGAGACGTCATGGTATGGTTGGGGCCGGCGATCGGTAAAACTGCTTTTGAAGTCGGTGATGATGTGGTTGCTGCGTTCATCCAAGTCGATCCAATGGCAGAACAAGCGTTTGAACCCCGCCAGCAAGAGGGTAAGTGGTCCGCAGATCTGGTGCAATTAGCGCGACAACGCCTGCACCGCGTCGGTGTTAAACAGGTTTCCGTCAGTGGCTTATGTACATACAGTGATGCACACAACTTTTTTTCTTTCCGACGTGATGGTGTGACGGGAAGACAAGCTTCATTCATTTGGATCAAATAACCATCTTTTTGTGGTGGTAATTTGAACACTCCCCCTTGAAAAAACGATCTGGCGTATCCATTTTTCTAACAGTGAATTTTATTGCTCCGTAGAAAACAGGAGATAGATATGCGTCTTGATCGATTTACCAGCAAATTTCAAATTGCTATTTCCGATGCCCAGTCACTCGCACTCGGGCGTGATCATCAATATATAGAACCCGTCCATTTGATGGTGGCCTTGCTCGACCAAAATGGCAGCCCGATTCGACCACTATTGACCATGCTGGATGTCGATGTCATGCATTTACGCTCCAAACTTGGAGAAATGCTCGACCGGCTGCCTAAAGTGAGTGGTATTGGTGGTGAAGTTCAACTATCCAACACAATGGGCACACTCTTAAACATGTGTGACAAGATTGCCCAGAAACGACAAGACGCTTATATCTCTTCCGAAATTTTTCTTCTCGCTGCGTTAGAAGACAAAGGCCCGCTCGGACAATTACTGAAAGAGATCGGTTTGACTGATAAAAAAGTATCAGAGGCGATCGAAAAAATTCGCGGTGGACAGAAAATTAATGACCCGAATGCAGAAGAGCTACGTCAGGCACTTGAGAAATATACAATAGATCTGACTGAGCGTGCAGAGCAGGGCAAACTGGATCCTGTTATTGGTCGTGATGATGAGATCAGACGGACGATTCAGGTTCTGCAGCGCCGGACCAAGAATAATCCGGTGATTATCGGTGAACCCGGTGTGGGTAAAACTGCCATTGTGGAAGGATTAGCGCAGCGGATTATCAATAGTGAAGTGCCTGAAGGGCTGCGCGGACGTCGCGTGCTTTCTCTGGATATGGGGGCCTTGGTGGCCGGTGCGAAATATCGGGGTGAATTTGAAGAACGTTTGAAGTCTGTCCTGAATGAGCTCGCTAAAGAAGAAGGGAACGTCATTCTGTTCATTGATGAACTGCATACTATGGTCGGTGCCGGTAAGGGTGAAGGCTCTATGGATGCTGGTAACATGTTGAAACCGGCATTAGCCAGAGGAGAACTTCACTGTGTCGGTGCCACAACCTTGGATGAATATCGCCAATATATTGAAAAGGATGCCGCGCTTGAACGCCGTTTCCAGAAAGTGTTGGTCTCTGAACCGAGTGTTGAAGACACGGTGGCGATTTTACGTGGTTTGAAAGAACGTTACGAGCTCCATCATCACGTTGAAATTACTGACCCGGCGATCGTATCGGCAGCAAGTCTCTCTCACCGATACATCTCGGATCGGCAACTTCCCGATAAAGCGATTGATTTAATTGATGAAGCAGCTTCAAGTATCCGCCTGCAAATCGATTCAAAACCAGAAGCATTGGATAAGCTGGAACGCAAAATTGTACAGTTAAAAATCGAGCAGCAGGCACTCAGTAATGAGCATGATGATGCCAGTGAAAAACGACTGAATATCATCAACGATGAACTGCAAGAGAAAGAACGCGAGTATGCGGAGTTAGAGGAGATCTGGAATGCTGAAAAAGCAGCTCTTTCAGGGACTCAACATATTAAAGCTGAACTTGAACAGGCTCGTTTAGATCTGGAAGTTGCTCGAAGAGCGACTGACCTGAATCGTATGTCGGAACTCCAGTATGGCCGGATTCCCGAATTAGAGAAACAACTGGATCTCGCAGCTCAGGCTGAAATGCAGGAAATGACGCTGCTGAAGAATAAAGTCACGGATGCTGAAATTGCAGAAGTTCTGTCCAGACAGACCGGAATCCCTGTTTCCAAAATGCTTGAAGCTGAAAAAGAAAAACTGCTACGCATGGAAGATGCGCTGCATAAACGGGTTATTGGACAAGCTGAAGCCGTTGAGGTTGTATCCAATGCAATACGTCGCAGTCGAGCCGGTTTATCTGATCCCCATCGACCAATAGGTTCATTCCTATTCTTGGGACCAACAGGGGTTGGTAAAACAGAACTGTGTAAAACACTCGCCAACTTTATGTTTGACAGTGATGATGCCATGGTTCGGATCGATATGTCTGAATTTATGGAGAAACATTCCGTTGCACGTTTGGTAGGAGCACCTCCTGGTTATGTCGGATACGAAGAAGGTGGGTATTTGACTGAAGCGGTCCGCAGAAAACCTTACTCTGTCATTTTGTTGGATGAAGTCGAAAAAGCACACGCCGACGTCTTCAATATTTTACTTCAGGTTTTAGATGATGGACGCTTAACTGACGGCCAAGGTCGAACCGTCGATTTTCGCAATACCGTGGTGATCATGACTTCTAATTTAGGCTCATCACAGATTCAGGAACATTTTAAAGAACTGAATTATGACAGTATGAAAGAGCAGGTGATGGATGTGGTCAGTAAACATTTTCGTCCCGAATTTCTAAACCGGATTGATGAATGCGTTGTATTTCATCCACTGGGTAAAGGGCAGATTAAGTCTATTGCATCGATTCAAATTGAGCACTTACGTCAGCGAATGCAGGAAAAAGACTACGATCTTGAAGTTGAAGACGCTGCATTAGAACTGATTGCCCAAGTTGGGTATGACCCGGTTTATGGTGCGAGACCACTAAAACGAGCCATACAGCAATCAGTCGAGAACCCACTGGCAAAATCAATTCTTAGTGGAGCATTGCTACCTGGGATACCCATTCGTCTGTCAGTTGAAGATAGTCAGATTGTGATGTCGCAGTAGATTGGTTGGATTGAAATCATAAAGAAGGGGTGTCTGATGGCGCCTCTTTTCGTTGGTGGGAACTAAAAAAGTAATAACTCGAATAAAATCGCTAAAAAATTAATCGCTTCGATTGATATTTAATCTGTTGGACGAAAAAAGAAAGAATTTATAGTTTTTGCTATTGCCAAGTTAAATTAACGCCATATAATGCGCCTCGTTGTCTCGGGACTGAGTCTCGATTCAACGACGGATTTTGAGTTTTAAAGGCTCAACAAAAGAGAAGAAAAAAGTGTTTGACACCAAGATTTATCTCGCTAAAATGTCCGTCCGCTTCAAGTGCTAAACAAATGCTTTGAGGCTCA